>WFTM01000199.1 GCA_015485525.1 Candidatus Zhuqueibacterota bacterium | reverse complement strand
CAAGCCCTGCCATGTGTTTGCCCACTTTGAGCAAACCTGCGAGGTCCCGCGGGTGCAATGAAGTCGGGTCCGGCGGCACGATTCCGAGCATATACTTCACCGCCTTGGCCATAAAAAACATCTCGCGGCCGTACTCGAAATAGGCGTCGGCGTCCCGGCGCGAGAAGCGGGCGATATCCCTCCAGGTACGAAATGGATCGCCATCCCGGTAAAGGCAGCGACCATCAGGCAGAGGCGTCAGCGTGCTCTCGAGCGGCAGGATCGCCAGACCATGTTCGGCCAGACGCAGATCACGGATGATTTCCGGCCGCAAAATACTGACGACGTAGGAGAACACCGAATATTTAAAATGAGGATAGACTTCTTCGGTGACACTGGCGCCACCCACCAGGTGCCGCGCCTCGAGAACCAGCACCTTCTTGCCGGCCCGGGCAAGGTAGCCCGCAGCCACCAGACCGTTATGCCCGGCACCGATGATGATCGCATCATATCGAGTCATGCGCAAAAAACTTCCCGTAAGGAGATAACCTGAAAAACTCTGATGTGGCCCGGCCGCGATCCCAAAATAAAATGGCCCGCGCAGCACACACGCACATGGGGAGGCTGGATAATTTCCGGAACCGAACGGTGCAGAAAACGTACAGCAAGCACTCTCCCCTGAACCAGCCGATGTGAAGATAGTTATTTCGTATGCAAACGCAACAGAATTCACACCGGGCAACCGTTGCCAACCATCTGAGAGCCGGCATTCCTGCAGGCACGGTTTCAACTGATTACTGGCATGCGATCAATCGGTTTTCATATATTGTTTTGACGCTGAAAATCTCTCACTTTACCGGAGGGGTAACACCGATGAAACCACTCTATCGATGGTTCTTGTTCCTGCTGATTCTCAGTACCAGTACGGCAGCAGCCCAGAACCTGAACTTCGAGAAACAGGCCCGCTCCTTTGTCAACGAACTTGCCAGAGGTGATTATGCCGCCATCATGCAGCACTTCGATGCCACGAT
Source organism: Candidatus Zhuqueibacterota bacterium (assembly GCA_015485525.1). Lineage (GTDB taxonomy): Bacteria > Zhuqueibacterota > Zhuqueibacteria > Zhuqueibacterales > Geothermadaptataceae > Geothermadaptatus. The sequence goes on along the minus strand of WFTM01000199.1, from coordinate 21,415 downwards.
GCGCTCCGAGCTGCCGGAAGAAAAGCTGAAACAGATATGGCAGGGGTTGATCGCGCAGACAGGTGAATTCCAGCGCCAGGGGCGGGTCTTCAGCCAGGCAAAAGGGCCATACATCATGGTTAACGTTGCCTGCATTTTTGCCCAAACAAGTCTCGACTGCAGAGTTGTTTTCGATCAGAACGGGAAAATTTCCGGTCTGTTTTTTCTCCCGTTGCAAGATGCTCCTGCCTTCCCTCTGCCGGATTATGCCAACCCCAAACGCTACACAGAAAAAGAGCTCAGCATCGGAGAAGAGCCCTGGGAACTTCCGGCAACCCTGGCGTTGCCCCGTACTGAAGCCCCGGTGCCCGCAGTCGTTCTCGTGCACGGTTCCGGCCCCAACGACCGAGACGAAACCATCGGTGGCAGCAAAGTATTTCGTGATATCGCACTCGGACTGGCAAGCCGGGGGATTGCAGTGCTGCGCTACGACAAGCGCACCCTCGTGCACGGCCGCGAGCTCGACCCGGCAACCCTCACCCTGCAGCAAGAGGTCATCGATGATGCCCTGGCTGCTGTCAGGCTCCTGCGCGCTCACCCGGCCATAGACAGCAGCAGAGTTTTTGTTCTCGGGCACAGCCTCGGTGGTATGAGCATCCCCCGTATCGCGGCTGCCGATAAAAAGATCGCCGGGTTTATCATCATGGCCGGGCCAACACGGCCCCTCTATTCTCTGCTGCAGGAACAGTACACCTACATCTTCTCTCTCGATAGTGTGATCAGCCCGCTGGAACAGGAAAAACTCGACCAGCTACAGCAACAGATCGCCACGCTGCAGGATTCTCTCGCACTCCATAACAGCGCGGCCAGAGAGTTACCACTCGGTCTTTACCCGGCTTACTGGCAGGATCTGCTGGCCTATGACATTCGCGCTGCAGCACGCGAAATCACCGCGCCTGTACTGGTTTTACAGGGCGGTCGGGATTATCAGATATCCCTCGCTGATTTCGAGGGCTGGAAGCAGGCATTGAGCCAAAATCCCCTCGCCCGCTTCATCCTGTATGATGATCTCAACCACCTGTTTATCAGCGGCAGCGGGCGCAGCACACCAGCAGAATATCAGCAGCCCGGACATGTTTCGGTAAAGGTGATCGAGGACATTGCTGGCTGGATATCCGAGATTCCCTAAGCGTGGGTTGAGCACGTAAAGCACACCTGACTTGTGTAACGCGACATTCATGTCGCGCGGCACGATACTTTGCATTATGCTCTAGGGGGATGGCTATGACGAGACACAAATGTCGAGGTGCGAGTAGTGCACAATTTATCGCACACTGAAACTAGCCCACTTTAACCGAAAAACTCTGCGGGCCCCGCGAACACTGCGAGAAGCCCAAAAAGGAATTTGCAGCGGCAGTTCAAATTCGAGGATACATCTCCCTGACCCGAAGCAGAACGTTGATGTGAACACCGAACTTGTGTAACGCGACATTCATGTCGCGCGGTACGATACTTTGCAGTATGCTGTAGGGGAATGGCTGTGACGCGACATAAATGCCGAGGTGCGAGTTGTGCACAATTTATCGCAGCCTGAAACTCGCCCACTTTACCAGTACACCCCGGCCTCTCAAAAAGACAGCAGTTCTCCGGATTTGAGAAAGCCAAAAAAAATGCCACCACAGCCGCCTGAAAATCGGTGGGTGTGGTGGCATTTTGGTTTTCAATAATTCCTTGGAACTCTATTCTTCTTTTTGCAGAACAAACGAGGTTTCTTTCAAAACATTCCCGGCACCATCCAGAACCTGCACCTTCCATTCCCCGGCCCATCCGGGAACAAAATTCTTTGAACTCCATGTCCGCCACGAGGTACTTTTGACCGGCAGCTGAACGTCTGCCATCACAGAATCGCCCATCATCCAGCGATGGGTTATGGTTGTTTCTCCCTCTGCGCCTTTGATATGCGTGAAGCAGTAGAGCTTTTCCGTGCCCGCGGGAAAGGATGTTCCGTCGCCCTCCGGCTCACGATCGACGACGTTTTCGGCAATCACCATACGTTCCACAGTGAGGCTACCGGCGCCTGCATCCTGCGCCAACAGAGCTGATGCACTACCAAAAAGAAGAGAGACTGCTGTGAAGAGAAAAATCCTTTTCATGTTACGACCTCCTGAAATGGGTGAATGACTGTAGCACAGCCAACGGGACACGCCCGGGCCATGTTCGGGAAGGTCTGAAATCTGTGCGATTTGTGCAAGAAGAAAATAAAAATCCCCGGACCACTCACCACATGATCCGGGGATTCTGAGGAGGAAGGAAAACGACAAGGAACGTAGTCTGTTACGACGTTTGGCTGTGAAGCATCTTGTGTTTTCATGGCATGTAACGCATGTACCTGCCCGTTTGTTCCGAAAAAGATTTACTATTTTTCAGCTTTGTTCGTGGATACGTTTTCGCCGAGCAAAACGGCGATGACCTGCTCTGTATTCTGCAGGTCAGGCAAAAGCGCCGTCGGATTTTCTGAACGCAACTGTTCTGCCGAATAGTTGCCGGTCGCAACAGCGAGGACATCTGCTCCATGCGGGCGAGCGCATGAGATATCCCGAGGTGTGTCGCCGATAATCCATACCGATTCGCTATTGACACTGGCGTTTCCATTCCGTGCTTCGAAACGTTTGATGGCAAAAGGCAACAGCTTATCGCGGTCATCGCTGTCATCGCCGTATGCACCGAATGAAAAATATCCATCCAGCCCAAAATGACCCAGTTTGGTCATGGCGCCCTGCTGGTAATTTCCGGTCAACAGACCGAGTTCCGCCTGTGGCATGCCATCGAGGCGTTCGAGCAGGGCCTCGACACCGGGCAAGACTCGCTTCTCGGGGTGAGGCTTCTCGATTTCCTCGCGCAGATAGACGATATATGACTCGCGAAAAACTTCGTGCTCCTCATCTGTATAGGGCACATCATTTTGCCGGCAGGCATTTTTATAGATCAAATGATCAGTCATCCCCGAAAGGTGAACGTGTTCGAGGGCATTGTCGATGCCAAACAGATCATAAAACGCGCGGTTCATCGCGCGCTTGCCGGCACCACCGGTCAGCAGGATCGTACCGTCAATATCAAATAAAAGAATTTTCCGCATCATCACTCCAAAATTTCTGTAACTCTGGTCATGGCATACACCTGGGTTAGCCTGAAAAATCGAGCCCAGGTAAAATACCAAAAATGCTGACATCACATCCGATATAGTACGAATTACGGCCGTGCAAATCCAGCATAATTCCTTCATATATGCAATACGATATATGCCACACGTGATCATAATAAAAAAGCCGATCACTGTGGACCGGCTTTTTTATATCAACCTTTTCTCGCCCCGGAACTGGGCTGTGCAGCGAATCCGGGCCTGCTATTATGTCAGCGGAAATATCCTGTCAGACCGTCATCTGAAAATGCGAGCAGATCGACGAGGATGTATGCACTTTCCAGCAACATGGGGTCCTGACGATCCTCATCCTTCGGGATATCTTCTCCTTCCTTGAGAGGGGGAAGCCCGTGGTGTTTCCGGCGTTCATTTTCCCGCATGAACCGCTTTTTTTCTGCCCGGTCGCGCTCAGATTTTCTTTCCGCCTCGTTAAGGGAAATAAATGTCCTCGCCCGCATTTTCCGGCTTTCCTGATAATCGTCGCGCAGAAACTTGAACTCAATATTCTCTGCCTGCCGTTGTTTGCTTTGTTGCAGCAACTGCGGGATAGCCTTTTTCAGGTTACCATAAGCGGAATAGCTCACCGGTGCAATCTGATCCCAGGGCAGGGCATTTTTTCGTGCGCTCTCACCGACATGCTCGATACTGTACCGCGACGGGAAAGGGATATCAGGAATCACACCCGTGTGCTGGGTACTGCCGCCATTGATGCGATAAAATTTCGCGATGGTCAGCTTGACCTGGCCGAGCTTTGCCGTTTCGTTGCGCAGAAACCGCTCGATCGGCAGCAGGTGCTGTACCGTTCCTTTTCCGTATGTTTGCGAACCGATGATGATACCGCGTTGATAATCCTGAATCGCTGCGGCGAAAATCTCTGAAGCCGAGGCACTGTACCGATTGACGAGAACAGCGAGGGGACCGTCATAAGCGACATCCGGATCAGGGTCATTGTTCACTTCGATATAACCGGTGGAATTGCGTACCTGCACGACCGGACCCTTGCGAATGAAAAGCCCGGACAGCTTGATAGCCTCTGAAAGAGAACCGCCTCCGTTGTTGCGCAGATCGATGATCACACCATCCACGTCCTGGCTCTGGAGTTTTTTGAGAAGTTTGCGCACATCCCGGCTGCAGCTTCTGTAGTTTCGGTCACCACGGCTTTGTGCCTGTATGTCTGCATAAAAAGACTGTAACTCGATAACTCCAAAGACATACTCTTTCCCCTGGTGGCGCAGGTGCAGAGTGTCACTCTTGGCTGCTGCATCTTCGAGTTTAACTTTGTCGCGGACAAGGCTGATAATTTTGGTCGTACCCAGGTGTGACTCATCTGCAGGTAGCACCTCGAGACGGACGACCGTGCCCTTTTTGCCTCTGATTTTGTCAACGACATCATCGAGCTTCCACCCCACCACATCGACGACTTCACCGTTTTCCCCCTGGCCGACACCGATGATACGATCTTCAGCCTTGAGCTGCCCGCTGCGATCCGCCGGGCCACCCGGGATGATGCGGACGACTTTGGTGTACTCCGAGTCTCGCGTCAACTGAGCGCCGATCCCCTCCAGGGAGAGCTGCATCCGGATTTTGAAGCCTTCGGAATCAAAAGGAGACAGATAGTTCGTGTGCGGGTCAAAAGCTTCGGTAAAAGCATTCATATAAAGCTGAAAAACGTCTTCACCGTCATACTGATTGACGACACGCCGCTGGTTTTCATAGCGCTTGGTCAAAGTCTCGACGATATCATCCCACTCTTTACCGGCGAGTTTAAGATTCAAAGCATCATTCTTCACCCGCTGCCGCCAGTACTCATCCAGTTCGGTGGTGCTTCTCGCCCAGCTCTTGTTTTCCCGGTCAAATTCGTAAACTTCCTTTTTTGAAAAATCAAACCCTTTGTTCAGGCAGCTCAGAGCATAATCGATGCGATTGTTATAGCGCTTTTTGAAAATACTGAAAATATAATACGCCGGCTCGAGATTTCCTCGCAGCAGAAAATCATCCATCAGATAACGAAACTCCTCAAACTCCTGCAAATCAGAAGCGAGAAAGTTCGCTTTGTTCGGGTCGAGGGATTCGATCACATAGCCTTCGTAGATAATACTCGAGAGGGAGTCACTCAACTCCTGATGGTTATAATGCAGTCTGGGGAGGATGGATGCGAGTTTTTTCGCAACTCGCGGGTGGTGCGCTTCGGGTTCGGGGTAAACGTTGCGCAGGTTCTCTGTACCGCTGAAGCCAAAGGCAAGAACCCCCGCCAGAACCGGCAAAATCAAATGACGCATCAGCCGCATGCCTGTATGTGAGGGAATACGCATACAATCGGGCTCCTTAGTTAATGGATGTACTGCAGAACAAGTGGAGTCCTCGTTCCTGAGTTTCTGTATGAACATTTATTATAGTACCTTTCCTTCCCCAGAGTTGCACAAAAATATTCCACTCTCCTGTATATATATACAACTTCGGATAGCAAGATTCAAGGCTGTTTCCGAAGCAGGAGAAAGAAATCCTTTTCCCGTACCCTGTTTCATCCGGATATGTACACTCTGTACAGGAAAGCATGCATAACTGATAACTCATTGCTGGAAAAATTTAACGTTTCGCTCATGCCGCGGTCAGAACACGGTAGAACCCGCTGTGCCTGCTGCTTCGCCGAACTGTCATTCCACCCCGCGAAGGATAGACCGGCCGTCGCTGATATAAACGGCTGCTCCCCGCAAGTCTGTACGGTGCATCTCTGCTCCGAATTGCTGAAAACGCGAAAGGACGGTGGCTTCGGGATGGCCATACTTGTTAAACGCTCCGGCAGAAAACAACGCGTAGGCAGGACGGACCTGCTGCAAAAAAAGAGGTGTACTCGAACTCCGGCTGCCGTGGTGCCCGACTTTGAGCACATCCGCCCGCAGCAGCATGCCATAAGCCAGCAGGCGGGCTTCCGCAATCTTTTCCGCATCACCGGTGAACAAAAAAGAAGTCTTGCCATAGTACAGCCCGAGAACGATGGAAGCATTATTCACGTGCTTCTTCAGGCCGGCAAGATCTGCCGGTGGCCCGAACACCAGGCCGAGAACAGGCATGAAATCATCGAGTACATCCCCCTGTCTGGCTATTTGTATCGGCACATTCCGAAAATTCAATAAACTCAAAAGCTTGCGAAAGCTCGAGCTGGCGTATGCCGTGTCCGCGAGAATCACCTTCCCGATCGGGATTCCCCCGGCAATCGCAAACAACCCTCCAAAATGATCAAGGTGCGGGTGGGTAACCAGCACCGCATCCAACCGGTGGATGCCCTGCCGCCGGAGGAAGGGCAGAATGAGCCTTTCGCCTGCGCTGAAATCCTCAAAGGCCGGCCCGGCGTCGATCAACAGCGTCCTGCCATTTGGTGCCTGCACCAGTGCAGCATCTCCCTGGCCGACATCAAGGCAGGTGATGCGCAGCAGGCGGGCTTCGCCATTTACCACAGGAACCCATGCCCAATAGTTGAGCACAAACAGAATGCCGGCAACACACCAGAACCGGGCATGCGTGGCCTGAACCAGCAATAAGGCCAAAGCCAACCCGTACACGAGGACGAAAACCGGCGCCGGATACCAGTCCGTAACCGCTGCATACGGTACGCGGGCCATGAGCTCAGCGAGAACCAGGACCAACGTGATGACGACGTGCACAGCGGCAGCAAAAGGGACAGCCAGCACCGGCAGGATGGCATAACTGAGCAATGCCAGAAAAGCGGTAGCCACTGCGACAAAAACCAGTGGGATGGCAAAGAGGTTTGATAACATTCCCACGAGTGAAAAACTGCCGAAATGAACCGCTGAAACCGGCAGCGTGCCCATCTGTGCGCTCAGAGAAACGAGCATGAGCGAAATAATCCAGCGCGGCAGGGTGTATGCGTACAGGCGTTTTACAACACGGATTTTCTTCAGAAGCCTTTCCAGTACCGGATGGATCATCACGATCCCGGCGACTGCGGCAAAAGAAAGTTGAAAGCCGGTGCCATACAGATCACCCGGCCGCAGAAGCAGAATACCAAGCGCTGCAAAAGCGAGCAGGTTCAGGGCGTCGGCGTTTTTATCGCCTACCGCAGCGAGGACGAAAAGAGAGGCCATCAACGACGCGCGGAAGACCGGTGGTTTCATGCCGGTCAGCAAGGCAAAAGCCCAGACACCGAGCAGGCTCAGCAACAACAGAGTGGAACGCGGCAACGCGAAAAAACTGCCTGCAATATACACCAGCATCATGATGAAGCCCGCATGCAGCCCGGAAACCGCGAGGACATGAATGATACCAGCGCGTTTGAAATCATCGAGAGTCTGGTCATCGATTTCGCTGCGCTCGCCGAGCATCAGCCCGGTAACGACAGCAGCGGTAGCAGGCGGCAGCAAATCCTGCAGCACCGCACGCATGTGATCGCGGACATGGTTCGTCCACGTTGTGATGGGCAGAGCCGGCTCGCGCGCTGAACCGATCTTCTGTAATACGCCTCCCTCACGCAGGTGCAGCGTTCCGGCCAGGCCCTGCACGGCAAACCACTCACGCGCATCAAATTCACCCGGGTTGCGTGGGCCGCGAGGTGGCTGCCAGTCCGCGCGCAGAAAAATTTCATCGTTGATTCGCACCGGAAACGGCAAAGAGCGGGCGACCACCCGCACCCGAAAAACTGCCGGCTGCACTGTCGTACCGTTGCGCATTGCCAGAATCTGTGCTCTCATCTGCACCCGCCCCGAACGCAGTTGCGGCGCTGAGGTGACACGGGCGATGGCATCGACTTTCTGGTAGGGAAGCAGAGCCGCGACGGCTGGTGGCCTTACAGCGATGTGTTCGATGCGATGCGCGATCAGACCGAGGGACAAAACAGCGAGAAGGATGCAGATCGTTGCCACAACCCTGAAGCGCTGGATGAGCAGGGCGAGAAGCAAAAGCCCGGCTGTGGCAAACATGCCGGTTGAGACCGGAAGATGTACCTGTTGAGCCAGGTGAATTCCGGGAATAAAAGCAAGTGCGACCGGCACAAAAGGACGTTTCTGCATTTCCCCTGCCCCCGGGTTGGCAGTTACTGGTTAATGGCAGCTCCTGACAGCCAGCCGGGAGAACCGCTGGTCAGGGGCCGTTGCCATCAAAAGATAGAGAACCAGGGTGACGGATGAAGTAAAAAATCACCCCAGAGTACAAAACTTTTTCGGTTTGGCTCTTCCTCAGATTGTGTGGCCCGGGGAATTATCGTTTTGCAAGTCAGAATCGGTGTTAAAGCTGTAAAAATGATAGTTGTCCCCGGCCCAATTTTGGAGATTGGTGACGATATAATTCGGTTGTGTTGCGAATGCTGTGTTCTCGATACGCGCGACATGAATGTCGCGATACACTTGCCCTCCCGTACCCAGACATTTATGTCGCGTCGAAGCCATACTCATTAAAGCAGACTGAATCACGAGATGTATCATCCTTCGCGACATGAATGTCGCGATACAATCCGGGCGCTCTGCCGATTGCCCCAACTGAAAGTCACCCCGTACGATTTGAGGAAGAGCCTTCGCTTTTATCTCGCTGTGGGTGCAATGCGCTTTTTTTATGAAAAATCCGGCTCATTCTGCAGACTTGAGCTGCAGCCATTCGAGCAACTTCCGGGTCTGCCGGCGTAACTCGTCGAGGTCTCCTTCATTGCGGATGAGAAAATCCGCTTTGGCTTCTTTCTCCTGCAACGGGAGCTGATGCTGCAAACGCCTGTCGATCTCTTCCTGACTGAAGCCGCGTTTTTTTTCCAGCCAGGTACGGCGTTTGTCCTCCGGTGCAGTCACGACCGCCATATAATCCATTTGCTTGTACCAGCCGGTTTCATAAAACAGTGCCGCTTCGATAACCACAAAACGGTGTCCCTGAGTTCGATAACCGGCTACTTGCTCATCCACAAGCGCACGCACACGGGGATGGATAATGCGGTTCAACTGCCCGATCCGTTCCGGGGAGGCAAAAGCGCGCCGGGCCAGAAGCTGGCGCTGTAACTCGCCATCAGCACTATAGATATCATCGCCGAAGGCCTCTTTTATCTGCGCGACAGCGATGGCGTCGGTTGCTGCAATATCACGCGCCAGCGTATCAGCGTCGATGGTTGCGACGCCCTGCTCGTGTAAAAAATGCCGCACTGTGGATTTCCCACAGCCAAAGCCGCCTGTCAGGCCAACGCGGAGACAGTTTTTTTTCATCGTACCACCGCTATTTTGGTGTACTGCTCGCCGGCGTTGGCGCGTACGCGGACGAGGTATATTCCCGAGGGGACCGGATTGCCGGCGGCATCCAGGCCATCCCAGCTTACGCCGCCGTTGCCATCGGCTTCTGTAAGTTCGCGCACGGGACGACCGTGCTCATCGAATATCTGGATAAAAGCAACACGCGGCAGGCCGGCGATGGTTACCAGGCGATCATTTCCGGCGTGGAAAGGATTCGGATAGGCAAAAACCGCGTTCAGGTCGTCCCTGGTCACGGTGAAGCCGATCACATCACCCTCACCCGGGCGCAAAGCGACACCACTCCGGCTTGTGACGCCGCTGACCTGCACGAGATATTCACGACCGAGAGCGGCTATTTTGCCCTGTGCAAGATACAGCAGCACCCGGCGGGGATCCACTGAATCGAGGGAGACAGAGCCGACAACCAGCGGTGTGCTGAGGGAATAGTTCCCAGCCCGTGCGGCAGTGAGTGGATCGACGGACTGGTTGAAACGTACCGCCAAAAGCCGGGGAGATTCTATTTCCACGCCCGTGAGATAGAAGCGTGGCAATTTACCCGGCACGAAAAACTCGGCGGAAGAAGCGGATGGATCGATCGGCGTCTGGTCGAGATCCGTAATCGAACGAACCTGTACAGTATGGCTCCCTTCGCTCAGGACTTCAAATGTCAACAGCACCTCACGGCCGCCACCTGCGAGTACGACGCTCAGAGGATGCACGTCATCGATCCTGTAATTGCCCTGGCGCCGGGCTTCCTCCTGGGCCAGAGGCTCAGAAAAAAGCAACTGCACATGATCCTGCGGAATGTACCGGGCCTGCAGCAAAGCCGGCCCCTTGCCGGGCAGGGCGGAAACCACTGCCGAAAGACGGCTCTCTGTTAAAACTCCGGTCGTATCCCTGGCTGTGACAGCATAAAAATAGGTTATCCCGGCTGTGACAGTGCTATCTGTAAACAGCTCATCTGTGACGATCGCCAAAAGAGACAGGCTGTCGGCTGAAGTGCCGCGAAAGAGCCGGAACTGGTTCCCCGCGCCTGAACTTTGCCAGGAAATAACGATGGTACCGGCATCGAGAGGTCGAGCCGTTACGCGCACAGGCACCGGCAAACGATCCGGCGATGAGCTGAGCTCAAAAGCGGCCGGCCCTGAGCTGGTGTTGGCGATCATCTGCCTGCGGCCGGGATAGAGGGTATCGACGATCACCGTATTGGAACGCACCGTACGAAAATGCCAGACCGGCTCAAACGCATTTGTCTGCGGCTGAAACTGCACGACATACATATCCGGGAACAGACTGATGAGCAGCTCATCACGGCCATCGCCATCGACATCTCCGGCAGCGAGACCAGCGTCAAAATCGCCGGGGGGATAAAAGCCATACAGTCGTTTCTGCCAGCGCACTTCGTAGTTATTATCTCCGGTACTCTGGTACAAACGCACCAGCCAATGGCGGGCATCGAACTCAGACTCGCTGTTCAGGGCCGGGTCTGAGTGGGCGGCAGCAGCAAAGTCCGTAATACCATCGCCGTCAAAATCACCCGAGGCGATGAAATCAGCCGTATCGAACAGGGGCAGGCTGTCCGACCATACCGGGACAGAGCGTCCCTGGCCATCGATCTCGTACATATAAATATCGCCATCATAATCACCGAGCAGGATATCACTGCGGCCGTCACCGTCAAAATCACCGACCTCCGCGTGCGGCACGCCTGTCAGGTTACGGCCCGGTGTGAAATTGGGCAGTTCAGCGGTCAGGGTAAAATCTCCGGCGCCGTCGTACTCGCGAACCTGCCACACATCTCCCTGCCGGCCGATGATCTCAACCCGGCCGTCGCCATCGGTATCTGCAAAACGAGCCGCCCAGAAATCTGAGCTGTCCACCCAGGAAATGACCGAGGGGAAAGCGTTCTTTTCCACTGCTTCATAGATCAGGCTGACCTGACCGGCTCCGGCCAGAATTTCGAGCTGGCCATCGCCATCGCTGTCGCCAACATCGCGGGGAATGGCAAGATGCTCTGTGCGGAAAACTTCTGCAAAACCCGCTGGAGTCGCTTCATAAACCGCCATGGGGCCGAGAGACCACCCCTCGTCATACACCGACATCACCAGTTCCCGGTCGCCATCGCCATCAAAGTCGCTCAGCTTGTCGAGCAGTAACCCTGCCGGAGCGGCCAGAGATTCGGTAGCGAATTCGAGCTTGAACAGGTTTTCATCGCTAAAAGCCAGCCGCTGTCTCTGCTCATCGTCTGTGGAAGTGATCAGACCGGAACGGTTTTGTGCCAGCAGATAGTACTCCACCTCACGGCCGCCGGACAGCAGGGAAGAGAAATTAAAACGGTGGTTGCGGGTCACATAGTTGAGCACGATTTCGGAGAATGGATCCGCACTTCCAACAGGCCGCCAGAAAATGCGCGCTGAAGTGATATCATCACTTGCAAAAGAAATCAGCACGCTGGGATGATCGCCATCGAGCATGGGCAGGTGCTCCGGAACGCTGAGACGGGGAGCTGTGCGATCGAGGATGATGCGGTTTTTATCTTCAAACACCCGGCCATCGCGTGTGAATAACTGCAAGCGCAGCGTCCAGGTTGTATCTTCCAGAGCCGAGACATCCCACAGTGCCAGGGTATCTTCGACGATTTGTTCATTTTTCAGCACAGCCACAGGAAACCATGTTTCCGGGTTGTCACCGGCACCATAACTGAGCTCGATGCGTTCCGCAAAAGCGCTGGTCGCGGTAGCGATGACAGCGATTTCCTCGCCGGCAAAGCCCGCGTCCATGGATGGGCTGATCAGGGATACGGTGCCTGCCTGTTGAATCTGCAACGCATCGACGAGGTCTGGAAGGCCAGAGCCGTAAAACCGGTCCCAACCCGGTTCGCCCAGGTCTTTTGCTGCAGCGATGAGTACAGTGCGTACCTGTTCAGGGCCGAATTCGGGATTGCGGCGCAGGATGAGCGAAGCAGCGGCAGAGATAAAGGGCGCCGAGGCCGAGGTGCCGGCAAAGCGGCCGTACTCGCCACCAGGACGGGTAGTGGGTATATTCTGCCCGGGCGCGACTACGTCGATGGTAGTGCCAAAATTGGAGAAGCTGGCCAGAACGCGATTTTCAGCGATAGCGCCGACGGAAATCGTCTCCTGAAATCCGGATGGATAGTGCGGCTGGTCTGTGGACGAGTTCCCGGATGAGGCGACGAGCACCACGCCCTGGGACCAGGCGTAGCGGATAACATCGCGCAGCATCGGCGAAACCACGACATCACCGAAGCTCATGTTGATCACCCGGGCGCCATTGGCGACGGCATAGATGATCGCCGCAGCGACATCATCTTCCTCGAGAAAGCCCAGGCTGGTGCCGGCACGCAGGTTCATCACCCGATTCTGAAAAGCCATACCCGCTATGCCGATTCCATTATTCGCCCGGGCCACAATGATCCCGGTAACTGCGGTTCCATGGCCATGTTCATCATCCGGATCATTATCGCGATCAGCATAATCCCCGCTGTCGATAAAACTCGGTGCATCAGTGAAATCCCATCCGCGCAGATCATCGACAAACCCGTTGCCGTCGTCATCGATGCCGTTGAAATCCGACTCATCGACCCGGCCGTTGCCATCGAGGTCTTCGCCGGGATTGACCCACAACTGGCCATCAAGGTCCGGGTGGCGATAGTCAACACCTGTATCGATCACGGCCACTGGTACCGGCTCCCCCTTTGCGATAAAATCCCACGCCTGCGGCGCCCGCATAGCCTGCATGCCCCACTGCTCGGAAAACAGGGAATCATCCGGAGTGATCTCATGCACTTTCAGCCTGTGGTTAATCTGTACGTACTCGACCTGTTCATCTGTGGCAAGCCTGTTCAGCACGTTTTCCACATCATCCTGCAGTGAAAGCACGAAACAGCGTTCCAGCGGAGTGCCTGCTGCGGCCGGCGAAACCTGCGCAACCTGTACGACCTGTTGTTGCACACCCGCACGGTTTAAAACTTCCGTGAGTACAAGACGCGACGAGGCGGTTTTGGCTGCTCCGGCCGGTTGTTTCAGTCTGATGATCAGGCCCGGGGCCGGTTCAGCTGCGGGCAATTGCGTTCCCCCAATTCCTGCCAGAGAAAATAAAACAAAAGCGAAAAGTTGTGCTGTGCGTGATGAGTCTTTCATGGAGTTCCGGGATTCAGAAGCTGATGGTTGAGAAAACGGCGCACGCTGCTACTGTTGCGCATGCGTTGTATCGATAAATGCAAAAAGGTTATCAAACCAGACATCGCCGATAGAACTGAGACCGGCATAGAAAACGATGTTACGGGCACCGGCAGGGATATGCACCCTTTTTTGAAACAGCCTGAACCCCGCCCGGGGCAGAGGTTCGATCGTGATTTTCTCTGCGACAACTTTTTCCCCGGCAAGCGGCATCACGGGTTCATATTCGACAGCCAGGTGAACTTCCGGAGTGCCCCGCACCCGAACCCAGCCGCCAAAACGCACCGTGTGGCCGGCGGCGCCGGGCAGCAGTTTTTGTGACCAGGCATGCAGAATTTTCTCCTCCCCGGCACCGGGATGACGCCTGATGCTGATACGCCCACTGCGTGTGCCGGTGGCGGCATATCTGCGGTCAAAATCGAAATCTGCATACCGCGCGAAACCCGGCGGTGCGGATCGCGTCCAGGCTGAATCTGCTTCGAAGCCGCCATTTTTGATCAGCAATGCCACGAGCGGCCGCAGCTTATCCCGCGTTTCCGGGGCAGCGTCGCCTGTGCTGCCTGAGCATCCTGACAGCAGGGCCTGGCTGGCAAATACTATCGATAAGAATACCAGCCCGGTTCTGTGCCTGCGGTATATTTTTCCCATTACACTTTAAACCCTGAGCGAGACAGAGCGAAACGGATTGCACCGCTGAGCAGCAGTAAAACCGTTACAGCGGTATTGGGCAGCCACCAGCGCGGGCTGCTGCCATATTTCCAGAAATAGCGGATGAATGAGCGGTGCGAGGTCACAATCATCTCCGGCCGCCGGCGATATACGCTTCTGCCCTTACCGTGCGTTGCGAAAACCGCGGCCTCAAACAGAATGCGATACCCCTGCGCAAGCGCGCGGGCACACCAGTCCACATCGCTGAAAAACATCGGAAAGCCTTCATCCCACAGACCAGTGGTTTCCAGAACCTGACGCCGGCAGAGCAGAAACGCACCCTGCGGCTGAGCGACTTCGCGTGTGTGACGGTGATCGAAATCCCCCATTTTCCAGCCGTTAAATTCAGCACTGTGAGGAAAGATCGCTGCCAGGCCCAGACTGGAGTAGAGCACATCGCGACGGCGGGGTAACCGGCGGCATGAGGGCTGAATGGTGCCGTCGCTGTTGCGCAGTTGTGGTGCAACGATGCCAACATCCGGCTGTTGCTGCAGGATGCGCACGAGAGTACTGAGCGTATCGTCCTCAAGGCGGACATCCGGGTTGAGAAAGAGAATATAGTCGGCCCTGGCAAATGCGGCAGCCTGATTGACTGCCCGTGTAAAGCCCGCATTATACTGATTTTTGATCAACAGGAGAGAGAAGTCCCATCTTTTTTGCACAGCATCGATCTGCACCAGTGTATCGTCGTCCGAGGCATTATCGACGATGAGCACGCGCACAGCCATGTTTTTTGTGGCGCTGGCCAGCGAGCGCAGGCAGGGGCCGATATCCGCTCCGCTCTGGTAGGTGACGATGATGACATCGAGGGAGCTCCCCCGTTCATGCGATACAGATGAGTTCACGGTCAAGCGGTGTCAAAAGTTCGCTGCCATCTTCGGTGATATGGACATCATCTTCGATGCGCACACCACCAGAATCCGGCACATAAAGTCCCGGCTCGATGGTAATCACGTTGCCCGGCTGCAGCACATCCTCGCTTCGAGCTCCGACGCCGGGCATGCTGTGCACATCGATCCCCAGGCCGTGTCCGAGGCTGTGGCTGAACTCTTTTTCATACCCCCGTTTCTTCAGACTGGTGCGTGCCACGCCATCGAGCTCAGCACAGCGCATCCCGGCGCGGGCTGCCTCGCGCGCAAGAGTATTGGCCTGGAGCACGGCATCATAGAGAGCACGTTGCTGTGCATCCGGCTCGCCGAGGAAGACCGTGCGGGTGATGTCTGAACAAAATCCGTTGTAGCGAAAGCCGAAATCCACGACGACAAACTCTCCGGCAGCCAGCTTCTTTTGCGAAGCCAGGCCATGGGGCAGCGCTGAGCGCCAGCCACTGGCGACGATGGGTTCAAAAGCATCGCTCTCGGCACCGGCACGGCGTCCGAGATAGGATATTTCGGCAGCGATATCATTCTCGCTGATGCCGGTGCGGATTTTGGGCACCAGTTCGCGCCAGACAGCACAGGCAATTTCACAGGCCTTTCGGGTGTGTTCCAGCTCTGCTGCTGTCCGCGTCGCGGTGATCTTTTCCAGAATCTTTTCCGTTGCGAGAAATATGAGACGTGGGAATTTGCGTGTCAACGCCTGCCAGCTCGCCACGCTGGTGTGAGCAGCTTCAAAAGCGACACGTTTTGCCTGCCCGAGAGCTTTTGAACGCGCCAGCTCATCGAATAAACTTGCCTGGGCGATGAAAATATCCGCCCCTTTCACCTCATCGCGCACCTGATCCCGGTAGCGGTTGTCAGTGATAAAAACAATACGGCCGGGCAGTATAACCGCCAGGCCGTTGGAACCGGTAAAACCGAAGAGATAGCGCAGGTTCGTCAACGAGGAAATGAGAAAGGCATCGATTTTCAGACTGGTGAACTTTTCCCGCACTGCGGCGACGCGGTCAGGCATCCTGATTATCTTCCAGGCGTTGTTTCAGATATTCGATTTTTTCCAGATAGGCCTCGTTGGACGGATCTTTTTTCAGCAACATCTCAAACACATTGATCGCCTTGGCAAACTGACCCTGGGCTGCGTAAATTTCCCCAAGAGTCGGCGTAACGATCTTTTCCCTGTCGAGGGAGGAGCCACCGCTGCTTTTCGCTGGTGTTTGTTCCTGCTCTTCAGGCTCTGCTGTGGCCGGGCTCTCTTGTTGCAGCCCGGGCTCTTCCGGCATATCCTGCAGAGCCGGTTCATCCACATCGACGGTGATAGCTGGTTCCTCACTTGCGGTGCTCATTGGCGTTTCTGCCGCAGGTTCAGGCTGAATATCGAGGGGGGCTTCGGGTTCATCCGTGCTGCTGTTGAAATGCTCGTGCAGTTCCGGGGCCGGTTCCGGTGTCGCGGCTTCGGCAGAGGGCTGATCCGCATCTGTAGCGAACAAGGCTTCCTCCTCCTGCTGATCGCTGTCCTGGGATGCGGTTTCCGGACTTTCCGCTGCCACGTCCTCGAGGCCCATGCCCGGCTGGTCTTCGTCATCGATCTGCGGTGAGGCGAAGGTATCAATTTCGTCCGTGTCATAGGCGATATCCTGAGCCTCGATCTCCTCGGTGGACTCGGAAAAATCGTCCTGCTGTTTTGGCTCAGCCGTTTGCGCCGGCGTATCGATCATATCCATGACACTGTCGTCAGCAGGAGCGAGGTTCTCGCTGGCTTCTTCTTCGAGCAGCTCCATTTGATCAAACTCGAGGGTTTCCTCCTCAAAACCACGATCAGCGCGGGACTCTTCTGCAGGAGGCGGTGTGATGTCCGCCTCTGCCGGCTTTTCCAGCGGTTCGGTATAGTTTTCGATCTCAACTTCACCTGTGTCTGGCAGCTCTTCCTCAGGCTGACGGGCTATTTCTTCGGGCTTGTTCGGGGCCAGGGTTTGTGGCTCCGGCGAGCTTTCGGAGAGATCATCTTCAAAAATATCGTCAAGAATGGAGGTCACATCTTCCGTCGGGGGAGGCGCTGAAACCTGCTCAACCGGCTCGGCAGCAACGCTTTCTGTCTCTTGTTGCTCCTCGGCGACGTCGGCAAAGAGGTCGTCATCGATATTTATAGACTCCGTCGCCGGAACAGTTTCCGTCTCTCTGGTGCCGCCGGATTGAAAAATCTCCTCGAACTCTTCGGTTTTCTCACCGCTGTCCAAATCCATGGTTTGCGACAGCCCCTGCTCCACAGCCTCTTCGCCCGGCGTCAGGATGGCCTGCTCGGCAGGTTTGACGCGCTCAAGGGTTTCCAGCATTTCCTTTGCCGTCCGGTCGAGGGGATCGATGGCGAGGATTTTTTTATAGCTCATCTCGCATGCATTCGGCCATCCTGCCTCGCGCATGAGATCGCCGTAAAACTTGTGCGCAGCAATATACTTGGGATCAAAGAGCAGCACCCGCTTGAACTCTTTCTCCGCGAGGTCGAACATCTTTTTCTGCAGATAACATTTTCCCAGCACCATCCGGCCGGTGACATAGTACGGATGCTTGCGCGTACCCTCTTCACAAATCCGGGTTGCCTCGTCAACCTGCCCTTTGTTGAGCAACTGCTCCGCCACCCGGGCAAACAGCAACGAATCGGGATTCTGCTGCAATCTGCTTTTCAGTGCTTCAAATTTGGGATCATTTTCAAATTCCATAGATGCGCCTCCTGCTGCGTCCAATGATTTGTGTGCCTTAACGCCCCAGATTCGTCGATAGACTCCCTGTTCTCTCAGAGTCAGGGCAGAAACATATACTCAGAATTATACCAATGGCTCTGCTCAACCCGCCTCGCCTTCTGCTTCAATACCGTGCATACAATCGAATTGGCGACTACGGTGTGGCCACAGGTTCTTTTCGCCTGCCGGTAACCAGCGCTTTCAACGCAACACCCAGCCTTTCGGGTGTCCATCCTGCCTGCTGGCACGAGGTACAGGCGATAAAGGCGAAGCCAAAGGCAAAAAGCGACATAAAGGGCAGCGCCGCCCATTCCTGATAATAAACTGCCAGCCCCAATGCTGCCGTGGTGTACACGGTCATCAACAGCTCGAGCACGACCAGGGCGGTTTCTTTACCCTGATATTTTTTGCCGCTCCAGGACCCGTTCTTGCCTTCAATATTGAATTTCGGCGTACGCTGAAAGGGAGATTTGATCTTCAAAGCGCCCTGAAGAATTGCCCAGCTGTTGTTGAGGGAAAGCCCCATGCTGCCTCCGAGGAAGACCGGGAAATATGCGATGCGCGATTTCCAGTCCGGATAGACTTCCTTTTGACCGTGCAGATACAGAAGAAAGGAGCCGAAAAATGCCAGCACGAAGAAACTGCATACGGCGAAAAACAACGAATACGGGCTGTCGCTGTTTTTCAGCAACATAGTGGGCAAATTTAACAGAGCCACCAGTAAAATGAAAGGAAAAACCATATTATTGGTCAAATGGATCGTACCCTGCAGTTTCACCCGCAGAGGCAAGTCGCTCTGCCACAATTTCGGCAAAATCTTGCGCGCAGTTTCGATGGCGCCCTTGGTCCAGCGAAACTGCTGTGATTTGAGCGCCGTCATCTTTCCAGGCAGCTCAGCCATGCAGACGACATCCTGCAGATAGACGAAGCGCCAGCCGCGCATCTGCGCCCTGTAGCTGAGGTCGAGGTCTTCTGTCAGCGTATCATCAGACCAGTTGCCCGCGTCGAGGATACACTGCTTGCGCCAGACACCGGCTGTGCCGTTGAAATTGATGAACAAATCCGACCGGTTTCGTGCCGCCTGTTCGACGACAAAGTGCCCGTCCAGGGCGATCGCCTGCGCCCTGGTCAGCAATGAAAAGTCATGGTTGAGATGCCCCCAACGTGTCTGCACCACGCCGACATCCGGCGAGGAAAAATGCGGCAGCGTTTTGCGCAGAAAATCCCGCGGCGGGATGAAGTCAGCATCAAAAATCGCGATGAACTCCCCTTTGGCCTTGGGCAGGGCATCCCGCAGAGCACCGGCCTTGTACCCGGTACGGTCACTGCGGTGCAGCAGCTGAATATCAAACCCTTCTGCCGAATATTTTTCAACCAGAAAACGGCTGCGCTCTACGGTTTCGTCGGTGGAATCATCGAGGATCTGGATGTGCAATTTTTCACGCGGATAGTCCATGCTGCACGCCGCGCGCACGAGACGGTCGAGCACGTAAAACTCATTGTACACCGGCAGCTGTATGGTCACCTTCGGCGCCTCGCTGTCCTGCAGCGTTTTGTCCGGCGGCGTCCTATGTGCATTTTTCCGGTAAAGGTGCACCATGATGTAACCATGAAAGCCGTACACAAACAGTATGCACAGGCTGATAAAATAAACTGCCAGCAGAATATACTCGAGCTGTTCCGGTATCATCTTTTTCTCTGTGTTAAGGTTTTTCCTACCACCCCGTTACCGTACGATTGAGTACTTCATCAGCGATTTTACCGATCGCTTCCGAGATAGCGGCCTCCCTCGTTCCTTTTTCCGCATCCCCCGGCACATAGGTGCCAACTTCGCGGATCGTTCCTTCCCAGACGGTCTTGCGCTTTTTCAGGTCTTCAAATTTTACCTGTACAGCGACATAAACCTGAATCTCTTCGACTCTTTCATCGCGTGTGTACGCGCCGGCGCGATCTTCGACCTGAACGATCTTGCCGGAGATGATCGAGTCCGCAGAGCGGGCATCGGCAATTTTCAGGGTGTTGTCATCTGTAAAGCGCGCAATGATAACGTCTGTGATTTCCTCCTTGATACCGAATTCAGCCGTCTCGTTTTCGAATATGGGTACTGCAACCGTTTTCAGGTGGGGCAATGTCGATCCTGAAAATGAATAATAACCACATCCGATGAGAGGCATAACAGCTAAAACGACAAAAATCTTCCTGTACGTCTCAAAAAAATAGCGCATAACCTTTCCCTGACAGACCGCACCAGCCCTCAGAAGGGCAGGGCGTACTCCTTGATTT
The DNA here is from genome assembly GCA_015485525.1 of Candidatus Zhuqueibacterota bacterium. Classification (GTDB taxonomy): domain Bacteria; phylum Zhuqueibacterota; class Zhuqueibacteria; order Zhuqueibacterales; family Geothermadaptataceae; genus Geothermadaptatus. The sequence continues at coordinate 1,216 of WFTM01000199.1, read as the reverse complement.
TGCGATACAAAGTGCGCTCACTGATAGCCAACATAGCCGCGGCCTTGCGTTTGTTGCCGCCACTGCGTTCAAGGGCACGGTAGATGAGCTCTCGCTCCATTTCCTGCAGGGTTGGGAAATGATCTTCATCTTCAATAACCGGTTCAGCAACAGAGCTGACCACGTCATAGGTAGCGGGCTCCGTAAAGCCGGCTGCCGGCAAGCGGCGCTGCGGCATGATATATTTACCGACAACCGCTTCCCGCAGCTGCGCCATCTCGGCTTTGAGTTCAAACAGTGTTCGGTATAAAAATTCCCGCTCCAGCTCCTCACTGGATTTGTGCACAGGAACCGGAAGATGGCTGTCCATCCGGATCTGATTGCCCGGCAGGTGTCTGCGCACGGCATCGCCATCGATGCGTTGTCCTTTTTCCATCACAATGACCGTTTCGACAAAATTTTTCAGTTCACGCACATTGCCGGGCCAGGCATAATCCAGCATACTCAGGATGGCATCCTGGGTAAAACCGGGAAAGTTGATTTTGTTTTTCCGGCTGAAGCGCTCGGCAAAATACTCGACGAGAGCCGGAATATCATCCTGGCGTTCCCGCAGCGGCGGCACATAAATCTTCACGGCGTTGAGGCGGTAATACAAATCTTCGCGGAAGTCCCCGCGCGATACCGCGTCTGCGAGGTCTCTGTTGGTCGCAGCCAGCACGCGAACATCCACCTTACGCGATACGCTGCCGCCGACACGGATGAACTCACGACCTTCGAGTATGCGCAGCAACCGGACCTGCGTCTCCAGCGGCATCTCGCCGATCTCGTCGAGAAAAAGCGTGCCGCCATCTGCCAGTTCAAAGTAGCCTTTCCGGGCTGCAACCGCACCGGTAAAAGCGCCCTTTTCATGGCCAAACAGCTCGGATTCCATGATGCCTTCCGGGATGGCACCGGCATTGACCACGACAAAAGGGTTGCTGCTGCGTTTGCTCATCTCGTGAATCGCCTGCGCGATCAGCTCCTTGCCCGTGCCGCTTTCACCCGTGATGAGTACGGAAATATCGGTCGGCGCCACCAGCTCGACCGTCTTCATCACCTGCTCCAGCGCATGGGAGCTGCCCACCAGCCCGAGGTTCCGGCGCGTTTCTTCGAGCTTGTTGTCCTCAATTCTTTTGACGAGGGTTTCCAATGTCACTCACTCACGTAACCTGATCAATTCAGTTCTCTGGAAATTTTT
>WFTM01000198.1 GCA_015485525.1 Candidatus Zhuqueibacterota bacterium | reverse complement strand
TGAAGCAGCCACGGGATAACGCCCAGCCAGCCGATCACCGCGCCGAGCAGCCAGGACCAGCTCGCTTTTGGCCCGAGGATATACCCGCCGCCGATCGCCAGCGGCATGGGATAGAGCGTCAAAAAAATGCCGGCAGCAGCGAGCGAAGCCAGGGTGTAGCCGCCCGGGAAAGCGATATCGCGGTACAGGGCAAACACCGCTGCCAGGCAGCCGACGAGCAGGATCAGCAGCAACTGCCGGCCGCCGGTTTTGCCGAGCTTGAGGACTTCCGCCCCTGCGGTTCCGGCGGGGTAGGGCAGATTCTCGCGATCGACAAAGGTCAGCTTCAGCGGCACGGAGAGCAGCACGCCGAGCACACCAGCGAGGCTGACCACCAAACCGAGCAGCCAGGGATTGGGCCAGGGGATCGCCAGCCCCTGACTGGAGTTCAGCCAGAAAATGCCCGGGAGGGTAAAAACCACGCCGGCAGCAACCAGCCCGCCGATGCTGGCGCCAGCCTGCGCCACGTTCACCTCGTGTATATTGACCGGTTTCGACCGGTTGAGCAATTTGATGATGCTGCCGGCAACGATCACCGAAAAGACGATCGGCCACGGCAGGGCGCCAAGTTTCAGGGCGATGTACGACGAACTGACGAGCAAAAAAATCGACAGGCCGGTTGCAACGATAGCGGCTCTGGTGGTAAAACCCTTATTCATCCTCGTGGACTTCCTTTCATCACATCGGTTTCGGGTTCGGAGTCAGCGTGCCGGGGAATCACTTCACGAGCGCCAGTTTGAGTACGCCCGTGCTGCCGTTGATCCTGTAGCGGCAAAAATACAGGCCACTGCTTTGCTGCTCCGGCGCAAATGTGAACCGGTATGTGCCAGCCTGTTGCCGGCCGTTCTGCAGCGTGGCGACGAGCCGCCCGAGCATATCAAAAATCTGAATCTCGACATGCCCGGCCTCAGCCAGTGTGTATTCCAATGTGGTCTGCGCGTTGAACGGGTTGGGGAAAGCAGCCATTTTTCTCGCCTCAGCCTGCGCCGTCTTGTTTTGGCGGACGTCGTTGACAACTGCGATCACGATATCGTTGACAAGGTCCGGCCTTGCGTTGTCATCGTAAGCATTGACCGCTTTTTCCGGCAGGGCACGATAAAACAGGATCAACGTAAAAAGATCGGTGATGATAAAATCCGGTCTGGTATCGCTCATGGTCCGGTGGCTCCGCCCGACCGGCGCCCAGTCGCCACGTTCATAATACACAACTTTGCCGAAGCCGCCATCATGATAGGCCAGCATAAGGATAGGGATACTGTAATAGGCTTCGGCGCGTTTCAGCACCAGCCAGCTCCCCTGCGTGTCGGTGCGGGTAACCAGCTCTTCCTGCCAGCCATTTTCGGACAGGAGCAGGTGCCTGATTTCGCTCTGGAATCCTGTCTGCGCGCGGTAAACGATATTCGGTCTTCCCAACCAGTCCGCTGCAAACGCGGCAACATAGGGCACTTCCTGTGTGGTGACATTCTCGATGTCCCACGTGCCGGGCTGCACCCGCATGGCAAGACGCAGCGTCTGTCCGGACAAGTATCCGGCGTACAGGGTATCTCCGCTGGCAAAAAGGGAAATTTCACCGGGGACGTCCGGCAGTTCCGCTGCTATGGTTTCAAAATGCCAGACAGAATCGGCTGTCCAGGCGTAAGCGAGTTTTTCCTCTGAAGCGTCGGCATAAGCCACCCGCAGGGTATCTCCCGGGCCGGGCGCAACCGCCGGGGCAATTTCGATAAAACCGCTGCTGTCGATGATGGCGGTCGTCCATGGAGCAAGCCCCATACCGGAAAGCTGTTTCTGCCGCGCATGCTTCAGCAGGCCGCGGGACTGACGGCGCTCGCCCCCGGGCCAACGTCACACCACAGAAGCGGTGTGACGAGGCCATTCATTCTGCGAGGCTATGGCAGCACAAAGCTGTACGTGCTGTAATGGTTCTCCCAATCCACTTTTTCGCAATCCTGACAGTGCCAGAGATGCGACAGGCGGATAAGCCAGAACCCTTTGCCCTCGAGTTTGAAGCTGGCGATTCCGTCAGCGTCGGTATAGGCTTTCTGCCTGGAAATGAGCTTGTTGCCGTCGCCGTGATATGCTTTGACCAGCTTGTTGGCCAGTGGCGTGCCGCGATCGATGACCTTGACCTGCAGCGTCTCCCCGGGCTTGAGCAGAAAAGGATTCTGCAGCAGAACAAGCTCCACTTTGTGGCCGAGGATTTTTTTATACGCATCGCCCTTCATGCTGTCGCCGGCGCGCAGCAGCACTTTGATGGAACGGTCGTAGCGCTTGTGTTCTTCCTGCTTTGGACCGATTTTCTCGCGCAGGGCGATGAGGTCATGCATCTCTTCCTTTTTGAGGGAGCGGGCAAACTGCTCACCTGTCATTTTCGTGTACCAGAAATCGCGCTCCATGGCAACCAGCGCCAGCCCTTCAAAATCCAGCCTGCGCGTCAGTACGGGCAGTGTGCTGTCGGCGAGCTCGGGCAGCAGATCGATGGTGCGCTCCGGCGTGATGAGCTTGAAGCTCTTGGTGATATCCTTCTGCAGCGGCCTCTCCACCTCGGCGTTCAGCTCATCGCCGACCAGCAAATTGACCACCAGGGTATCGCCTTTTGTGAACGCAAACCGGTTCAGCGAAAACCAGTAATCATGGGAAAACGTGACGCCGGCATACAGCAAAATAATGATCAGCGTAAGACCGGCAGTGAATCGCATTTTGTACATCTCCACCTCTCCTTTTTTGATTTTAAAGCAGGACACCTTTACTGCGCTGAAGGTTTAAAAGGGCAGCAGCGCATCCGGAGTTTTTCGGACGAAAAAGGGCCAGGACAACTTTTGCCTGATCTGAGCGATTAGCCCCAAAATGATAATTTCCCAACCCACACGATTTGAGGAAGAGCCCAAAATTGAATATCTCAATCCATACAACTAGCTCTGTCTGCTGCTTTTTGTTCTAAAAATAAATCCTTTTCGGTTGAACAGGGATAATCTGCTGATTTTTCATTCTCATTCTATAAATGGTGGAAACGTTCTGGCTCCTGAGTTTGAATAGCATCCGTGTATTTTTGTGAACCACGAAGTGCATGATGGACGCGAAGAAAAACAAAAAGAAAAGCCAGGAGCTGCTGGCCCTGATTTTCACGGCCCTTCTGCTTCTTCCTGCTCTTCGTGAGCTTCGTGGTGCAACCCGAATTCAGCTCAAAGCTGAGAGAACGGAATAACCAGACACGATACTGGCAGATAGAGATAAAAATATTCATGACGACCTGACAGCAGATGCAGAAACTGAATATATCAACCCAAACAGCCTTGTCTGCTGCTTTTTGTCCCAAGAACAAATCGCTCTGGTTAGGTTTTGTTCATATTTGGGTTTGATCTTGCATAATCACTTTCTGATGGGTACTTTCCCTATACATATACATAGAGAAATCCCTATATCACATTTTACGCATGAAACTACGCCTTGAAACCGGCAACCCGGGAAGCATAAGCAAAACTAACAACCTTACCGAGAGATCAAACACATTTTTAACCGGTACCAGTGGAGCAGGCTGCCCACGAGTTCCAGAGCATGAATCAGGAGAGATACCATGACGAGAAGCTACATCATCACAGGAGTTTTTTTCTTAGTGCTGCTCACCAGTATATCCACTTCAGCCAGCGGCCAGAGCCTGCCGCGACAAACTTCGACGATTTTTTCCGGCTCCGGAAACTGCGAATCATGCCACGCGCCGGGCTCACCGAATACCTCCGCCCTTCTGGATAACAAAGGCAATGATGTTTCACCGGTCACCCTGTGGCGATCGACCATGATGGCCAACTCTGCCAAAGACCCGTTCTGGCAGGCGAAGGTTTCTGCGGAGGTTGCCGCTAATCCGCAACTGAAGGAGATCATCGAAGATAAATGCACGACCTGCCACATGCCCATGGGCCGCACCCAGGCCATTGCAGATGGCGCAAGCGGCTATACTCTGGCGCAGGGCCAGAAAGACCCTCTCAGCCTCGATGGTGTCAGTTGCACGGTCTGCCACCAGATACAAGATGTCAATCTCGGCGTCAAAGAGGGCTTTTCCGGAAAGTACACCATTGAAAACGACCGCCTCATCTATGGCCCGTTTAAGTCTCCTGTCACCGGCCCCATGCAGAATAATGTCAACTATACCCCTGTGTATGGCGAACATCTCAGCAAGTCCGAGCTGTGCGCCACCTGCCATACCTTATTCACACCGTACGTGGACAACAACGGCGAAATTGTCGGTGAGGCACCGGAGCAGGTTCCATATCTTGAATGGAAGAACAGCATCTACCCGGCGCAGAACACCGAGTGCCAGTCCTGCCACATGCCTGATCTCGCTGAAGCCGTGGTCATTTCCAACCGTCCCCGGTCGCTGAGTGCCCGCTCGCCGTTTGCCAAGCATTATTTTGTCGGCGGCAATGTTTTCATGCTGAAAATCCTGCGCGATAACGGCACAGAACTCGGCGTCACAGCCTCAAAAGCGGCTTTTGACAGCACGATCGCGCGCACGCTGGATATGCTGCAGAACAAAACAGCAGACCTGACCCTGAGCGGGACATGGCAGAACGGCGAGCTGGTCATCCCGGTTGCCGTAACCAACAAGACCGGCCACAAACTGCCGACCGCATATCCGAGCCGGCGGGCATGGCTCCACCTCAAAGTGGAGGATAACGACGGCAACCTGGTCTTTGAATCCGGTGCATGGGACACAGAGAGCGGTGAGATTCTCGACCTCGACGAAGGCTACGAGCCACACTATGACACCATCACCGCCCCGCATCAGGTGCAGATTTACGAGGCCGTGATGAAAGATATCGACGGCAAGGTCAACTACACCCTGCTGCGTGCTGCCGGTTTTTTGAAGGACAACCGCATTCCCCCGGCCGGATTTACCACCGATG
>WFTM01000197.1 GCA_015485525.1 Candidatus Zhuqueibacterota bacterium | reverse complement strand
GGTCAGGTCACAGTTTCAGCACCATAGAATCCCGAAACACACCCAGGGCACCAAATCCTTCCTTAAAGCGTGCCAGCCCCCAGTTCGGCTCCATATCGACAGAAAACAGTCCGAAATCGAGATAGCGGTAGCCTGCGCGCACATAGCGGCAAAACACCTCATAAAACAACAGATTGACTGCGCGATACTGCTGAAAATCCTGATCATGGCTGATGTAGAACGCCAGTGTTGTCTGCGCCGTGGCGTCGAACATCACCAGGCCGGCGATCATACGCTGCCCGGCATAGGCTGCATACAGGTGGATTCTGTCCGGATAAAGTGCGACCAACTGTTCCAGCTCTGGCAGTGTGTGCGTTGGGATGACGTTATGGCGCAGGCGCAGATTGCGTTCGAGAATGCGATAAAATCCGGCATAATCCTCGTCAAGACGGATGAGCACACCGGATTTTTGCGCTTTGCGTACAGCGCGCCGTGCCTGGGAAGAAAACATCGGCAGCACTGCGGCTTCCTCGCCCGGCAGCGGCACCACGCTGGACATCTCGCGCTTGCGATAGCGAAAACCTTGTTTATACAGGCAGAAATCGAGATAATTCCCCGGTGCTTTCAGATAAACAGCAGGCGGCAATGTGATATCGATGGCCTTGAATTCGTTTTCTTCAGCCCAGCGAATGATCGCCTGCACCAGTTCATCGGTCTCTTTCAGAGAAGCGCCGGCACGCACAACCGGCCCGCCAAAGCTGGCACCGGGGTGGGAGGCCAGCACCCGCTCGCCCTCTGCTTCGCGCCGTGCCGCTGGCATGACAGCAAGGAGACGGCTGTCGCGAAAAATCATCAGTGAGGCGTCGGTAAAACGCTCCGGTGGATGGTAGCCGAGAAATCGCCGCTCATGAAACAGCGTGCCGTTATAACTTTCCTGTACAAAAGCATCCCACGTCTCGCTCTGTTGCGAATCAAATGGTCTGATATCGAGCATATCTTTATTGCACGCCAGGGATTGATTATTCGGAATCAAATAAAATCATGAGTAGGGGCGCGACCAGCCGGTCGCCCCTACTGCCGTCAGCATAAATACAGCCTGAATAATGGTATGTACCGTACCACGCGACATGAATGTCGCGGTACAATCTGGGCGACCCGCCGGTTGCCATACTGAAAATCAACCCACACAACCTGCGGAAGAGCCTATTGTTGGAACATAAAACGGACTCACATCACAAAATATACCGTGTCAAATCCTCATCACCGACGATGATATCCAGCGCCTCGCGTACGCGATCGCGATCGATGTTGATCGTGCCGACTTTTTTATCCGGAATATCGAACAGGATATCTTCCAGCAAAGTTGACAACACCGTGTGCAGGCGGCGTGCGCCGATATTTTCCGTACGCTCGTTCACCTGCCAGGCGATTTCAGCGATCTCGTGCACAGCCTCATCGCTGAATGTCAGAGTAACGCCTTCAGACTTCAACAGGGCGGCATACTGTTTCAGCAGCGCATTTTCCGGCTCTGTAAGAATGCGCACGAAATCCCCGGCAGTCAAACTCTCAAGCTCGACACGGATCGGGAAGCGGCCCTGCAGTTCGGGGATCAGATCAGCGGGTTTGGAGACATGAAAGGCACCCGAGGCGATGAACAGAATATGGTCTGTCTTCACCATGCCGTGCTTGGTCACCACTGTAGTGCCTTCGACGACAGGGAGCAGATCGCGCTGCACTCCCTCACGCGAGACATCCGGCCCGCTGCCCTGGGACTTGCCGGCCACTTTGTCGATCTCATCGATGAACACGATACCGGAATTTTCTACCCGCTGGATCGCTTCGCGGGAAACGCTTTCCTGATCGATCAATTTCTGGGCTTCTTCACCGGTGAGCAGCTCACGCGCATCCCGGACCTTCATACGCCGCTTTTTCGTCTTCTTCGGGAACAAATTTCCGAACATATCCTGCAAATTCATGCCCATCTCTTCGATGCCGGCCGGTGAGATGACCTGCATCATCGGGATAGCATCGGAGGAGACTTCCAGCTCAATTTCTCGGTCGTCGAGCTGGCCCTTGCGCAACTGCTCGCGCATTTTTTCGCGCGAACGCTCGTAACGCTGCTGCGGGGAGCTATCCTCATCCTCGACCTGTGCCACACCATGCTCATCAACCGCGACAAAGTGGCTCGGCATTTCGCTGTCCGGCGGAGGAGGCAGCAAGATATCCAGCAATCGCTCTTCCGCGTGCGCTGCTGCCTTGTCCTGCACGGCCGCCATCTTCTCGGAGCGCACCATGCCGATAGCCAGATCGACCAGGTCCCGAATCATCGACTCGACATCGCGGCCGACATAGCCGACCTCGGTGAATTTCGTCGCCTCAACTTTGATAAATGGCGCCCGCGCCAGACGGGCCAGCCTGCGGGCGATTTCAGTCTTTCCAACACCAGTCGGGCCGATCATGATGATGTTGTTCGGCATGATTTCCTCGCGCAACTCATCCTGCACCATCTGGCGCCGCCAGCGGTTGCGCAGAGCAATGGCCACGGACTTTTTGGCTTTGTCCTGGGAAATCACATATTTATCGAGCTCCGCCACGATCTGGCGCGGAGTCAGTTGTTGATCAAGCATGTCCTGCAATCTCCTCTATTGTCAACTTGTCATTGGTATAGATGCAAATGCCGGCCGCGATTTTCATCGCTTCTTCTGCAATCGTGCGGGCATCGAGCTCGGAAAACTGCACCAGGGCACGCGCGGCAGAGAGAGCATATCCGCTGCCGGAACCGATGGCGATGATGCCATCATCCGGCTCGATAACATCGCCGTTGCCCGACAACAAATAGGTTTGCTCCTTATCCATCACCAGCAACTGTGCCTCGAGGCGGCGCAGATAACGGTCCGTGCGCCACTCCTTAGCCAGCTCGATAGCCGCTTTGCTGAGCTTGCCACGGGCCTGCTCCAGGTGTTGTTCGAACTTTTCAAATAGCGCAAATGCATCGGCAGCCGATCCTGCAAAACCGGCCAGAACAGACCCCTTGTACATGGTGCGCACCTTGCGCGCATTTTTCTTCAATGTCGTCGCCCCCCAGCTCACCTGTCCATCGCCGGCCATCACCGAACGGCCCTTGTGCCGGACAGCGAGTATCGTCGTGCTACGCATGCGTTTTTTGGCTGTCATTGTGTTCTGTTCTCTCGTTTCAATTTTATCGGGATTATCGTTTTTACGTAGTTCATCAGGTGCCGGGATCTCCGTGTACCAGCACGTGCTCAGCTCCCCTGTGCACTGCCCTGCAACTGCCGGCGCAGGCCGTCGATGTCACCGAGCACCTGTAGCGATGCGATCTTATCCCCCGCAAAAGTAAACCAGGCACAGCCCGTCCACGTCACCCGCTGGTGCGTGGGAGCAAAACCGAGAAATGTGCCGCGATGGATACCGGTGAAGGTCATCCAGGCGCAGACCTTTTGTCCCTCTTCTATCCAGTCGTCGATGATACAGCGGTACTCATCCAGCGCAGCGTGCACCATATCGACATAGGCGACGACCTCCCGGCGCCCGCGTTTTTCCAGACCAAGTGAGCCACGGAACGCAATATCTGCATGCAAAATGGCCTCTGCAACCGTGGTATCATGAGCATTCCAGAGCTGCTCATAAAAACGTTGAATCTGTTTTTTCTGCTCGCTCATAAAGGCAGACCTTCTCCTGAGGGTAAACCCTGTTCGTGCGGATCGCTTGCCTCGGGGAAATTCAAAGTTTGGGAGATTTCACGCCACACTTTTTCAGCAGCCGTCTCGGGACGCTTATCAGGGCGTGATGATGTCGAGATCGCGCAGCATGGCTTTGGTGATTTCGAGCCGCGGGGCGAGGATTTCTACAAAAGACTCACCTTCGATGTTCAGGGCAAAAAAGTACACGTTGTCCTGCTTTTCAACATAACCAACCAGCCAGCCGATGGCTGATTCTTTCCCTTTGCCGAGTGAACCCGCCCCGGTCTTGTAGCTCAAACGGTAGTCATCATTCCTTTCACGCACTAAAATCGCTTTAACCGCATCTGTTGTCGCGGTGGCGACTTGCAGCTCGCCCTGATAAAATCTGCGCAAAAAATCCACCTGCTCTTTTGCAGAGATTTTCAGGCTGCCATTGAGCCAGAATCTATCGATCCCGGAGGAAATATCTCCGTTGCCATAACCAAACTGCCCGATGTACGTCTGCATACGCTCGTTCCCGATCTTCGTGGCAAGTGTGCGGTAAACAGGCACGACCGAGTATCTCATTGCACTGCTCAAGGTATGCTGTCCCTGCCATGTCTCCGGCCACCAGGACTCGACCGGATAGCTCAGGGTATCCCATGAGAGCACCTGCCCGGTGTCTGCCACTACACCGGTCTCCAGTGCGATGATCGAGTTCGGGATTTTGAACGTGGACATCGGGGGAAAGCGTTCATTCGCCCTGTTTTTGCCAACGATCGTGTACCGCCCGGAACTCTGTTCGAACAGTACAAAGGTCCCGGAAAAGTCGCCGAAGTTCGCGCTCAGGTCAGCCCGTCCGCAGGCGGCCCCGAGATACAACAAAAGGAAGAGAGCGAGCAGGCGCGCCGCTGGCTTAATCTCTGAAATCATGTTCATCGCCGGAAGATTTTTTTCAAGTATCCCGCATTCCGCGCTCGCAGTATTCATGTGTGAGAAAAAATCAGAATAGCGATCGGGAATCAGCAGCGGGTATTTGAAAAAACGTTGACAGTACAGTGAAAGCTCTGTAAGACGGGACAGGGTCAAACAAACAGGCAGCCCGGCAAAGCCCGCCACCATCGCAAGGCACAGCAGCCTGTTTGCCATCGGTGACGAGTGAAGGGACAAAAACAGGGCCTGGCTCAGATGCCCCTGCGCAGGCGAGAAACCGGAATACCCATCTGCTCGCGATATTTTGCCACGGTTCTCCGCGCCAGGTTATAGCCTTCCTTTTTCAGCAGGTCAGCGATTTTCTGGTCGTTGAGGGGCTTGTGCGGGTCCTCGTTGTCGATGATGTCTTTGATGATCTGCTTGATACGGCGGTTGGAGACATTTTCTCCGTCATCGGTGCGGATGCCCTCACTGAAAAAGTATTTCAGCTCAAACACGCCCCACTCAGTCTGCACGTACTTGCCGTTGGTGACTCGCGAGATGGTGGAGATATCCATGTTGATCTCTTCAGCAACGTCTTTGAGGATCATCGGCTTGATCGCTTCCGGGCCTTTTTCGAAGAAATCACGCTGTTTCTGGACGATGGTCTCCATCACGCGCAGGATGGTCAGGCGGCGCTGATGGATGGAGTTGATCAGCCAGCGGGCGGATTCCAGCCGTTTGCGCACAAACTCCTTGGTGGAACGCGAGGTGTTTTTCTTGTCCATCAGCAATTTCTTGTAGGAGTTATTGATGCGCAGGTTGGGGATATTCCAGTCGTTGAGAATGATGCGAAAATCATCGCCGTCTTTCTCCACGGTCAAATCCGGAATGATGACATTGTTGGCAAAGGAGGTGTAGCCCTCGCCCGGCTTCGGGTTGAGCTTGAGAATTTCGGTCAGAACATCGCGCAGATCGTCATAGGTGATATCAAGCTTTTTGACGATTTTCTCATAGCGCTTGTTGGTGAAGTCTTCGAAATGATCGCGTACGACTTCGATTGCCAGCTCGTCCTGGGGTTGTTTTTCTTCGAGCTGAACCAGCAGGCACTCCTGCAGCGTACGCGCACCGATGCCGACCGGATCAAAACGCTGGATCATCTTGAGAATACGCTCGACATCTTCGGCATCGACATCGAGATTGTGGGCGATCACGGCAATGTCGCAGGAGAGATAGCCGACCTCGTTTATATTCCAGATGATATACTCACCGATCTCGTTGTCTTTTTCATTCAGGTTGAGCATATGCAGTTGCTCGAGCAGGTGATCGTACAGGCTCACGGCTGAAACTTCGGGGCGCTCGAAGACCTCGGCGCTGTCATCTTTGGGTGCACGCGTATCCGGCGTGGTGTCATCCCCGAGGATGGCTTCCCAGTCCGCCTCATCCAGCAGCTCATCGCCTTTGTCCATATCCTCGACTGCATCGCCGCTGTCCTCGCCGTCGATCTCTTCCTTCTCTTCCTCATCATCTTCTTTTTTATCGTCGAGATCGAGCTCCTGCTCCTCATCCTGCATCTCTTCCTGGGTCTGATCCATGTCCTCGACGACTTCGAGCAGAGGATTGGTCTCAATTTCGAGCTTGATCTGCTGTTCGAATTTCAACAGAGGAAGCTGCAAAAGAGATGAAAGCAAAACCTGTTGCGGAGACTGAATCTGCCGTTGCTGCAATCGTTGTTGGATACCTAACATAGAATCGCAATCCTCATGATTTTGTCGCTGCTGCCGTCCGCGCACCTCAACCAGCCGGCTGCCACGATACCTGATGATTCGTTATTCCAATCTGAATTTATTGCCGAGGTAGAGCTTGCGCGCTTCCGGGTCTTCGGCCAGACGTTCGGCTGTGCCGGCAAGCAACACTTTTCCCTCAAACAACAGATAGGCCCTGTCGGTGATCGACAGGGTCTCGCGCACATTGTGATCGGTGATCAGGACGCCGATGCCGCGTGCTTTCAAACTATAGATAATTTTCTGTATATCTTCAACTGCAATCGGATCAACACCAGCGAAAGGCTCGTCCAGCAGGATGAACTTCGGCCTCGTGACCAGCGCACGGGTGATCTCCACCCGCCGGCGTTCGCCACCGGACAGAGTATATGCTTTATTATCCGCCAGGTGTGCCACCGACAACTCATCGAGCAGGGCTTTAAGGCGTTTTTTGCGCTCTGTCCTGTTCAAGGGCAACGTTTCTAAAATCGCCATGATATTTTCCGCTACAGTGAGCTGGCGGAAAATCGATGGCTCCTGCGACAGATAGCCCACGCCCAGACGCGCTCTTTTATACATCGGCAAACGGGTGATATCCTGTTCGTCCAGGCAGATCATGCCGCTGCTCGGCCGGATCATTCCGGTAATCATATAAAACGTCGTGGTTTTACCCGCACCGTTCGGCCCGAGCAAACCGACGATCTCACCCTGTTCGATCTCCACGGAGACATTATCGACGACACGGCGCTTGTTGTAAATCTTGACCAGATTCTCAGCCCGCAGTGTGATCATTGGCGCCCTTTCCTGCCTGTCGTCGTGTCTGTTGCCGCTGGTGATGTAAAGCCCGGCGGTGTAAACTTCCCTTTTGACAGACCCGGATCGCTGTCCACAAAAATGGTCTGCAATTCTTTGTTCTCGATTAAAATAGTGATACGGTCGCCCTGGGTCCAGTTGACACCCTGGAAATTACCCTCAGCATCGACGATATTCCAGATGCTCGTCGCCGTACCATTGACGACGACCTTTTCCACCTGCCCATCGCGCAGGAAAAGACGGATATCCTGCCCGGTCAGTTTGTTTTTGCTGCCGGAGTCAGCCGTGCTGTCGCTCGCTGCCACATACTCTGCTTTTCCAGCGACATGGACTTCACGTACCTTGCGTTGATCCAGATAGAGATCGATGCGTTCTCCGGTCAGCCGGTCGCCCTCATGCACTACTTCCGGCTCCTGCATCAGAGCGATGCGTTCATCAGCCGTGGTGTAAACCGCCGTGCCGCAACGTGCCACGGTCTCCCCGCGGGTGATCACCACATTCTTCTGCACCACAACACTGTCTGCGTTATCAAACGCCTCGATCTGCTCGCCGACGATACGCATTTCTTCCGTACCGGTCGAGTCAAACTGGACCAGAACCGGCTCGCGTGTGACTTTGACATACCCCTCCGGGCGCAGATAGTTCAGGCGCCCGCCCATGAGCCGGATGTGTTCTGCGTCATTATCGACGATCACGTTGCCGGTGCCGATGACACGGCGCTCATCCTGCAGATAGACCACCTTGTCTGCCGTCATCGTGGTCTGCTCATCGACGATTTTCACATCGCCCTCGGCCTCAAACAGGCGCAGATGCTTGTAATAAACTGCCTTCGTTGCCCAGAGCTCTTGCCGGGAGTCGCGGATATGCACGTTGCCGGTAAAAACTGTCTTGCCTTCTGCCGTGTACTCCGTGGCCTCATCACAGGCGAGCTCGAGCTCTCCCTGGCGCAGCAGCACGTCACCAGCAAGACGGCGGACGATCTGCCCTTTCTCCAGTGTACTGCGCGATGTCTCCGCCCGGATCAGGCGCAGTTTTTCGCCATCTTTTTGCGCTGCTGCAGGCGTTGCCAGCACACACAACAGCATGATAACTGCGGACAGTTTGAACACCGTGCCCTGCATCAATTCGACCCGTTTTTCCCGCTATTGCTTCCGGATTCGAACTCGGTGAGATCTACTCCCTTGCTGCTGACACCGCGCGGTTTCATGATCGTCCAGTTGCGCAGGTGCGGATCAGATTCAAAACCTTCACCATACAAGGTATCACCTTCGGCTGTGGTGATCGTACAGAAGGTATCTGTGCTCACGCGTTCGCGGGCGTTGTTCCATTTCAGGCGTTCGCTGCGCAGGGTCATGCCACTGTCGGTGACAAAATAAACGTTGCCGAATGCCTCAAAATTCTGAAATGTTTCGTACATGATACCGCGCTCCGCTGTCAAGCGGGAGGTGTGCTCACCCTCGGTATTGTAAAAATCCGCTGTGATGCCGCCATCAAAATGCATCTCGGCTTTTTTGGTGTATTTCTCCATGTGCGCATAGCGAATTCGTACCTTCGGTCTGCCATCTTTGCTGACGATCGCTTCCGAGTTCCACCCTTCCTGATCAGGAAACTCCTTTTTTTCCGCAACCGGGCCGGAGGAACCGGCATCACTGCAGGCACTGGCAGCGAGCAGCACAGCCAGGAGAACGATCAGTTTCTTTCCGGCATGAATCACGCTTTTCTGCTCTCTTTGGATTCGGGTTGGCTTTTCCAGCGTTCGTGCATCCACACCCACTGCGCAGGGTGCATGCGGATGAACGCCTCGATTGCATCGCTGCATTTCTGCACATTGGCGATGCGCGTCTCACGTTTCCCGTCATCGGGGATGAGGTCGAGCTCGGGCATAACCGTGATGACATGCCTGCCATCCTGCTGCCGGTGTATGGCCATGGGCACAACCGCTGCGCCGAGGCGTTGGGCGAGCACGACCGGGGCACTCGGCGTTTTGGCCAGACGGCCGAAAAAAGTCACAAACTCGCTCTCTACGCCGGTATCCTGATCGATGAGTACGCCGAGCATGCCGCCATTCCGCAACCAGCGTAACATCTTGCGCGCCGCTCCGTCGCGGTTGAAATTGACCATACCCGCCCCCTGGCGCAGGGAGACCAGCATGGCATCGAAACGCGGGTCATACAGCTCGCGCCCCACCACAGCCAGTTGGTAACCGTTGTGGGCAAACCATGCCGCCATCAGCTCCCAGCAGCCGATGTGGCCTGTGATGGCCAGCACCCCCTTGCCCCGCGCCAAAGCCCGGTCGAGATGCTCTCTGCCTTCGATGCGCACATACCGGTCCAGGCCGTTGCGGACGTAATGAGGGATGCGGATTGCTGCACAGGCATTATTACCCAGGTCAACAAAAACTTGTCGCGCCATAGCCCGGATCTGTCCAGGGGTTTTCTCCGGAAATGCTGAGCGCAAATGGCGCAACACCCGTTCGCGCTCCCTGCGGGCAACACGAAAAACAAGCCGGCCCAGCAGCACTAAAGCGCCACAGGCGACTCTTTCCGGCAGCAGGGTGACGATCTGTAAAAGAACCCGAACCGTGTAATAGATCGCATCGTTTTTGATGCGTTTACGCAATGGACGGCCGGACATGACTCAGGCCACACCTGCCTTGAGCAGGTCATGCAAATGCACCATGCCGACAGGCCGCCCGGTATCATCCACAACGATGATCTGCATGATATTAAAATCTTCCATCACTTCCAGAGCATTGACAGCAAGAGTACCGCGCGTCACGGTTTTCGGGTCAGCCGTCATCATCTCTGTGGCAGAAAAATTCCGGATTTCGTCCGGCGTGCTGAACAGCCGCCGCAAATCACCATCTGTGATGATGCCGAGCAGAACGCCATCCTCATCGACCACACAGGTCGCACCGTAGCGTTTGCTGGTGATCTCGAGGATCACCTCGCGCAGGGTGGCCTGTTGCGCGACCATGGGTATTTTTTCTCCTTCTCCCATGAGATCATCGATGCGCAGCAGCAGCCTTTTTCCAAGCGTGCCGCCGGGATGGCGCAGGGCAAAATCCTCAGCGCTGAAGTTCCGCCGGGCCAGCAAGGCCACAGCCAGCGCATCGCCCATCACCAGCGTCGCGGTTGAGCTGGCTGTTGGTGCCAGATCGAGGGGACAGGCTTCTTCCGCAACACTGATATCGAGCACGATATCCGCGTTGGCAGCGAGCTGGCTGCCGGGTGTTGTCATGGCGATCACCGGGACACCCAGGCGGCGAAACAGCGGTGTCAGCACTTTCATCTCGCTGCTGTTGCCGCTTTTGGAAATGCAGATCACCAGGTCTTCTTTGAGCACAACACCCAAGTCGCCATGCAAGCCTTCAGCAGAGTGCAGAAAAATCGCCGGCGTGCCTGTACTGCTCAGCGTTGCGGCGATCTTCTTGCCGACAATCCCGCTCTTGCCGATACCGGTCACCACCACCCTGCCACGGCACTGAAAGATCATATCCACGGCACGGGCAAACGCGTCGTCGATACGCTGCTCGAGATCAGCGATGGCGGCGGCTTCGATACGTACCACCCGGCGGCCGATGACGACCGGGTCATCCTCGCCGTTTAACGTCTGGCGGGCAATGCGGGCAGATGTCTCTTGTTCAGGCATATTCGATCGGTTCCAGATTGCGCACCGCTGCATCGATCTCAATAACCTGGCGCAGCAGCGCTTCCAGTTTTGGCAAAGGCCACTGGCTGGCAGCATCACAGAGCGCACACTGCGGGTCGGGGTGACTTTCGATAAACAGCACATCGATTCCGGCAGCAACACCGGCACGGGTCAGCGCAGGCACGTATTCCGGTCGGCCACCAGCCGGATCGCTGGAGGAGATGCCATAAACCCTTACGCTGTGCGTCGGGTCGAAAACCACCGGATAGCCGAGATTGCGCATGGTCACCAGTGCGCGCATATCGACCACAAGATTATGATAGCCAAAGCTGGCTCCCCGCTCGGTCAGCATGATATTCTGATTGCCGGTGCGTTCGATTTTACCGACGACTTTTTCCATATCCGATGGGTCGAGAAACTGGCCCTTTTTGATGTTGATCGCCTTACCGGTGCGTCCGGCAGCCAGAGCCAGCGAGGTCTGCATCGACAGATAGGCCGGGATCTGCAGAACATCCAGGACTTCTGCGGCGGCCTCGGCCTCAGCAGGTGTATGCACATCCGAAAGCACCGGAACGCCGAACTGCTCGCGTATGCGTGCCAGTGTTTTCAGGCCCTTTTCCAGGCCCGGGCCCTGCCAGGTTTCTTCAGAAGAGCGGTTATCTTTTAAATAGGATGATTTGAAAATCAATGGCAGCCTGAGTTTCTCCGCTATCTTTGTGATTCCCTCTGCCGCGCGGTTCATGGTGTCATCGTCTTCGATTACGCACGGGCCGCAGATCAGCACCAGGGGATTGCCACCGCCAATCTTGATATCCCCTACTTCGACGACACGGGTCGTGTTTGCCTTACTCATGGTCTTTTTCCGCTCCGGTTCTGTTTCTGTTGTCATATTCGAGTGCTGCCTTGACGAACTCGCGGAACAACGGGTGTGCACGCAAGGCACGGGATTTCAACTCAGGATGAAACTGCACGCCGACAAACCATGGGTGATCCTTCAGCTCGATGATCTCGACCAGTCCGGTCTTGGGATTGACACCGGCGATCTGCAACCCTTTTTCCTTCAGCTTGTCGATGTAAGAATTATTCACCTCATAGCGGTGCCTGTGGCGCTCGCTGATCAGGGTTTCACCATAAGCGGCAAAAGTTCTGGACCCGGGCACGACCTCGCACTTATACGCCCCCAGGCGCATGGTGCCGCCAAGCTGTGACACGTCGATCTGTGTCTCCATCAGATCGATGACCGGGTGTGGCGTTCCTTCATCAAACTCCGTACTGTTGGCATTTTCCAGCCCGCAGACGGTACGGGCGAACTCGATGACTGCACACTGCAGGCCGAGACAAATGCCGAAAAATGGCAGCTTGTGCTCGCGTGAAAACCGCACTGCGGCTATTTTCCCCTCCGTGCCCCTGCTGCCAAAACCCGGGCAGAGAAGAACGCCAGATACGCCATCAAACCAGTCGCCAACACCGGAACGCTCGATCTCCTCGGTATCGACCCAACGCAGGTTGACGCGGACATCATTCGCGACACCGGCGTGCACAAACGCTTCGATGATACTTTTATAAGAATCTTTTAATCCGACATATTTCCCGCAAATCGCGATGGTGATTTCTCTCTGTAAATTGCTGAGCCGGTCGCGCAACACCTGCCATGC
>WFTM01000196.1 GCA_015485525.1 Candidatus Zhuqueibacterota bacterium | reverse complement strand
TCACACTGGCCTCGCGTACCGCGACATTTATGTCGCGCCCCAGCCATCCCCACTGAAGCATGCTGAATAACGAAAAAGATCTCATACCGCGCGACATGAATGGCACAGTACAACCGAGGCACTACTCGTACCGCGACATTTATGTCGCGTCGCAAGCAGAATACGGAGGAGTTCGAGCCGCACGACATGAATGTCGCGGTACAACAACAGGGGTTCGGCCCCGGTTTACTTGTTGGGGCGACGCATTCGTCAAAAAAAGAGGAGGCAAATCAATGCTGGATTGAAATTCTCGCGGCATGTGTTTTTCACTCTTTCCTGTTGACTCTCACTGCTGATTTTCCTATGTTCCCATCCGTGCAATATTGTACACTCAGGAGCCGGAACCGGCTGCTCGGTGCAGAAATCAGAAAAAATTGTCATAACTATAATTTTTTCATAAAATTATAGCAAGACATCCATCGTCAGGAAGTGAGTATTTCAGAGTTGCAGCCATTTGGCCTGGCTCAATGCCTGACACGATAGCGGGCGAAATCATTACAGGGCCCGTGTCGAGCACAATTCTTCAATGATCCCGATTTTGCATGCGTTAAGCACACATTTGTGAATAAATTCAGCATAGAATCTATCTGTGAAAATAAAATTCATTCATACTATCGCCTCTGCACTACTCATCGCAAGCGCCGCATCACTGCTCTACTGCGGTGACGCTGATTGTCTCGAAGGTACGGTATCCGAGGACTGCGCCACGGTTGTATGCGCCATTCTCGGCAGCCACAGCCAGCAGAACCCGGATGATCCGCCCCTGTCCGAGGCCAATGATGATGTCTGCCCCTGTGTTTGCCACACGCAGTTCAACGACACAGCTTTCGTCGTTGCCAGCATCGATCTGAGCTGCATCGGGCGCATCAGCTTTGAGATGCCCTCGTGCGAGGCTGTTCTCGTCCGCGTCATCTACCATCCCCCTCTATCTCTTCCGCAAACAGTTTTCGCGTAAGGTTTGCTTCAACCTGCTGCGCAAAACCGATCCATTGCTCCGGGCAATCAGCCTGAACACTGCAAATCTCTGATATTTTCTACCACTGAAACAATAATCGTCCAATGGTCTGGGTTGAATCCCCATGATCATCCGCGGGCTGCAGCCGAGCGGAGAAGTCAGGATAAGAATTTTCGGCCATAGTCTCATAGCCATTTTTCACCGGCGAGAAAATGGGGGCACCCGGCTGTGACTGAATAACCAGATGTTAATAAAGTAGATAATTCTACAACTATCCCGATATTCCATGCGCACAGCATGAATCCATAAACAGATCGGGATGAGTATATTTTTCAACATCCCCCATTCCAGACGGGATGTGCAGATAGATGAATAAACAGGCAAAACCATATCAGACCGCTCCCCGCCAGTGCAGCAAAAGGGAGCGATCAAAACAAGCCCTGTGCCGGCAACACAACCGGCCGCGGGCTTCGTCTTTATCACAACCCTTTTTTATGTAAAGGAGCAACACATATCCATGAGATCAATCAATCCGTACGCGACAGCTTTGGCGCTCCTGCTCATGCTGAGCTCGATGACGGTACAGGGACGAGCGCAGGAGCTGACTATCGACAAGGCCATCACCATGGCCATGGAGCAAAGCCCGGATATCCAGGCTTTGCACAAAGCATACGTGGCCGAAAAGGGCCGCGCCTGGACTACCTGGTGGCCTTCTGACCCGAACCTGGCTTATAGCTGGGAAGGCGTGCCACGCGGGTCAGGACTGGAACAGTTCGATGAAAAACGCCTCACGCTGACCCAGCAAATCGAATTCCCCACCAACATACTCTGGCGTAACCGCCTTGCCTCACGTGAAGTTGAGGCAGCGCGCTGGCGGCTGGAACAGGGCAAACTCAACGTGCGCGCCGCTGTTATCGAGGCGTATTATAGCTATCTGGCCTCGCAGGAGACACTGCAGCTGGCCCGTGAACGGGTGGCCCTGGCGGAAGATTTTTACAACAAAGTCAGCATTCGCCGGCAGGTAGGCGAAGCACCGGCAATCGAGATGGTGCGCGCAAATGTGGAACTGGCCCGCTCCCGCAATGATCTGCGCGGGGCAGAAAGCCGCGCCCGAGCTGCCATGTCCCGCCTGAACAGCGTTCTCGGCCGCAAAGCCGATGCTCCGATTACCTCGGCGGACTCCCTGCAATATCGACGGCTGAACGGGGCGATCACGCTGGACAATATTCGCGAACAGGCATTAGCAGCACATCCGGTGCTGCGCGAAGCAGGGGCACTGGTCAGCGCAGCCGGACACATGCGCAAACTGGCCTGGGGCAGCCTGTTGCCGGCCATCGAAATCAGTGCATTCCGGCAAAACCTGGGCGGCAATCCTGATTTTTATGGCATCGAGGTCGGCCTGCAGGTACCGCTCTGGTTTGCCTTCCGCCAGCGTGGCGAAATCCAGCAATCCGTAGCGCGTTATTCCATGCAAAAAAGCATCAAACTGCGCCAGCAGCTCGATCTGCTCTCAGATATCGAGGCATCTTTTTCCGAATACCAGGCCCAGCGCGACCAGGTGGAAGCGTATATCGCAACCCTGCTCGAACAGGCTAACGAAGTTTACCGCATCGCGCTGCGCAGTTATGAAGAAGGCGAAATTGGCTATCTGCAAGTCATCGAAGCCCAGCAGACGCTGATCGAAGTACGCCAGGGCTATATCGACACCCTGGCCGGTTACTACGCTGCGATCGCAGCGCTGGAACGCGCGAGCGGACTCATCCTGCTGCAGTAACCACATAAACCAAAACAGATAATAGTTTATACACGAAACAAAACGTAAAATCTGAAAATTTTCAGTACCCCGGGAATCCTTATCAAAGGCACTGATTGTGAACAACCGGGCTACATTCAAGAGATGGAGTGAATCATGAAAAAAGATAGATCATTTGCCCGCCTGCTTCTGGTGTTACTGCCGCTGGCTTTGCTGACAGCGTGCAGCCCTTCTGCAGAGAGTGAAGGAGAAGAGCACGGCGAGGAGCATGGCGGTTCTTCGAATATTATTTCCCTGACGAAAGATCAGATCGAGCTGATGAAGATCACCTATGACAAACCTCTGGAACGCCAGTTCACAGGATATCTGATGGCACCCGCGCGCATCGAGGCCATGCCGAAGAAACGCGCTGATATCGGTACGCTGATTTCCGGTCGGGTCACCAATCTGTATGTTCAGGAAGGCGACCGGGTTAAGGCCGGCCAGCCACTTTTCGAGATTCAGGGGCTGGAAATCGGCGAGATCAAGGGAGAGTTTATCCGCGCCCAGGCAGCTCTGCATTCGGCAAAAGCAAACTACGAACGCCAGCAAAAGCTGCTCAAGGAAAACATCGCGGCTCAAAAAGCCTATATCGATGCCCGCGCTGCTTTTGACGAAGCCCGCGCTGCTTTCAGCGCTGCGGACCAACGGCTGCACTCAATCGGCATCAGCGACGCCGAGGCAGAAAAGCTGATCCAGCTTGCAACCGGCAAGACGAGCCACGACTCCACGACGCCCACGGCAACGCTGAAAATCTATGCCCCGATCTCGGGGATTATCAGCAAATTTTCCATCTCCCTGGGCCAGTTGATCGAACCGGGTACAGACCTGATGGAAATCGTCAACATCGCCCGGGTGTGGGTGGTTGCAGATATCTACGAAAAAGACCTTTCCGCAATCAAGCTTGGCCAGCGCGTCGAGGTTGAAACCGAGGCCTGGCCCGGTGAGGTTTTTGAAGGCAAACTGGAGTTCATCAGCTCTGTTGTTGATGAGATGACCCGCACCGTAAAAGTGCGCAGCACGGCCGACAATCCTGATGAAAAATTGCGCCCGGAAATGTACGCCACCATGCGGATTTTTCACGAAAAAGGCCGCAATTCGGTGGTCATTCCTGAAGATGCGCTGCAGAGTGATGACAGTGGTGATTTTGTGTTTGTCAAAACCGATGAAGAGGCAGGAGAGAACGATCACGCTGAGGAAGAAGGTGACGACCACGGTGAAGAAGACGAGCACGGCGAGCGCGTGAGCTTTCGCAAAGTGCCGGTATCTCCGGGCCTGCGCCAGAGTGGCCTCGTCGAAATCATCGCCGGCCTGAGAGGCGACGAAGAGATCGTCACCAGCGGTGCTTTTTTTCTGAAATCCGAAATGACCAAAGAAAGTTTCGGGGATCATCACTAAGCCAAAGCTCCTGATACTCAGAGACCCGACGCGGTCACGAGTTGGTTTTCTGCAACAAACACAACAAGCTCTGAAAAATAAATTTTTCAGTTATCCCGAACTCATCGCGCGAGCGAGACCATACAGCAATCGGGTTAATCACCAACTGAAGGAAATAACAGCGTTATGATAAACAAACTCATCGCATTTGCCATAAAGCAACGGCTGCTGGTCGGCCTTGCCCTGGTCGGGTTCGTTGCCTGGGGCATCGTCAGCTACCAGCGCGTGCCAATCGATGCTTTCCCTGATGTGACCAACAATCAGGTTCAGATTTTGACGACCGTTCCGGGTTTTTCTCCTGTGGAAGTGGAAAAACAGGTGACTTACCCTATCGAAATCGAAATGAGCAGTCTGCCGAATCTCGTCGAAAGCCGTTCCATTTCTCAGTTCGGGCTGTCAGCCATCACCCTTGTTTTTGAGGATGATATGGATGTCTATTTTGCCCGCCAACTGGTGTTTGAACGGCTGGCCTCGGTGCAGGAAGAGCTGCCCGAAGGCGTGACGCCGGAGATGGGGCCGGTATCGACAGGTCTCGGGGAAATCTACCAATATACCATCGAGGGAGAGGATTTTACGCCGATGCAACGGCGGACGATCCAGGACTGGATGATCGCACCGTCTCTGCGCGGCGTTCCCGGGGTCATCGAAGTCAACAGTCTCGGGGGATATGTCAAGCAGTATCAGGTTCTCGTCAATCCTGAGCGTCTGGTCGCCTATGAAGTCACCCTGAACGATGTTTTCAGCGCTGTGGCAGAGAACAATGCCAACGCCGGCGGTAACTACATCACGCGCAATTACGAGCAGTTTCTCGTCCGCGGTGTCGGCCTGATCAATGATGAAAAAGACATCGAGGATATCGTCGTGGCCTCGCGCAACGGCACGCCGGTGTACATCCGCGATGTTGCCAGCGTGGAAATAGGCCCGGCGGTGCGCTACGGCGCTGCCACCAAAGACGGCAAGGGAGAAACCGTTATCGGCATCGTCATGATGCTCAAGGGCGAGAGTGGCCGTGATGTGGTCAAGAGTGTCAAGGCAAAGCTCGAGGAGATCAAAAAAGCCTTGCCCGAGGGAATCCGTATTGTTCCGTACTATGACCGTATCGAGCTCGTCAACGCGGCTCTCAATACTGTGACCAGCTCCCTGCTCATCGGCGGTTTTCTGGTCGTCCTTGTGCTGGCCTTCTTCCTCGGCAACCTGCGCAGTGCTTTTATCGTCGCGCTGGTTCTGCCCATGTCAGCGCTGATCAGCTTCATCATCATGTACTACACCGGGCTGTCGGCAAACCTGATGAGCCTCGGAGGGCTGGCCATCGGTATCGGGATGATGGTGGACGGCGCCATCGTTGTGGTGGAAAACGTCATCCGGCATATACAGGAGAACCAGCGCAACGGCAGCAAGGAATCGATCGCTGTCACTGTTCTGCGCGCGGCTCAGGAAGTTGGCAGGCCGAGTGCCTTTGCCATCTTCGTGGTTGTGATCGTGTTCCTGCCGCTGATGACCCTGACCGGTCTCGAAGGCAAAATGTTCTCACCTCTGGCGCTGACGATCAGTTTTGCCCTGTTCTCATCCCTGCTGCTGGCTCTGACCCTGGCACCGCTGCTGTCCACCTTTCTGCTCAAAGGCAAAATTTCAGACAAGAAAAATATTCTCGTCGAGTTTCTCAAGCGGGTGTACCGGCCGATTCTCGAACGAGCAGTGGACAACCGCAAGCTGACAGCGCTGCTGGCGCTGCTGTTGTTTGTCGCCTCGCTTGGCCTGCTGCCTTTTCTGGGTACGGAATTCGTTCCCGAGCTGGAAGAGGGAGCCATCGCCCTGCAGGCTATCCGCTTACCAACCATTGCGCTGCAGGGCAGCAACCACCTTTCCACTGCCATTGAACGCGAAGTTTTGAAGACACCCGAGGTCGTCACAATCGTTTCACGTACCGGCCGGGCTGAGGTAGCCACTGACCCGATGCAGCCGAATTTCAGCGATATGTACGTGATGCTGAAGCCGCTCTCCGAATGGCGTGACGGCTATGGCAAGGAAGAAATCGTCGATGAGCTGCGCGAACGGCTGAAGGTGATTCCCGGCGTTATTTTTTCCTTCAGCCAGCCCATTGCCCTGCGAGTCGAAGAGCTGATTTCCGGGGTGCGCAGCCAGCTCGCAGTCAAGGTTTTTGGAGAAGATCTCGGCATTCTCAAGAAAAAGGGCGATGAGATCGTCTCCATCCTCAACAGTGTCCGCGGCGCCCGGGATGTGCAGGCAGAGCAGGTCACAGGCCTGGGCTATCTGCAGATCAAAATCGACCGCCGCAAGGTGGCACGCTACGGACTGAACGTCTCGGATATTCAGGATGTGGTTGAAATCGCCATCGGCGGTAAAATTGCCACCACCATTCTCGAGGGCGACCGGCGCTTTGCCGCCCTGGTGCGTCTGGCAGAACCATACCGAAAGGACCTCGAGGAAGTCCGCAGCATTCTCGTCAGCACGCCGGATGGTAACCGCATCCCCCTGGCCCAGCTCGCCGATATCTACATCGAACAGGGGCCGGCACAGGTGAGCCGTGAAGACTCCAAACGCCGTCTGACCATTCAGTGTAACGTCAGCGGCCGTGATATCGGCAGTTTCGTCGCCGAAGCGCAGGAAAAAATCGACGCATCCGTCGAGCTGCCGCCGGGGTATTTCATCACCTGGGGCGGGCAGTTCGAAAACCAGCAGCGCGCCAACCGCCGGCTGGCTGTCATCCTGCCTATCACACTGGTTCTGATCGTCATCCTGCTGTTCAGTACCTTTAATTCGATGAAAAATGCGCTGCTGATCCTTCTCAACCTGCCGATCACGATCACCGGCGGGATCTTTGCTCTCTGGGCCGGAGGGTTATATCTCTCGGTGCCTGCTTCCGTGGGTTTCATCGCGCTCATGGGAACGGCAGTGCAGAACGGCATCGTTATGGTCAGCTTTATCAACGACATGCGCCGGCAGGGTACGCCTCTGCGCGAAGCGTTGATCGAGGGCGGCCTGTTGCGCCTGCGCCCGATTCTGATGACAGCGCTGACCACGCTCCTGGGCTTGTTTCCCCTGCTGCTTTCTCAGGGCATCGGCAGTGAGGTGCAGCGTCCGCTGGCTGCCGTTGTGATCGGCGGGCTGTTCAGTACCATCGTCTCCACCCTGCTTCTGCTGCCGGCATTTTATGGCTGGTTTGAAGAAAAACCCGCATCGCCGGAGCTGTAAATTTTACGAGGCCGGTCGCCCCACCGGCCTCGCTTTTTAACCGGGACGTACGTTTATTCCGGTTCTGGAGCAGGTCTGCGCAGGAAATGTACCCAAAAGCGGACTAACCCTCAAAAAATGGAGTTTCTCAATGAAAGAAATCAAAGCTATTGTTCAGCCGTTCATGCTCGCCAAAGTCGTCGATGCGCTGAAGCAGATCGAGGGACTGCCCGGCATGACAGTCGATACCGACGTCCAGGGCTTTGGCCGCAGCCTGGCCTCAGGCGCCCGCGACAAAATCACGCTGGACGCCATCGAATATGCAAAAAAAGCCAAGCTGGAAATCGTCGTTCCTGATGAACTGGCCGACCAGGTTGTTCAGACCATCCTGCAGCACGCGCACACCGGCAACCCCGGCGATGGCAAAATCTTCGTCATCGATGTGCAGCAGTCCTACCGCATCCGCACCGGCGAATCCGGAGCGGACGCGCTGTAAACTTCCGGCACACCCGGCAGGCGTATTACACACCCACACGGGAGAACACAGCGCCTGCCGAACTTTTTCATCTCTTAAAACGTGTTGCTGCCACAGCGCAGAATGGCGCCGTACCGGCTCACAGGCGGACTGTCACCGGAAAGCACCGCTTGAATTTCCCCTTCCGTTATTTTTCCTTGTATAAAACCTCTCCCGGATCGTATTTTATTCGTTTGCCAGAACATACTGATGCGCTGTTTCACTGCGCTCAAGGTCACTACAGGCAGAGCATGAGCGATATTTTTTCTTCCCTCGATGATGAACTCCGGCAGGAGCTGACCGAGTATCTCTCAGGGTTCATCACGCAAAACAAGCTCGACAAAATCGAACAGGTTCTGCGCTGGCGCACGCGGCACATCACCGTGGTGCTGGAAGATATTTACCAGCCGCAAAATGCCAGCGCCGTGATCCGCACCTGCGACTGTTTCGGTATTCAGGACCTGCATATCATCGAAAACCGTAACGAATTTCGCACCAAAAAGGCCGTGACCCAGGGTGCTTCCAAATGGGTCGATCTGCACCGATGGACAGGTGGAACGCGGGACAACTCACGCCCCTGCCTGCACCACCTGAGAGAAGAAGGCTATACTTTGGTAGCCACCACTCTCAGCGATGCAGCCATCACCCCGGATGAGCTGGACCTGAGGGAAAAAACCGCCCTGATTTTCGGCAATGAAGAAGATGGCATCAGCGAGATCGTCGCCGGCGAGGCTGATGTTTTCCTCAAATACCCGATGTACGGTTTCACGCAGAGTTTTAATATTTCCGTCAGCGCAGCGCTGATCGTCTCGCACCTGATTCACCGGCTGCATGCCGCCGATATTCCCTGGCAGCTTGACGACAACAGTGTGCGTGATTTACGCCTGCAGTGGATCCGGCGCGTGCTTGGCCCGGACCGGAAAAGCGAACTGCTCGCTGAACGCTACTTACAGGAACGCCGGAAATGAAAAGCATGTCCACCCCAAACCCGGAGAACATCCCATGTTGAAAATTCTGATTCTGCTGCTCCCCTCTCTTCTGTTTGCACAGGTGCCCTCAGCACAAGAGCTGCTCGAAGGTTCCATCCGCTATCACGATCCGGAGAAACAGTGGGGCGATGCCATCCTGGAACTGCATCTGCGCGAGACCCGGCCAAACGGGCCAGACCGTAAAACCCGCCTGATCATCAATAACCACCAGAACAAAGTCGAGCTGGTGCGCATCTTCGACGGCCACACCTTCGGCTACATATTTGATGGCGACGAGGCCAGTATCACGGTGGACGGCAAGCCGGAATTTCCCGAAGCACTGCGCGAAAAATACCGCCTGACACCCGAGCGGGCGCTGTTCATGCGCAATTACTATGTCTATCTCTGGGGCCTGCCGATGAAACTGCGCGATCCGGGTACGCGCATCGATGAAGCTGTGCAGGTTGCAAAATTTGACGGCCGGCTGTTCTACCGCCTGCGCGTGACCTACGACCCGGACGTGGGGCATGATATCTGGTATTTTTATTTCGACCGCGAATCGCACGCGCTCACAGGCTATCGGTTTTATCGCGATGAAGCGAAAAACGACGGCGAATTTATCACTCTCGAGGGCATGAAAGACTCGGGCACGATCAGGCTGCCGAAACTGCGCAAATGGTACACCCATGCGGACAGTACATTCCTCGGCGCCGATGAACTGGTCTCATTGCGCTTGCTCAACCCGGATGAATAAAATGAAAACCCTACAGATACTCACCCTGCTCTCCGGCCTGTTTCTGTCCGCCACAGTGCTGCCGGCACAGCCGAGGGTGCTGATTATCCGCCACAGTGAAAAGCTGTCCGGCTGGCCCCATGGCGAGTTCAACAGTTTCCAGCCCCTGAGCCCGGCAGGCGTCGCCACCAGCCATGCCCTGTCCGGCTGGCTGCACGCCCGCTCCATCCGCGTCGATACCGTGCTCAGCAGCGCCACCACGCGCACGCTGCATACGGCGTTTATCATCGCGCAGGCGCACAATGCCGGCATCGGCATCAACCGCGCCCTGCAGGACACCAGCCTGATCGATGCGTTCTGGAAAAAACTGGCACAAGATTTCAGGCAGAATCAGACCGTGCTGCTGGTCTCCCATTCCAATATCATCCCTTATTTGCTGCTCAAAGCCGGCTTGCCGGATTCATGCAGAACAAAAGCCGGGATTTCGCAACCGCGGCCGGGTTACTGGTTGCTGATCGAAGGCTATGACAGCGTTTGGGAGATACCTGCGCGGCAGCCTGCCCCGGGCGCTTGCGCGGGTGTACGCCGGCATTTTTTCCGCCAGCCAGGCCGGGAATGAGCGTGCGGACAGTCCCCGGCTGCGAGTGACCGGCATGGCGAACAGAAAACTGCGCCTGCCCCCAAAGGGGCATCAGTTGCGGCATGGCCGCACAAAAAAATTTCTCACAGTACACAAAAGGAACCGATAATGTACCCAATCAGATCAGAAACTGACCGTTGTGGAGAAATATGACATGGCGAAAAACAGCAGCATACTACGTGAATACTGGTCCGGTAAATCCGTGCTCATCACCGGGGCATCATCCGGGCTGGGCTGGGCACTGACCGAGGCCCTGGCGCCCTATGGCGTCACCTTTGGGCTACTCAGCCGGCGGGAGGAAAAAATGCAGGAACTCGCGGACTCCCTCAAGCACACCGACAGCACCTTCTGGATCCGAGGCTGCGACATCCGTGACCGTGAGGCTGTTTTCGCCGCGGTCAATGATTTCCACGAACACGCCGGCCGCATCGATGTTGCCTGGGCAAACAGCGGCATCAGCGCGCCGTCTTCTTTTAAAAAATGGGACTGGGAGTTGATCGATGCCTGCCTGAAAACCAACCTGTATGGCACCATGCATACGATAAAAGCCTGTCTCAACCACATGGTGCCGCGCAAACAGGGCACCATCGTCGGCATCGGCTCGATGGCATCAGTACGCGGGCTGCCGACACGTGGTGTTTACAGTTTAACCAAAATTTCGATTCAATACCTGCTCGAAAGTCTGGCCGCAGAGCTGCCGTTCATCCAATTCACCACCATCCACCCCGGCTTTGTGGACACACCGATCATCGCTTCGAACAAAAATGCCTTCTGGGTCGTGCCGGCTGACCGTGCCGCCGACCTGATGCTGCATGCTGTGGCACGCAAAAAGGCGGTGTATATTTTCCCCTTCCGCATGCGGATGTTGTACCACATCATCAGATTATTGCCACAAAAACTGTTCACCGGCGGCATGCGCAAATTCTTTCGCCGCGCGGAAAAACCAGAGCTGAGCGAAACAGAAAAACAAGCGATCACAAGCACAAACTGAAATCGGAGTACCGACGATGAAGTACTGGCTTTTAAAAACCGAACCCAACACCTATTCCTGGCAGGATCTCGTCAACGAGCCGGACAAGACAACGTTCTGGGAAGGTGTACGCAACTATCAGGCGCGCAATCTGATGCGTGATGAGATGCAGGAGGGTGATCTGGCATTTATCTACCACAGTGTGGTCAAACCACCGGCGATCCACGGCATCGCGCGCATCGTTCGCGCCGCCTATCCGGACCACTATGCCCATGATCCCGGGCACAAATATTTTGACCCGAAAGATGATCCGGATAATCCACGCTGGGTCATGGTCGATGTACAGGCCGTGCAGGCTGTGGACCCGCCTGTCACCCTCGACGAAATCAAAAAAACGCCGGAGCTACAGAATATGGTTCTGGTCAACAACAGCCGCCTGTCGGTTCAGCCGGTTCAGCCGGAGGAATGGCGCTTTATCCTGAGCATGCGCGGCATTTCCCTGTAATCCGCAGTCGCCCCTTCTTCTCATCACACTGCAGAGCAGGAACCCTTTTCACCCCGCTTAACTGACCATGCAGAGGCACGGGTACTGAAACGTGCTTTGGTGATGAAGGCCAAACTTTAATCCCCGGCACATCAAACGTGACCGGGGATTTTTGTTCGGATACGTCTTTAAAAATGGTGTTGGATATCGGGAGGAACCGGCATCTGGCCGAGGCTGGAAAAATCCTTCTGGAACAAACCATGCACTTCGCGACGCCACATCATGGAGAGCGGGAACAGGCACGAGTGATGAGGAAAATGAGTCGTTACAACCCGGCTATGCATCCAGCTTCAGCAGGCTGCGTACTTTTTCGCGCAGGACTTCGATAACAAAGGGCTTGGCCAGAAATTCGGTATGAGAATGTTGCAGCAGAGGGGTCAGCTTTTCGTTGTCTTTTACAGCGGTGAGCATGATGATCGGTGTGCTGCTGTAGGCCGGGTCTTTGCGTAACTGGTAGTAGGTTTCGATGCCATCCTGGTGCGGCATCACCACATCGAGAAGCACCAGGTCCGGTCGTTCGCGACGGATAGTCTGCAAGCCTTCGAGACCATCACTGGCTTCGATGACATCCACAGCAGCCAACCCGCGCAAAGCGGATTTGATCAGCATGCGAATCGAGGAATCGTCGTCAACCGTGACGACTTTTTTACGGGAAGTAGTCACCCCAAACGAACTTCCATATTGACGTCCATGAGTGGTATAATTTTATCGTGCAAAGCGAATATTCATAAAACCCGGGATAAACCGCTGGAACTATCGCCATGAACTTCTATTCCCGCAAAATCTTATGAATTTTTCGGGTTAAAAATACACTTCTGCAACATAAGAAGCAAGTCTCTTGTTCCCACCTCAGAGAATACCCTGCAACTGCTGCTCACGTTAAGCCGATTTTTCGCGAGCCCGCCCCTTTCACCCAGCACGCAACCGGGCGAAACGTAGCCGAAGTGGCAACACTTCGGGAGATGTAGCCGAAGTGGCAACACTT
>WFTM01000195.1 GCA_015485525.1 Candidatus Zhuqueibacterota bacterium | reverse complement strand
TTGAGAATGCTGTTGAAGTGGATGGCGCGGGCGACCAGCTCCTTCCCGGTACCTGTCTCGCCCTGGATCAGGACTGTGGCATCAGTATCCGAGAGATCGCGGATAATGCTGTAGATCGCCTGCATGGCCGGCGAGTTACCGATGATGTTGCTGAAGCCGTACAGCGTGCTGATCTCGCGGCGCAAACGGTTGAGTTCATCTTTGAGCTTGCGCTGTTCGATGCTGCGTTTGAGCACCAGCATGAGCTCATCATAGTTGACCGGCTTGGTGAAATAGGTCTCAGCCCCTAACTGCATCACCTGCACAGCGTGCTCGATAGACCCGTGCGCAGTGATGATGATCGTCGGGATATCCAGCCCCTGGTTGCGCAGGGCTTCGAGAAACTGGATGCCGTTCATGCGCGGCATCATGTAATCCGCAATTATGATGTCGATCCGCTCGCGTTTGAGGACATCAAAAGCAGCGATCCCGTCCATGGCTGTGTGCACGCGATAGCCCTCGCGGCTGAGATTTGCTTCCATCACCTTGAGGGTGGCGACTTCGTCATCGATAACTAGTATGGTGTTCTTCTGCTTCATAAACCTTCAGTACTGTTGGAAAATGCAAGATAGCTGTCGTCCCCCTGCTGTTTTCTGAAAAAAGCCGGATGCTCCCCTGGTGGCTGTCCATGATTTTTCGTACGATCGGCAGGCCAAGGCCGGTGCCGCGCAACTTGGTACTCACAAAGGGTTTGAACAGCTCCTCAGGATCACGATCGCCCAGCCCCGGGCCATTATCCTGCACCCGAACTTCGACATATCGCAGGGTATTCTCCGGCACGTCCTGAACATAAGTCGCGCTGATAGCGATGCGGCCATCGCCGTTGACAACGTCGATAGCGTTGAGCAGCAGATTGACTAGAGCACGCTCCACCTGCATGGTGTCCAGCGGCAGCAACGGCAGCGATTCATCGATATTGAGCTCAACACAGACATCCTTTTCATCCAAAGCGGAACGCACCAGCGCAATCGCCTTTTCGATAACCGGGCCGATCTGTTCGAGAGAAAACTCGGATTTGATCGGCCGGGCATAGTCGAGGAGCTCGTCGGTTACGCCTTTGACGCGCTGAATCTGTTCGACGATCAGGTTGAGATAGCTGCGCAGTTCTGTGTCGGAAATTTCACCTTCGAGATAATGGATGGCGCCGGAGATGGCGTTCAGGGGGTTGCGAACTTCGTGGGAGACGATGGAGGCCATTTTACCGATTTCGGCCAGATGGCGGGCCTGTTCCAGGTGCTGCTGCAGCTTGGCCGCTTCGGTAACATCCTTGACGTATTCGATGACCAGTTCCACATCTCCGTGTTCATCGAGGATAGGAATATCGTAGATTTCCATGATCCGGTTTTCCTCGGTGCCGGCCTGCTTGCGGGTGCACATGGTGAACGCGTGCCCTCCGAGCTGAAAAACCGAGTCTGCACGGCAGAATGAACAGCGTTCCGAATGCCCCTGGCACATGCTGTAACAAAGTTCCCCCTGGACTTCCTCCAGGCCGCGGCCGATCATCTTTTCCATCACCGGATTGACGTGCCGGATACGATACTCCTTGTCGATGATCATCACGCCGTCGGGCAGGCCTTCGAAAATCCGCTCGAGTTTTTTGTTGTTTTCCATGAGCTGGCGTGCCATCTGCTCGGCGCGATTTTTCTCTTTCTGCAGTTCGGTGATATTCTCGCGCAGCTTGGTGACCATCTCCTTAAAGCCAAAATAGAGCATGTCCATTTCATCCGAAGAGGCAGGATTCACGCGGATATTCAGGTCCACATCGAGGTCACCTTCCTGCACCTGTCTGACCTTTTCGGTCAGGCTGATCACCGGTTGCACCATCATGCGGATGATCATCAGAATACCCAGCACTCCGGACAGAACATAAAAAACGCCGATCAGCACCGCTGCCTGACCGGCAGATAACGTTCCCGAGCTGATCAGTAGATACAGCGCCAGGTTGCCGGCAAGGGCAAAGAGAATCAAGGCACCGATGCTCCACTTCAGGAAGCGTTTTTTCATGCCAACTTTTTTATAGCTCGAAGGACTCATAACTCTCACAAAGTACAGGCTGAAACGCACCAGGGGATAACGACTCGCACGAGCGCCCTGGTTATCTGAGGATGACATCACTTCCCGGCACGATGCTGCCTGCCGCCCGGATCATGACAACAGCCGTTACAGGGAATTTCCTTTGAATGATTTTCTCCGGTTCTCAGCATGATCTGCGCGAAGATAAGCTGCGCAACCCCTCATTACAGCCGCAACAGAGCACAGAAGCCGCCCTGGTCTGGTTGCCAGGATCATCATTCCGCAACTTTATCCCTCCCCCCGACCGCTCCCGAAACACTCTTTTATGAACACATCGAATAACGACAACTGATGACTGGTATAAATTTTGTTGCACGAACTTCACATTCCACATGCAGGTGATGAAAATGAGCGGAACTGTACATCTCCATCGAAAAGTATAATCTGAGGAATTCATGACCCGCCCTATGCACGCGCTATGTCATCGTGCAAAGAACATGGGACAAGGGGTCTGCCACATGTTCACTCTCATCACCCTCCCGCAGGGATGCCGGGATAAGTGTTCACAGATTACTCAGTTTTTTCTAAAAACACAAGAATAAACAGATGGCACCATACTTGCGTTAGCTCCGGGCACTCCGCATCCACTGATCTCACACCATGGTCTCTCTCGATCCCGATGTATTCTCAAATCAGCGCTGCACGCCCGGAAAGTCGGGATAACTGAAAATTTTGCCCAACGGAGCGCCCCGGCGTCACTTAACAATAAAAGCTGACGACAGCTCTGATCTTTTGTAACGATACAGCGTTCATCTCTGCTTCTCTGCCTGCCCACCTCGATGAAGTAACGGCAATTTCCGGCTGCCGTGGGCAAGCGCGAATGGCAGAACCGGGCGGATGGCGCAAAAAAGCCGCTGGCCCGAGGCACGACTGAATCAATTCGATTCGTGAAAAAAACGTCACTCATCAGGCTTTGAACAAACAGGTTTTCGTTATCATACATCAAAATATCGACTGCGTTATTCCTGAAATTGCAAACCTGTTCCCATAACCAACAATTCACAACACTTTCCACTCAACAGGAGGGCTGGAATGAGTAACATGCACTTAACCCGAACACGTTGTTTCATCACAAAAGCAAGCGCAGTACTCTTACTGCTGGTTCTGCTCACAGGCAGTGCTTTTGCTACCAATGGCTATTTTTCCATCGCCTATGGTACCAAATACAAAGGCATGGCCGGAGCAGGTGTTGCCCTGAGCCTGAGCCCGATGGCGGCGGCAACCAACCCGGGGGCCATGAGTTTTGTCGGCAAAAGCTACTATGTTGGCGTCACCCTGTTCAACCCGAACCGCTCCTACACCGTAACGGGCAACCCTTCCGGTTTTCCGGAAACCTTCCCCCTGACTCCGGGCACGGTTGAAAGCGGCAGCACGATCTTCTTCATCCCCGCTTTAGCAGCAAACTGGCAGATCAACGAGAGCATGTCTTTCGGCCTGACTATTTACGGCAACGGCGGTATGAACACGAATTACGACACCAAAGTCTTCGACAGCCCCTTTGCTCCGGTAACCGCACCGACAGGCGTTGACCTCTCTCAGCTCTTCATCGCGCCGACATTGTCTTTCGCCTTATCTGAAGGACACGGCATCGGTATCACGCCGATCTTCGCCTACCAGCGCTTCAAGGCTGAAGGCATGCAGGCATTCGGTGGCTTCACCAGCGATCCTACCAAACTGACCAACAACGATTACTCCAGCTCGACAGGATTCGGTTTCCGCGTCGGTTATCTCGGCGTCCTGAATGAGATGTTTTCAATCGGCGCCTCATACCAGTCGAAAATTTCCATGTCTGCGTTCGACAACTACGCCGGCCTGTTTGCCGGGCAAGGCAAATTCGATATCCCGTCGAACTGGACTGCCGGCATCGCCCTGAGCCCGAATGAGGCGCTCACGCTGGCTTTCGATATCCAGCAAATCAAGTACTCCGAGGTCCCGGCCATCAGCAATCCCATGCTGCCCAACCTGATGCAGGCACCTCTGGGCAACGACGGCGGTGCTGGTTTCGGCTGGCAGGATATGACGATCTTCAAAATCGGCGCTCAGTATGCGTCCAGTGATGTCTGGACCTGGCGTGCCGGCTACTCCTTCACCGATCAGCCAATCCCTGCAACCGAGGTGATGTTCAACATCCTCGCCCCGGGTGTGACCTCGAACCACCTCACGGTTGGCTTCAGCCGGGCGATGAGCGAAAGCAAATCGCTGAACGTGGCTATCGTCCGTGCGTTTGAAGGCACAGTTTCCGGTGCCAACCCGATGGAGGCCCCTGGCCAGCAGACGATCGAGCT
>WFTM01000194.1 GCA_015485525.1 Candidatus Zhuqueibacterota bacterium | reverse complement strand
TCGCCATCACAGGCCTCGTCTATTGAGATTTATCCCGCACTTTTTTCCGTAACGCTTTTTCCGACTCGAACAGGCCTTCGTGACGGCCTTCCCTCATAATTATCGGCGTGATGAAAACGATCAGCTCTGTTTTTTGCACAGTAGAAATAGTATCGCGAAATAAAAACCCGATCCAGGGCAAACGTCCAAGAACAGGGACGCGTTTTTCGCTCTTAATTTCTGAATCACGGATCAGGCCGCCGATCACCACGGTTTCGCCGTCGCGGATTTTTACACGCGTTTGCGCCCGGCGGGTCGAAATTATCGGCGTGCCATCTGGTGTAAAACCATTCTGAAAATCAGCCTTTGGAGTCACATCCAGCGCCAGGTGTAACGAATCGATGATATGCGGTTTCACCAATAATTGGATCGTTGCATCCTTGAATTCAAAAGAGGTGACGCCAAACTGGTTCAGTACTTTGAACGGAATCTGATCCCCTACTTCGATACTGGCTTCCTGGTTGTCCAGCGTCACGATGCGCGGGCGTGAAAGCAGGTTGACCTGATTTGACTCCCGCAAGGCACGCAGCACTACGCTGACATTGGTGCCGAGAATGCCGATCCCGAAACCGGAACCAATGGGAAAGGGGAACTGTGAATTTGTGCTGGTGGTGCCTGTAGGAGTGCTTCCCACTGTGCCGGTGGTGTTCGTTGCTGCGGATTGCTGCAACAGCCAGTCTGAGCCGGCACGCCCTTCCAGGTCTTTGCTGCGCAGCTCCTTCAGAATCCACTCGATCCCGAATTTTTTACCATCAGAGGAGGAAACTTCGACGATCTCCGCCTGAATATAAACCTGCATGGTCGGGCGGTCCAGCTCAGCAACCAGCTTCTCCATCCTCGCCAGCACTTCAGGCCGCTCGCGGATGATCAGTGTGTTCGTTCGCGCATCGGCCATTACCGCCCCGTCTTTACCGTCACTGACCCGGGTGAGAATATCGACCAGCTCCACTGCATCGGCGTACTTGCAGTGAATATGACGAATTTCATGGTTCTGATCGATTTTTTCCAAAGGGGCAACATAGAGCACACTGCCTTCGAGCACTTTATAGCCAAGCTCATGGGCTGCCAGAATAGCGGCAAAGGCATCCCTCGGACGTATCGACTGCAACGACATGCTCAGTTGCTGGTCCGGGACTTCGGCATCGATCATGATGTTTCTGCCCAGACGGCGGGCGAGCATCTCCAGAGTACTGCGCAGTGAGGAACCCGACAACTGCAATGAGATCAGCCCTTTGCCGGCTCTTTGGATCTCTTGCCGGGCATGCAGGGGAAGCACCAGCGAGCCAGTCAGCACGGTTGCCAGCGCGACAGCCAGGCCGGTTTTCAGCTTCGGGTTAACGGTTTTCTCCATTTTTTTCATTCTCTTCCTGTCTGTGCCTGTGGTCCTTCTTCGATCAAACGCAGCACCATGTTTTCCTCGCCTGCCTGCAGCACAACTTCTGTTGGAGTAATATCCGCCACGCGGTATCTGCCCACGGAGTCTCCCCGGGTGACGACAGTACCATTGATGACGGCAAGCGCTCTGGCAGCGTCATAGAGTATGCCTTCGAGCAGATTCCCGCCGCGATTCTGCGGGGCCGAAGCAAATTGCAGCCCCGGCATGGAAAAAACATTTCGCCGCACGCGCACACGAGGTCTGCCCTGGAAATCTTCAGCAGAACTGAGCTGAGCGGTCATGGCCGTCTCCCGTAGAGGAGCGGCGTATTTTTTTTCATAGCGTGCCAGCATGGCGATCAAATCATTTGTATCCATGGACCGGGCGGGAGGCTGTTCTCCCGGCATCTGCCAGATGAGCAGCAAAGCGCTGACCAGAGCGAGACCGCCCGCCGCAGACAAAATTTTCTTATTCTGTAACAGAGTCTTCAGGTTCATCGTTCTCGCGAATATAACTGATGAGATGCAGACTTACGGCCACGTCACTGCCGATTTTTCCTGCCCGGTGTACGTTGAATGACGAGATAAATACCAAGGGATCGAGTTCATCGAAGGCAGCGAGCAGTGCGGGTACGCCGGCATATTCTCCCACCAGTTCGAGGCGTGCATGCACACGTGCCGGACGGCCGTCTTCCGGCTCATTCTCCTGCTGCACGCTGATTTTGACCGTATTCAAACCAACGCGCTCCGCTCTCTTACCGATACGGGAGACGAGCAGCGGAATTTCTTCCACGGCCACCTTGCGGGCATGTATGGTGTCGAGTTTTTTCTGCAGCCGGGCAACCTGAGCCCGCAGATGCTGCAGGGCGCTATCCACAGGCACGCTTTTCAGGGCAGCATAGTGCCTGCGCAGGGCCATGAGCTGTTCCGTGGTCTGCCCGGCGCGTTTATCCACAGCCCAGAGCATACTCCACTGCAAAAATCCGTAGCCACAGGCAAACAAAATGAGGCCGAAAACTATTTTTCCTGCACCCAGTATCCCTACTATTTCTCTGATTTTTCCCATATCCTGAATAACTAAAAGTATCGTTCCACGCGACATGAATGTCGCTCTACAGCCTGTGCACACGTATCCTGAACCGTGCGCAACGATTCCATACCCCTGAAAATCGACTGCTGGACAGCGATTTTTGTCATCATTTCTTCTATTTCACATTCGTGGCAGGCCATGCGAAAGAGAGCGCAAAATTGTAGTAGTACTGCTCTTCTATTTTCGCAACTCTGAGATCATCGAGCTGCATCTTTCCCTCGGCCGTACTAAAGGGCAGGCGATTATGCAGCCGCCGGTAAAAACGCTGTACCGTGTCCTGTTCGCGCATCCACGGCGCCAGCAGCACAAAGCCTTTGATCTGCAGCACATGCCCTGTGACAGCATTTTTGTTGCGTCCTTTTTTCCTGCTTTGCTTGCCATAGGCAGGCGCAAAATCGAGGGATTCCAACCACATGTTGCCGGCGATATCAGCTTCGAGCCCTGCGAACAGGTCTGCGACAAAAGCGGGCTCGTACATATTCGCCTGCAAAGCAGCCAGTTCTTTCTCCAGTGCAGCGCGCTCTTTCAGCAAACGTACTGCCTGTTGAAATGCTGGGATGATCTGCCCGGCCTTTTCCGAAAGCACGGCGATTTGCCGCTCGTGCTGTCGCAGGAGAGTCAGGCTGTGTGAACGCGCGGCGAAAAAATACAGCAGCATG
>WFTM01000193.1 GCA_015485525.1 Candidatus Zhuqueibacterota bacterium | reverse complement strand
TAGGGGGCGCTTTTTTTCTGCATGTTGACGATCATGACGCGTTTTTTCTGCAAGTCGGGATTTCTTCGCGAAACATACATGTGGTTGCCATTGCCCCAGGCCATGGCATAGGTGTTCGGTTCCAGAACACCGGGGTAAAGCGGCTCAAAACTGCCGTCCGGGAAAACTTTGTAAATCGGGTCAGGTGTGGTCGTCCCGACGTACATGACACCGTCTTCATCAAACGTCAGGGAGAGCAGTTCAGCCTGGCTGCCGATTTTTTCCGTCCAGTTGAAGTAGAGTTCATTGGGGCCAAGCTCATCCGCCGAGTTGATTTTATTACGCCAGATCGAGGCTTCATTGGTCGTGGCATCCGTGCCGCCGACGTAAACATAGCCGTCGTAAACGCGGATGGTGACGATGGACAGCTCACCGTAGTCTGCAGCGACTTCGGAAGTTTTATCGGGCCGGACCCTGTAGATCGCTTTGCCGCCACCGCCGCAGTACAGGTTGCCGTCCGGGCCAAAGTCGAGGTCATAGGCACGTCCGGGCAACCGTGCGTAGAGTCCATCTTTGGAGCCATCGGCTTCAACTTTGAAAACAAATCCCAGAACATTGACATAATAGATGCCGCCGTCCGGGCCGACTTTCATGCCAGATGCTTTGTCAGAAAGGGTACGGGCAAAATCCTCAAACTCATCTGCTCCCGGGCTGACCTTGACCAGCCTGCGGCCTTTCAGAGAAACATAGAGGTTTTCATCCTTGTCCACAGCAAGAGCGTAGTTATCGTCGAAATCACCGAACTTGCCGTATTCCAAAACAGCCGGAAGCAGATTGTAATACAGTG
Source organism: Candidatus Zhuqueibacterota bacterium (assembly GCA_015485525.1). Taxonomy (GTDB): domain Bacteria; phylum Zhuqueibacterota; class Zhuqueibacteria; order Zhuqueibacterales; family Geothermadaptataceae; genus Geothermadaptatus. The sequence goes on along the minus strand of WFTM01000193.1, from coordinate 19,010 downwards.
TGTTGCTGAACAGGTATGCGCCCTGGACAGCAACTTTTACAGCAAGAGAGTCCTGTGGCACATTCGGACTTTTGACCACGAGCTCGGTCGTTGTTGATGAAACGACCTCAGCCCGTGTGCCGCCAAAAAAGACGATGTTTTCTTCGACTGTACTGGAAAAATTCTCACCGATGATGGTGATTTCGCCGATCCCGGCCAGTGAGTTGTTTGCCGGCTGAATTTCGGTGATCACCGGGGTTGGCTTGCCGGTTTCATCCGGCTTGTACAAGCTTGGCGTCGGTTCCTGGTCACAGCCGGTGCTCAGGCCTGCCAGACCGAACAAAGTGAGCAACAATATCCCGGATCGTAGCTTGCTCATCGTTTCACTCCCATTGCAAAATCTGTATGTGCAAGAATTTGTTTTTTAACCCGATGTGTCCCCTGACTGGCGTATTGCGCAGGGTATCGGGATCATGAAAAATACCTTGTCGGATGTGTTCCGAGCTGGATTGTTACCGGAATCTTCCGAAAGCAGCCCCTGTGCCAGGGCAAACCGGCGCTGATGCCGGAATGAGGAGGACAGGCAGCAAACCTGGGACGGCGACGGATAGATAACGGTTTTAAGTCATTGTCAAAACAATCGTTAAGTCTGAACTTTCCAACAGCGTGGGCAGCAAACCGGCTCACGAAGCGCTCTGCAGCGCTGAACTCAAAGTACCAGGCGAAAGGACATGCGCTGCACCGTGTCAAAAAGGCCAAAGGGTGTCAGGGAATAGTCAAAAGCGACCTTCCGGTCACCAAACTCCTTCTGAATACCGAACCCAACCGTGTATGAGACCTGATCGTAGTTGATCTTGTAGCCGCCACGCAGGGCGAAGATGTCATAAAACATGTACTCCGCGCCGATATTGACGCGCTCGCCAAATGCACGCGGGTGGGTCGCGTCGATAGCGACGAGCAGAGCCTGGCTGCCATCGGCAAAACTCTCGAAGAAATCGAAAACGTTCATCGAGATGCCGATCTGGAAATTCAGCGGCAGTTGGAAACCCTCGGTTTCATAAACGACCTCGCGGGAAAAATTGCGTACGGACATGCCGAAAACCAGGCTTTTGTAGCCCGTGCGGTACAGGGTTCCGAAATCATACGCCAGCACTCCGGCCTTGTAGTTAATGATCTCGGTTTCGCCGGTTTCACGATAATCACCAACCGGAACGAGGCTCTCGCCGAGGGTCTGAGAAACGTATTTTACCTGACCTCCGACAGAAAAGCGGTCTGTAAGAGATTTGGCATACCCGACACCGAGGACAAAGGCGCTGGGTGAGAAAATGCCGGTGTCGATGTAGCCCTTGTCCGTCGAGGGATCGACGCGCGTACCATACAGATCGCCATAATTGACCGTGATGTAGCTCAGAGCCAGCACACCGAGGTTCCCGTTCATCGGGTTGTATGAGAAACTGCCGGACGCCTGCTTGATGTCTGCGATCCAGTTATTCTGATTGATGGAGAACGAGTAGGTGCCGCTGGTGCGGGCCAGGTTCGCCGGGTTGTAGAAAATCGAGTTGGACTGGCCGGCGATGGTTGTGAAGGCTTCTCCCATAGCCGCAGCGCGGGCGTCCGGCGGGACGCTGAGAATCTGGATGCCGGTTTGCGCCAGCTTTTTGTTCTGTGCAAAAAGCCCCTGCCCGAAAAGCAATAGCAGAGCCAGGGCAATGATGGGTGTCGTGGTTCTTTTTTGCATTTTTATCACTACTCCTCTTTTCGAAAAGGATAAAGCCGGTCCGGGCCCGCTTTATCCCCAAAAATGAGCGCTTCGCGCAACGAAAGTCGGGATAACTGAAGAATTTTGTTCGACACGATGTTTGCTGAATAAGTTCATAATCAAACTAAGCCGGCTGCGTGTGAGCATTATGACTTTTCAGGTTAACGGATGATGACGAATTTACGGATTGCAGATTCGCCTTCCGGCGTCTCGAAATGGGCGATGTACACGCCACTGACGACGATCTGGCGCGATGAGGTGACAGAGTCCCAGATTTCATCTCCGGTGCCATCCGTGTGTTCGATAACCTTGATCAGGTCTCCACGCTCGGTAAAAATCCGGATCGTGCAGATAGGTGGAATATCCAGAAAAGTGATCCTGTCGCGCCCGCTTTCGCCATACTGCAGGTCTTTGGCGCGGATGTTAAACGGATTGGGTACGACGCGGATATCCTCCAACTGTTTGCCGGGCGGTCTTTTCAGGTTAGCCGGTTCGTTGGTCTGCGTCAGGAAGCGGCTGCTCTGCAGCGGACCGGCCGGGTTGGTGCTGCCGTCGTTATTGCTGCCATCATCAAACGAGACGATGTAATAGTAATAGTCAAATCCGCGTGAGGCTTCGGTGTCTTCGTAGCGGTTAACGATGGTCGGGTTGTCGGTACCTTTGCCGCAGGCGAAGATTTCCTGGTAGGTTGTGTCCGGAATATCCCGTGCGCGGAATATGCGGTAGCCGGCAAAACCCGGCCACGATTCCGCGTTGTCTGCCCACTCGAGAATGATGCGATCGCCACCGGAAGTGATTTTAAAGAAGTTCGGCGCTGGCGGCGGCGACGGGATGTTGTAGCCGGACTCGTAATTTGCAATGGCGCGTTCGAACGTCTGAAACAGAGAATCCTGCCCGGTAAAGACCCAGGCGTTTTTGAATTCATCCGCATCATTGGTGGTGCTGCCATCCGGCAGAGTGAAAGGCGCTTTGCCATTGAGCCACTCGCCTCCGATGACGTGTCCCATCTGCCGTGACAGTCCGGCAACCCCTTCGGCGAGAACGATACGAATACTGTCCCCGGGTTCGAGGGTGTAGGGGCCAAAGCCCTGGGTATGAGAATAGCCCCCGGGGGTGCCGCCAAACTCATCTGCAAAACCATCGCCCACAGCATCAGCATGGCGGATTTCCGGGTGCCCCGCTGTGATCACATCGTTGTACTCGACATCCATTTTTGCCGGATTGAACTGGTCGTTGGCAGATTGAAACGGCTCGTCTGAGCCCTGATATTGCGTGGTGCGCGGCTGGTACGGGTCGTTGCTCGGATCCTGCGGTGAGGTATCCGCATGCAATGTGAGTACGCCGGCGTACTGTGCTGCGCCGAGATGCCCGTCACCATCTTTGTAGGGCCCGCCGATGTTATCGAAGCCGGCCTTGGAATGGCGGCCGTGCCAGGCGAACAACGCGCGGAAGGGATCATCCGAGTTCGGGTCTTCGCCACGGGCATCGAGCATGGTGTTATGCCCCCACGATGTGGACTGGGGCAGATAGTTCAGCCCGTAAGGCCCAACCTCGCGGCTGATGGCATAGCGATACTGAAAGAAAAACCACACACCCGTCAGGGTGCGCTCGTGAATTGTGCCCTGTTTATCCACGATACCAGTATTTTTGAAAGTATAGTCATAGATAAAATAATTGTCGTGATATTGCTGGCTCCAGGCCATGATTTTACGCGTCATGGTGATGCCGATGGAGGTGTTGACCACGTCGTAGATGATTCGGTCCGGCAGGATGGTTTCGTCGATTTCGTCGAGGTTGTCGTCGAAATCCAGGTCTGAGGCCGAAACGCCATCCACGATGACAGCCGGGTGCTGGTATTTTCCGATGAGTTTGAACTCCACAGGCATGAATTCCAGCGCATCATCCCAGACCCGCGGGCCGACATGAACCACTTTGTGGGCATAGTTGGTGCCGCGTACATCGGTATAGTTGGTCGTGCCGATCCAGAGGGCTTTTGCCGCCTGCGTATCCTGGTTGCGGTATTGTGCCGGCCAGCGCAAACCATCCTGCTGATCAGAGATGAGCCCGCGCCGGGCAACTTCAGGCTCAGAGCCGCTGGCCATGTACCAGCTGTGCAGAGAGCCGATTTTAATCCACTTGGTTTCCTGAGCCGAAAGCCCGCTCAGGGAAGCAAACAGCAGAGCGACGACGAGAAACGGGGTGCCGTCTTTTATCTTCCTGGCTGAAGAAAAGTGCATGCCTCTCTCCTGAAAATGAACGCTTTGTTTAGCCTGAAAAAATCATGGGTCATCAGGCTTAACTGGTTTTTGTTAAAAGGTTATGTAACGGCATTTATAACTGCGCAGTCAGTGTGACTGTGCATCGCATGAGAAAAAAAGAGCTGTTATTCCATTATCCGTGCGCGAGGCGCTAAACGGGTTAGTTCAGGTTGAATGTCAGTTTGGCGCCGAAGTAGATATCCCTCGGGTTCAGATACATCAGATTTGATTGATTCGGGTTATCGATATAGGACTTGCTGGCGATGCGCCGGGCGTTACGGGCCGCGATCTCCGGGTCGTTGTTCGGGTTGGATTCCAGCGGATCATAGGCCACGCCTTCCGGGCGTAGATCGCCGATGCGGTCATCGCCATAGAGCCACTCTCCCTGCACGCCGATCGGTTCAGCAACATCGCGTGGCAGGCGCAGTGAGGTCATGTAGTCGCTGTAATCACGCCCATCGACAAAACCGTACAGAGTGAAGTTTTTGATGTTGAAGACATTGCGGATATCGAGAAAGAGATCGAGCTGGCCGCGTCCGAATTTGACGATTCGGGACAGACGGAAGTCGAACATTTTATAGTCCGGCATCTGTACGTTGTTTTCGATGCCGGGCACATTGGCCGGGTTCCAGGTCAGGTACGCTCCTTCACGCCATGTGCCGAGAAAACTCATCTGCCAGTCTGCCAGGGGTTTGAAGCCCATGAATTCCTGACCGAAATCACGCGGGGTGTGGAAGAGCAGGTTGATTCTGGCATAAGGACGCGGGACCGGCCTGCGCTGGAAAGGCGGGTTGTCGCGCAGATAGTCGCGCTGCTCAGCCGGGTTCTCGAACTGAGTGCCGATGCCGAACAGGCCGTAGGTGCTGACCATATAGGTATAGTTGGCAAAGCCCGTCAGCCAGCGGCCGAGGCGTTTGTCCAGCGTCAGTTCAAAACCACGGATGTCTTCGTAGCTGTTGTTTGTGGCTTTGAAGTAGTTGACTTTGCCGTCTGAGCTGATGAAACGGGTCAGATCAGCCTGATCCGAGATATCTTTATAGTATCCCGCAACGCGGAGCAGATAGTGGCTGCCGATGGAGTGTTCGTAACCCAGTTCATACGCCACTGTCTTCTGCAGGGGCAGGTTGGGGTCGCCAAGCCGGTTGAGCTGGTTGCCGGTGATGCGGCGTTCCGTATAAAGCCGGTCAGACTGTGGCATCTGGCGGAACTGGCCATAGTTGAAATAGAATTTCGAATTCTCCGTGATCGGATGGGAAATCCCAAGTCTGGGACTGAGGGTGAATTGTTTTTTGACCTGTTTTTGTTCGAAGGTGTCGCGCAGTTCCGGGTTGTAGTTTGTCGAGAAAAATGAACGATCGTAGGGGTCAACGTTCCACCAGGTGCCGCGCGGGTCGATGTAATCCAGGCGCAGGCCGATGTTGCTGATAAATCCTTTGAATTCGAGCTTATCCTGCACGTACACAGCGGCGCGGACAGGGGTTTTTTGCCATTCTGTCCACGGCCGTGCTGCAGGCAGAACCGTGTTGATGGCGCCGAATTTCATATCGAAATTATTGATGACCACTTCGACGCCTGCTTTAACCAGATTATTGTTATTGACCTGGCTTGAAATGTCGAACTTTGTTGTCAGTGTTGAAATTTTACTGAAGTCCCGCGCATTGGCGCGGACGCCCATGAGCAGGCCGTCGATGCCATAAATGATGAACTCAGCGCGGCCGAATGGCGCCTCATCGGCAAAGTAGCCGGGGAATACTTCATATACCCGTGAAGTATCGCGGTCTGCATTGGGGACGGTGGTGTAATCCGTTGCCACGCGCTCCACGACAAGCTCGTAAAACGTGGTCGGGCTGAGAATGTGGGTCAGTTTAGCCGAAAGCATGTTGCGCACGATATCGGATTTTGCCCAGTAGGAATCGTAGAAAATACGGCTGTCGATGAAGCCGACTCTGCTCAGGACGCTGGCCACGCTGGTCGTACTCTTGAAAATTCCCGGTGCGCCTACGTCGTTGCTGGCAGATGAAAAAATCTGGTTATACAGGCCGGTCATCGTCAGCTTGATGTTGTCGCTGATATCGGAGGTGAGTTTCAGCATGAAGTTGTTCTCACTGAAACCGGAGCGCGAAAAAGGCACGAGGAATTGGGTCTGCTCTTTTCTGAAAGAGGTAAAAAAGCGGAGATTGCCCAGGGCCTCGCCAAACGGAACCGGGCCACCAAAGCCGCCATCGAGGTTGAAGTCTGGCTTGTTGATATCCACCTGCCTACGGTGTTGCCACAAAAACAGACGTTGTGCCGCCGTCGGGGTCAGGTCGTTGCTGGGGTCATCATCCTGCAGGGTGCGTTCGGAAATCGTGTTCCAGCCGTCGAACTGCGGATACTGGCGCTGGGTGTTTTCATCCCAAGCCCCGTTGCGGGTGCCGGTCCAGGCAACTTCCGGGTCCAGATAGGGCCGCAGCCAGTAGGAGTTCGGGTCCTGAAAAGACATGCCAAAATGTTTCGGTGCAGCGGGCCGGTGGCGGTAGGTTATCTGCCCTGAGTAGCGTTTCCTGTCGCCGTCTTTGGTAACCACGTTGACGATACCGGAGCGAATGTTACCATACTCAGCATTGAATCCACCAGTCTGAACCTGAACTTCCTGGACAGCGCTGAGGCTCACACCTGTGAAAGGCGTGTTGTTCCTTTCGTCACGCAGGGTGAAACCATCGACCATGAATGCTGTCTGATCCGACCCCCCGCCACGAACCGAAAGCCCGAGTATCCCCGCCTGCAGCCCGATCACATCCGTTACAGTCAGCGCTGCGGGCACAGCCTCTATCTGCGCGATGGAAATGTTGGCCTGGCTGGCAGAAACGTCTTTAACCACTACCGGTCTTTCTGCTACAATGACCACTTCCTCACCCTGAACGGTTTCGGTCTTCAGTTGCATGTTGATCGTCGTGGTCAGATCAATCTGTACCACAACGTCGGTTACCTGGTAAGGCGCGTAACCGATGTAGGATGCTTTCAGGGTGTATGTGCCGGGCGGCATGTTCAGGATTGTATAGTAGCCGTTGATGTCCGTTGCAGCGCCTCGGTTGGTGCCTGCAACGATGACATTGACCGCGGGCAAGGGCTCACCGGACTCCGCGTCTGTGACGCGGCCGGCGATCTTCCCGGTCGTGCCGCCAAAAAGTGATTCCGAATACAACAGAATCGCAGCAACGAGGAAAGGAAAGATTTTGCGCATGGCGTTACTCTCTTTTATATATGAACGAGTGGGTGGATATGTTGACACAGGTGTACAGATCGTCTGGAAAGTTGTGGAGTTCGTCAAAACATCTTGTGTTTAGATTAATGCATTTCAAAAAAAAGTCAAGTAATAAATGCCCTATAATTCTAAAATTAGCTCCAAAAAAAATCTCTTCTGCGACAAGGGTGTTTCAAGAATATCACGTTAGTTTCTTTTGGGTTAAAAATAACTGATTCGGTACCGTTTCCATGGTGTTTGCTTTTATCCGCAACCCGGTTTGCAAAATTTGTTGTTTAATGGCAACTTAAGATTTTTGATCCGACCGGAGGTGTAAGAGAAGCGGGTAGATATTCGATGAAGAGAGTAAAAATTACATAGTTCTCGGTTCAGTCTGTCGGTTACCGTACGGGTTGCCTCCGGCAAAGAGATTTTTTTCAGTTCATTCTGTCTTTCGTGCATGCACGAATGCATTCTGGCACTGCCATTGCTTAAATCAGCGTTCGATTCATTCAACAATCCAGGCTATGGGGTGCAAATCCTGGTTTATCCAAACAACTTATCCGGGATAAAAAGATGAAGCCGCTGATCGTGCTGTACTTCTTCGCTGCGAGTCTCCTTTCTGTGCAAACCATGTTTGCAGAAAGTCGCGTAAACGCACAAATGCTTTCCCATGCAGATGGCGGGCATGCGCAGCGCTATTTTTTTGACAAGCTGCATCGCCTGGCCGCGTTGTGGCAGGATGAAAGCAGGGAGCATGTTGAGCAAGTGCTCGGTGATCCGGTAGCAAAAGAGTATATTTTCGTTAAAAATCGCCATGACTCCACGGTCACGGATGTGATCGAAAAATGGATGTATGCTGAACAGCAGGTCTGGTTTTACCTGGCAACATCCCGCCAGGTGGAGTTCATCATCCGGATCGATCCCGTTCCTGCGTCGCCCGGTGTAGAGGAAGAACAGATCAGGCAGTGGTTTGGGCAGCCCGTGAGGTCAGACGCGCGCAGCCGGGTTTACAGCCTCGCGTCTCTTCTGGATGATGCTCCGGAGTTGATTCTGCAGGTTGAAAATGGCAGGAGTATTTCGATGGTTTTGATCAAATATGTCGATTAGCCCGGCCGGAGTGTCACGCCGGCTCGGGAATCTGGCCCCGGAAACTGGTGTAAAAGCTCCGCAGCGCTTTGTTGTTCCAGCAGATCAACGTCACAGTACGGATCAGATAGCGCACCCGCTTGCGTGAGATTTTTACCCGCTGCCCGGTGAGAAGGCCGGGATTGTTTTTCGCCTCGATCAGCGTGGCGATGGCAAAAAACAATGGCAGCAGGCAGAACAGCCGGATGCGCACGGCGCGCCGGGGAATGAGCAGCGTATAGGCCAGGGCGTCGTCGAGATGGCCTGCAGCTTTGCGGATCAGAGTGTTGAACATACGCTGCGCCTTTTGCCGCTGCCCCGGCTCAAAGAGATGCTCAGGTTCCATACCGTTTTCCCGGATCAGTTCTTCCGGAATATAACACCAGCCTCTTTTATAATCCCCCCAGGAATCCTTGATAATGTTGGTCAGTTGCAGACCCAGCCCAAAGGAGACGGCCTGCCGGTGCATGGCCTGCAGGATTTTCGCGCTGATGGCGCTGGTGTGTGCGGCAAAAAGCCGGGTCAGCAAAATGCCGACCGTGCCCGCGACATAGTAGCAGTATTTATTCAGCTCTTCGAGGGTTTTGGAAAAATAAACTTTGCGCCGCTCCCGGGTTTTACGGCCCAGGACATCGATCATGCCATTGGTCATTTCGATGATGCAGTCCCGTGTCGCTTCCTGGAACCGTTGCGGCAGGGTCTGGTAGTTGTTGATGACGCGCTGCAGGTTGAGGGTCAGGTCGAGGTCTGCCGCGCTGACCTCGGTTTTTTCCGCCTGTGCAAAGGCCTGTACCCAGCCGGAGACCGGTTCCGGGCCGTATTGCTCATGTACGAACAGGTCGCGGAACTGTGCCAGCAGCTCGATCTGCTGCGCCGATTCGCTGAAAACAGCATCCTCGATGGTATCGGCGATGCGGCAGAACAGGTAGGCGCACAGGGTGCTTTTGTACAGATCGCCGCGCAGAACCATGATATTGATGGCAAAAGTCCGCGAGACCTTTTTCAGGCTCATTTTACAATATTCATGATCAGTCATGTTTTCAGTTCCATTCGTGGCCGTTCGTAGTGTACGCTTCAGCATGATGGTATTTTATCCTGCTTTGGTTGTGAATAGGATTTTTATTGTCTGCCTCCGCCCCATCATAGCGGCTGCGCTGAGCGGTGCGTAGCTTCGCTCAGCAGGAGCGGTTGAGTGCAGAATATACCCATCAGAAAAGAGATGGTTTCTGCGCTGCCAGCAGCTCTGCATTGAGCACAGCCCCGCCCGCAGCACCACGTATGGTATTGTGAGATAACACGACGAATTTAAAGTCCAGCAGGGCACACGGCCGCAACCGGCCGATGCTGACAGCCATGCCTGCTTCGAGATGGCGTTGCCGGCGCGGTTGCGGCAGGCGTTCGTCCGCGAAATAATGCAACGGCTGCTGCGGCGCCGTGGGCAGGTCCAGTTCCTGCGGTTTTGCGCGAAAATTCTGCCAGCAATCGATGATCTCTTTTTCAGTCGTGGTGCGGGTGAGTTTCACGGAGACGCACTCGAGATGGCCGTCGGAAACCGGCACCCGGGTGCAGTGCGCGGAAAGCGTGATGGTCGCCGGATTGATGGCGCCGTTTTTCAGGTCCCCGAGAATTTTCAACGGCTCGCGCTCGAGTTTGTCCTCCTCGCCGGCGATGTAGGGCAGCACATTATCGATCATATCGATGGCCGGCAGCCCCGGATACCCGGCACCGGACACCGCCTGCAGGGTAGTGACATGCACTGCCTCGACGCCGAACACATCGTACAGTGGCTTCAACGTCAGCACCAGCCCGGTGGTCGAGCAGTTGGGATTGGTGATGATGCAGCCCGCTCCGAAGTTCTGGCTGGTGATCAGCTCGAGATGATCGGGATTGACTTCCGGAATCATCAGCGGCACGTCGGGGTCGTAGCGGTGGTTGCGGCTGTTGGAGATGACGATATAACCGGCCCGGGCAAACTCGCTTTCGATATCACCCGCGACCGAAGAGTCCAGCCCGGAAAAGACGATGCGGCAGGGCATGGCCTCACCGGGCACGCAGGGGACGATGCGCATGTTGGCAATGTGCTCGGGGAAGTCCTCATCTGCGACAGCCGTGGCGATGGTTTTGCCGGCTGAACGGTGCGAGGCGCCGGCGGCAGCGAGGTGGAACCAGGGATGGTCTGCGAGCAGGCGCAGGAACTGGCGCCCGACACTGCCGGTGACACCTAAAATCCCCACGGGAATTTTTTCTTTGATAGTCATCGTTTCAGAATCCGTACGGTTTCGATGATATCCGCAAGCACGCCGGCTGCGGTTACCTCCAGCCCGGCGCCAGGCCCGCGGATGACCAGCGGGGTTTCGTGATAGAATTCCGTCGTGAAAGCGACGATGTTTTCGCTGTCTTTGAGGTTGAAAAAAGGATGCTCCGGCCCGATGCGTTGCAGGGAAAGCCGGGCCTGGTTCTCCTCGTGTTCATAAACCGCTATGTAGCACAGCTTCTGCAGCTCGGCTGCGGCTTTTTTACGCAGGACGGCAAGATCGGCATCCTGTTTTTCCAGAGCAAGAAAAAAATCATCGATGCTGCCGCTAGCGAAACAGCTCGCGGGCAGGAAAGTCTGCAGATCGATCTCCTCCATCTCCATGGCTACGCCGGTTTCGCGGATGAGAATCAGCAGCTTGCGCGCCATATCCGTGCCGCTCAGGTCGATGCGCGGATCGGGTTCGGTGTAGCCCTGTTCCCGCGCCGTGCGCACGATCTCGCTGAAAGGCCGCCCGCCGGCCATATAGGTATTGAAAAGGTAACTCAGGGTGCCGGAGAGCACGCCCTCGATTTTGGTAATCCGGTCGCCGCTGTCCAGCAGCATGCGCAGCGTGCGAAGAACCGGCAGGCCGGCACCGACGTTGGTGCCATACCGGAAGGGCAGGCCCTGTTCTGCAGCGAGCTGGCGCAGGGAGAGATAAAAGTCATGGCCGGCCGTGTTGGCGAGCTTGTTGGCGGTAACGATCGCTGAGCCGGCCCGGATGATGTCCGGGTAAAGGTCTGCGACGAACTGGCTGGCAGTGCAATCCACAAAAACAGACCGCCCCGGCGGATTCTCCCGCACGCGGGCGATGATTTCCTGCAAGGAGGCCGGCGAGCCTTCGGCATCGAGACGCTCGAGCGCCTGCTCCGGGTCGATCCCATTGGGATCAAAAAGAATTTTTCTGCTGTTGGCCAGCCCGGTGAGGCGGAGGGGCATATCTTCTTCCGTGCCCTGGCGCTCCTCGTGCTCCTGCAGAAGGCGCAGCAGAGTTGTGCCCACCTGCCCGGCGCCGGCGAGAAAAAGCGCGACCGGCCCGCCCTTCGGGCTGAAAAACGCCCGGTGCAGTACATTGAGCGCTTTCGGCGCATCCTGCTGCGCGATGACGATGGAGATATTCAGCTCGGAAGACCCCTGTGCGATGGCCATGACGTTGATGTTGTGCTGCCCCAGCGCCTGGAAGAGCTTGCCGGAGATGCCCGGCGTGCGGCGCATCTGCATGCCCACAGCCGCGACAACCGCGCACTCTTTTTCGATGACTACCGGGTCCATCAGCCCGAGCCGCAGTTCCAGTTGAAACTCCGCTTCGATCGCCTGCCGCGCCGGTGTGACAGCTTCCGGCGTCACCGCCACACAGATGGTGTGTTCCGATGAAGCCTGTGTGATCAGAATGACGTTGATATCCTGCTGCGCCAGCGCCTGGAATAACCGTGCGGAAATGCCGGTTACTCCGACCATGCCGCTGCCCTGGATGCGCAGCAGAGCGACGTCGTCGATCGAGGACAGGCCGGTGACAGGGTGCTCACTCCGGCTCGCTTGCGCGGAAATCACGGTCCCGGCAAAGTCCGGTTCAAATGTATTGAGAATGCGCACCGGGATGTTCCGGCTCAGCACCGGATGCAGGGTCGGCGGGTGCAGGACTTTAGCGCCAAAATGCGACAGCTCCAGCGCCTCTTCATAAGCGAGGGATGGCAGCGAAAAAGCCTGCTCGACAACTGCGGGATTGGCGGTCATCACCCCGGAAACGTCCGTCCATATCTGCAGCTCCTCTGCGCCGAGAGCTGCAGCGATCAGCGAGGCCGTATAATCCGATCCACCGCGGCCGAGGGTCGTGGTGATTCCCTCCTGAGTCGCGGCGATAAAACCGGTCAGCACGGGCAACGGGCCGCTGCTGCGGAAAAAGGCACGGATTTTTTCGTAACTCTCGTCGAGCAGGACACGGGCGCTGCCGTGGCGGTCGTCTGTGATGATCAGAGCACGGGTATCGACAAACTGCGCCGGCAGGCCGTTTTCACGGAAGAATCCGGACAGGATGGTGGCGGACAGCCGTTCGCCAAAGCTCATCACCAGATCGCGGGAGCGGGGTGTGGCTTCGCGCGTCAGGCGGATGCCGTGCAGGATATCCGCAAGCTCCTGCAGCAGGGGCTGGATTTCCGCCTGCACCTGCTGCCCCGCGCTCTCCGGCAGCAGCGTGGTGATCATTTCGTGATGCTTGTGCCCGACCTGCTCCAGCAGAGTGTCCAGGTTCTGAGCGCAGTGCTCCGCCTGAGTGACCAGACGCAGCAGCCGGTCGGTGATGCCGGCAAAGGCAGAGACCACCACAGCCAGTTGTTTGCCCTCGCTGGTGTAACGGTTGAGGATAGATAAAATTTTACGGACAGCTTCCGGACTGCCGACCGAAGTACCGCCGAATTTGAGCACATAACCGGGAAAACTCATAGCACGTCTCTCGAAATCAGGTCACCCTCGTTTCCGGAAATATCGTTGAAAACCGATACACAGGTACGAGAGTGAATAATTCTGGCTTGCTAGTGTTGAATTTGCTATTTTTATCGCCCGCCGCCCGGGTTCATCAAAAGCACGGCACAGGGATGAACGAAAAATAGCAAATTTTTTTCATAAAAGAAGTGTTTACCCTGATTGCGGGTATTTTTTATGTGGCCATGGCGGCCTGTGTGCTGCCGCGGGAGCGGCAACAGATGCGTCACACCGCAGGAGCGGTGTGACGAGAGGGAGAGAGGGAGAATGCGTTGCGTTAACTGGATAGGCGAACCATGAACAGACTCAAAAAAACATCCCTGTTGTTGCTCTTCCTGTCCGGTCTCGCTGCGGGCTGCACGAAAATGCCGCAGGGCGCGATGCTCGAAGCGGTGAACCCGGATTTTCAGAAAGGCATGACCATCGCCTGCTGGGGGCAGCACTGCCTGAGCACCGCAGACGCGCGCATGAGCCTGAACCGTCTCGCTGAAAGCGGAACGCGCTGGATCGCTCTCGTCGTCACGGGGTACCAGTCGTGGCGCGGGGACTCCAATATTCGCTACGAAAACGTGGATTCCCCGGATCGCTGGGCGGTGCGCGATGCGGTCAAGCGGGCGCGTGCGCTGGGGTTCAAAATCATGCTCAAACCGCACGTCGATCTCGATGACGGCAGTTGGCGCGGGGATATCGAGCCGGAGGATGTCGATGCCTGGTTTGCAGCGTATAGCAGTTTTCTGCTGGACAATGCCCGGCAGGCGGCGGAGCTGGAAATCGAACAGCTCGTGGTCGGCACCGAACTGGTGCGGCTGATTCGTTATGAAGACAGGTGGCGCGCAGTGATCGCAGCGGTGCGGGATGTTTATCCCGGGCAGTTGCTCTATGCGGCGAGCTGGAACGAATTCGAATCCATTGCCTTTTGGGATGCTCTGGATTATATTGGCATCAACGCATATTTTCCCCTGACCGGGCTGAAGGATCCTTCGAAGGTCGATCTCATGCAGGGATGGGAGTTCTGGCTGGAAAAACTGGAGGTCTGGCAGAAACGCATGGGCAAGGAGATTATTTTTACGGAAATTGGCTACACAACACGAGACGGAACCAACATGCGCCCATACGATTTCTGGAGCCGGGCCGGAATCGATCTGCAGGAACAGGCTGATTGCTATGAGATCGCCCTGCGCGTGCTGCCGAAACAGCGCTGGCTGAAAGGTCTCTACTGGTGGTACTGGCCTACGGATATGACCGCCGCTGCCCATGCAGACGGCGATTACAGCCCGGTCGATCGTCCGGCGTATGATGCCCTGTTTCAGGCCTGGGGGCAGCGCTGATGATCCTGCACGCCGTGTTGTTATCGACGCTTGTGAGCGCTGCGCCGCCGGCCGGTGAACGCGACATCCTGCGCGCTGATGCGACGCTGTCTGCTGCCGCGGTTTCCACCGACGGCGCCATGGCCGGAACGCTGTTTCTGCGCGCTGCTGTGGCTGTGCCGAAGCGTTTTCGTATCGAACCCGGATTTGCGCTGGACTTCGTGCGCGAGTCCCTGTCTCTGCGCTATTCTCTCGCCCTGCGCTACGACGCTTCAGCCAGTATTGTCATCCCGTTTGTGCTCGCCGGCAGCGGTGGCGAGTCCAACATCGTCGGTCCTTTTCTGGAAACCCGGCCGTTTTTTTTCTTTGGCGGCGGGCTGATGCTGCCTGTCAATAACACGGTCGCCATCCGCATGGACTTCAGTCGCGAGCATATTTTTGGTACCAACACCCAATTCGACAGGAAACGCTATTTACTCGGAGTTGTGATCAGGTGGTTCAGGAAATAAAACGGCACTTTATCCTCGGTACTGCCGGACACATCGACCACGGCAAGACCTCTCTGGTCAAAGCGCTGACCGGGACGGATACCGATCGCCTGAAAGAGGAAAAGGAACGCGGACTCACCATCGATATCGGCTTTGCCCACCTCAGCGATACCATCACCATCATCGACGTGCCCGGCCATGAGAAATTCATCAAAAACATGGTCGCCGGCGTCTCCACCATAGACCTCGTGCTGTTCGTGGTAGCGGCCGATGACGGCGTCATGCCACAGACCCGCGAGCATCTCGATATCCTCAATATATTACAGATACAGCGCGGCATCATCGTTATCACCAAAATCGATACAGTCGATCCGGAATGGCTGGAGATGGTGCAGGACGATATTCAGGAGCTGGCACGCGGTACATTGCTGGAATCGGCGCCGGTGCACCGGGTTGCTTCGATTTCAGGAGAGGGGATTGCAGAGCTGAAACAGCGCATCCTCACCGAGCTAGACAACGTGCCTGCGCGACCGGATAACGGCATCTTCTGGATGCCGGTCGATCGCAGTTTCAGCATGAAGGGCTTTGGCACGGTGGTGACCGGCTCCGTACTCTCCGGCAGTACATCGACCGGAGACAGCCTCGATCTTTTGCCCGCCGGGCGAACGGTCAAAATTCGCACGCTGCAGAAGCACGGCCATGAGGTCAGCCGGGTACACACCGGCGATCGTGCCGCGGTCAACGTGCAGAATATCTCGCGAGATGAAATTCGCCGCGGCGATGTTCTCGCCAGTCCGGGATTTTTTCGTGCTTCGCAGCGCATGCACGCCCGGCTTACGCTGCTGCAAACCAGCACGCCGGTTAAGGCGGATATGCGCGTGCGGCTGCACCTCGGTACTGCGGAAATCATGGCGCGCGTGCGGCCGATGCAGCAGAAAATTTTGCAGCCCGGCGAGACGGGCTATGTCCAGTTTACCCTCGAAAGCCCTGCCGTAGCCCGCCGGTTGGAGCACTTTGTCATGCGCCACTACTCTCCGGCCCGCACCCTCGGCGGCGGGGTCATTCTCGACGCCACGGCACGGCCTTTCCGTAAAAAGGATACCTCGGTCATCCCGCGTCTGCGCAGTCTGGAACAGCAGGACCCTGAGGAGCTGCTGCGCGAGCAGCTTTTCACCGCCCCGCAAGGCACCGCGACCCGCGATGCACTCATCAGCGCCACAGGCCTGTCCCCGGACCTGGTCGATCAGGTAATCGCTGATCTGAGCGCGCGCGGCGAAGTGCACTGGCTGAGCAAGAAAGTCATGGCGCACCAGGCACAGTTGCGCCGGGTACAGGAGGCCATCACGGATTTCCTGCACACATTTCATGCACAGAACCCTCACAAAATCGGTTTCAGCAAAGCCGGCCTGGCGGCCCGTTTGCCGGCGCAGGTCGCACCACCCCTGCTCAGCCGCGCTTTTGAGACATTGAAGGAAGAGGGTGTTGTGGTGGAGAATTCCGGTTTCATCGCGCTGGCGGGACATGAAATTCGTCTGACGCCGGAGGAGCAAAAGCAGAAAGCAGCCATTCTGCGCATGATTGCCGAAGGCGGTTTCAGCCCGCCCTCACTCGCGGAACTGGCGGCCGCGCTCTCCCTCACTACAGAGCAGGTCGCAACCCTCGTGGGCGTGCTGCTGGTGGAGAAACACCTCGTGCGTCTGGAAGATGATCTCTTTATGCACAGCGAACGCGTGCAGGAGGCGCGCAAAAGGGTTATCGACTATCTGCGCGAAAAGGGCAGTTTGCGCGTCACCGAATTCAAAGAGTTGATCGGCGGGGCGAGCCGGAAATACTCCCTGCCGCTGTTGAACTATTTCGATGCACAGGAACTCACCCAGCGCGAGGGCGAAGTGCGCTATCCCGGCATCGCCGCCGAAGACCACGAGGGAGAATAAGGTGTTGAAAATCATTGCCGATGAAAACATTCTGCTCGCTGAGCAGGTTTTCGGCACTATCGGAGAAGTGGTTTTGCTGCCGGGCCGTGAACTCGATCGCGCTGCAGTCCGGGATGCCGATGCGCTGATCGTACGCTCGACGACGCGCGTAGATGCAGAGTTGCTGCAGGGTTCGCGCGTGCGCTTTGTCGGCACCGCGACCATCGGTACGGATCACATCGATCGTGACTATCTGCAGCAGCGCGGTATCGCCTTTGCCGATGCGGCCGGCAGCAGCGCTGATGCGGTTGCCGAGTATGTTTTCGCCGCGATCACGCAGTTGGTCATCGACACCGGCGCGCGCTTTCGTGATCTCTCTCTCGGCGTCATCGGCGTTGGAGCCATCGGCAGCCGTGTGGCGCGCTATGGCCGCATGCTGGGTATGAACGTGCTGCTCAATGATCCACCGCTTGCGCGCAGCAGCGCAAGGCCGGATTTTCTCCCCCTCGATGAAGTGCTCACAGCGGATATCGTCACCCTGCATGTGCCGCTGACACGGTCGGGAGAAGATCGCACAGTGCACCTGATCGACGAGCAGAAACTGGGGCTTTTGCAGCCGCAGGCCGTGCTGATCAACACCTCGCGCGGCGCTGTGGTGGATAACCAGGCGCTGAGCCGCTGGCTGCAGGCGCATCCGCAGGCCCGCGCCGTGCTGGATGTGTGGGAAAACGAGCCAGCCATCGATGCGCGGCTGGTGCAGCAGGTGCGGCTGGCTACGCCGCACATCGCGGGTTATTCTTATGAGGGCAAGCGCAACGGCACCCTGATGGTGTACCGTGCGCTGTGTCGCGAGTTTGCAGTGCCTGAGCACTGGCAACCCGAGCCGGCAGAGGAAACCCACCGCATCCGCTGCCGCGGAGATGCCGGCGCTGAGATTGCGCTGTACGAAGCTGTTTCGCAGGTCTATGATATCGAAGCAGACAACGAGCGGTTGCAGCGCGCAGCCGGTGAGAATCCCCACGAGCTGGCGCAGACTTTTGACCACCTGCGCAAAACCTATCCCCTGCGCCGCGATTTTTCGCAGTACACAGTGGTGCTGTCGCCCGTGTCCATGGAGGTGGCGACGATTCTCAGCGGCTTTCGTTTTGCTGTGGACGCCTGATCAGCCGGGTGCAGGAGCCAGCGAAAAAGACTTGTCTTCCACAGGGGAAATGCGCATATTTGCCACTTCCGGGGGCGCATGCCTGCCTGGTGGCGGCCGCGGTCTTCAAAACCGTTGTGTCCCGGCTTCAGCCGGGGCAGGTGGGTTCGATTCCCACACGCTCCCGCTTTTTTATCCTAAAATTCAGACCTATCAGGCAGATGAGTCTCATCTTTTCCTCTTGTCCCATCGCTCCTGCGGTGTGACGCCCCTCCCGACGCTCCCGCGTCGCCACCACGCAACCCGCCGGCTGCGACTAACCAGTTTACTCAACAAATCGGTCCGGGCTCAGATTCCGACATCTGTTGATTCCCACACGCTCGCGCATTTTTTATCCTTAAAAATTCAGACCTATTCAGCGGGTGAGGCAGATGAGACTCATCTCTTTCATCTCCTCTCGTCACACCGCTCCTCGCGCTACGTTTTTCGTGCAGACGTGCGCTGATTTTTTCCCATCGTAACCTATACTACAGAAAAGAAAAATTTTGCACGAAAGTTCTTGACTCTGCCTGTAAATGCTTTAGCTTGTTTTTCAAAGGGGCCACGCATCCATCTCTTCCAGTTCTGACTGATCCATCTCGCCGAATCCGAGATGATGCCTGCCAGTAAGACCTTTCCCAACAGTTTCGCCCCTGGGGACTAACAGGACCGATCCTGTCCGGCAAAGAGGAGAAAAGTCGGATGACTACTGAAACCAGCTACTCATTACCCGCGATCCCCTACCTGCGATTGCGTTTCCATTTGCGCGCAGAACATGCCTGCACCCTTCCCGGCTACAAAGGGTCCCTCCTGCGCGGAGCCTTTGGCCACGCCTTGCGCCGCACGGTCTGCGTGCAA
Organism: Candidatus Zhuqueibacterota bacterium; assembly: GCA_015485525.1. Lineage (GTDB taxonomy): Bacteria > Zhuqueibacterota > Zhuqueibacteria > Zhuqueibacterales > Geothermadaptataceae > Geothermadaptatus. Next base: position 143 of record WFTM01000193.1, on the reverse strand, counting down.
GGGCCAAAACACCCCTGCGAAACCTGCATGCTGCGCAGCCAGTGCGTCTATACCCGCCTGTTCGAACCCTACATCGAAGGCGAACCACCCCGCTTCCTGCGCGGACTGAACACCGCACCCCGGCCGTATGTTTTTGAGCCGGT
>WFTM01000192.1 GCA_015485525.1 Candidatus Zhuqueibacterota bacterium | reverse complement strand
GACACGACAGAAATTCACGGTACGAGGGTGCCAAGCGTAGCGCGACATTCATGTCGCGTCTCGGCCAGTATATCACACCCAGGCCAGGATCCCAATCCATCGGTTTCATCATGGCCGGATTTAAACACGCGATCACCAGGCGGATTTGCAAAACGATAATTTCCCAACCCACACAATCTGCGGAAGAGCCAAAATATGAATGTTTGTGCTCTGACTCACTGATGATCAGCGAGCAGATCTGCTCTCCGCTCCGGTGGGAAATCTTTCAGTGGTCCTGCTTCCCCTGTAAGCAGCGCTTGTGAACTGTACGGAGTACATGATCGAATCTGTCATCTGGCGTCTTGCTGGCGCGATAAATCGCGCACTACGAACGCTTCGTCGCGTCATACCACCCCTGCATCTCCGCACAGACTTAAGTAGATGTCAGGGTGTAATATATTGATAAGATTGAAGTTGAATCGGTTATTGTCAGGGTGTCGAGTTAACTCAGCTAACGGGGCTCTGGCCCGGATACCGGCATGTGTCATTCCGGCCAAGCGCAGCGCAGTGCCGGAATCTCATCTTTTTGGTCACGTGCCTGAGTCTGGGAGATTCCGGTCTTCCCCTGCGGGGAAACCGGAATGACGGTTCTGGAGCAGGCATGTGCCGTACTCTGGCAGACTGGCTGAAAAAATGCACTTTGCAGAGTTAAATGGATAACCAGGCGACTACTATCAGAGCACGTGAACCTTCCAGACCAGGTTCAGAATCAAAATCGGGTTAAGTATAGCACATTGATGGCAATTTTGCAAAGTTTTTGGCGGATTCGCCGGAGATGATTGTCTCAGGCACGACCTTCGTCGGGATGCCCCGGCCAAAATTGCGCAGGAAATTGCGGTTGTGACAGAAAAAATTATGCTATTCACAGAAAGTGAGGTATATCTTTAAATGTGGCAGAAAGTGGATTCTGCCGGACAAGGCTCTCAAGAAAGTGCCGGTGAGCGGGGGAAAATGACTTTGCCACTGCAGTACCGTAAAGTGCTGGTGTCCTGCACGGTGTATGGCGTTGCGGTAAAATTAAATACGGTTTTGCAATTGCCTGTTTGCCCTGTCTCAAAGTGAGCCATGTGGCCGTCTGCCGGCCTGTTTTGGCACCGGTTCAGCGTAAAACCGAGGTGATGGGGCTGTTTTGTAATCTCTTGTTAAATAAATGCTTAGAATGATGATGTTTCAGTTTTATTAAATAGCCGGTTTTGGCATGTTAATTGTTTGTACGCCGGAGTCTTTTCTAATGTCCGTCGCCGGGAAGGAGAACATCTGGCTGGCATTCACCTCCGGGCGGCACACGGGTAGGGCATGCCGCAGGTAAAAGTGTCTAAAAAATGTTGCAATTGATATCCCCCTATCGTAAATTGTTGGTTTCGATAACCTATTATTGATTTTGAAGTTACATTAATTTAACTGATACGGTAACCACGCAAATTCATGAGGCAGAATCGGTGAAATTCCCCCCTCTGTTGAAAATAACGATCGCGATGCTTTTCATCTTTGCCGGAGCTGCTCAGTCGCAAACGACGATATACGGTGGTCGCGGGCTGTTGCGCGTGCACTCGGCTGAAACAATCGGCCGCGGCCGGTTATATGTCAACACATTTCTGGCCACGTATCTGCAGGCTGTAAAAACCTCCTCTACTCTGGGCAAAGATCATACGTTTTCTGTGGGGATCACCTATGGGCTCAACCGGTATTTTGAGATGAGCGCCCTGTTGGTTCCCTACCAGGATGATCAAAAAACCATTTGGGGGCCGCCCGGTGATACGCGTCTTGGGCTGAAATTTCAGACACCTTTCTCGGGCAGGTCATTGATCTCAGCCGTGCGCATGTTCGTCAACCTGCCGACGGCAAAATACAGCAACGTACCTTTTGAGCCCTATTCATCCGGGAAGGTGGGTATCGGTGCTCAGCTTATCATGACAGCGGACATGACAGACTCTTTTCCGCTCTTCCCGCTGAAAGCGCACCTGAATCTGGGTTTTTTTGATCAGAATATTCGTGATCAGCTCTTTATCGATGAGGAAGATCAGTACATCATCGGAGCCGGGATCAAATTTCCCGTGCGTTCTTCGGTGGTTTACACCGAATACACGGCTGAAGTTTTTTCCAATAACCCGGCTGTTACTGTCTATTCCCTTAATTCGCAACGTGTGACCCAGGGCTTGAAATTTCTCGGCCCCTGGGGGTTGATCTTCGATTTTGCTGTGGATATTTCGCTGTCGCAGAAACCGCCGGCAAATAACAACAGCGATTTTATCAAGCAGTATGCTGATTGGAAAGTCATCTTTGGATTTAATTATCCCATGCGCTTAAAGTGGGGAGAAAGCCGGGATGAACGCCTGGCGCGCCAGGCCCGTGAAAAGAACAAAAGCCGGGCTGTGCAGGAAGTGCATGAAAAACGGCAGTACATAGAAGATGATTTGAAAAAAATGGAAGAGTCACTGCAGGGGAAGAAAAAGAAAAAGCAGGACGATCAGAAGCAGTTGCCATGAGGCAGGATAATCCGTAATCAGGGATGTTACTGGGATTTGGTTAACGAATGATAAAAAATAGATTGTGGGTGATTTTTCTGGCCGGAGTGCTGGGTTGGGTAATCCTGCCGCCGGCGGAACTTAACGCTGGTTCCGGTGCGGGAACAACACGTCCGAAGCTTTCCCCGAGGAATGGCGACCTCGAGCGGGTTGCCAAGCGTCTGTATCGCAAGGCGATCAAGGAGTTCGAAAACCAGGAATACTGGAAAGCGACGAGGGACCTGATCATCATTCTGGATTTTTACAGTACTTACAGCGAGATCGACGGTGTTGTCTTCTATCTCGGCGAGAGTCTGTATGAGATGGATATGTTTAAATCCAGTACCAAAATGTACAAATATCTGCTCAAGCAGTATCCCTCGAGCAAGTATCTTCCCAAGGCCCTGTTCGGCTTGCAGCGCATTTATTACAACACCAATGAGCTGGACGAAAGTCTGAAATATTTTCGCGGCATCAGCACGCGTTTTCGTGACAGTGAGATACTCGACGGCGCCTATTATTACGGCGGTATGGCCTATTATCATAAGGATGACTTCACAAACGCTATCCGGGCGATCGGGAAAGTCCGTTCCCGCAGCGAATATTATGATTACAGCCTGTACACGGTAGGGCTGGCATTTTTAAAAAAAAAAAATATAGAGAACGCCGTCAAAGCGATGCGCAAATTGATCTCTCTGCCGGTGATTCGCTCCGAGCGTCTCGACTTACAGCGGGCAGCGCATCTGACTTTGGGCTATCTCTACTATGAGCTCGGATATTACCGCGAATCGATCAAACATTTTGCCAGCATTCCGCCTGATGACGAGATTTACGCTGAGGCGCTTTTGGCCCGGAGCTGGTCAGCCATCAAGCTCAATGATTTTCAACAGGCGATTATTTCTCTCAACAGGCTGATCAAAAAAAGTGACGACGACAAGTTTGGAGAGGAAGCGCACTTCCTGCTCGGGCAGTGTTATCTCGAGCTGGGTTTCTATGATTTTGCAATTCAGCAATTTGACTTTATCATCGATCGCTATCCTGCGACAAACAATATCGAGAGCCGGATTGCGCGGGTTGAGGAGGGCATGGAGCAGAATAAGCAGATGGCTGAAAATCTGCGTGTGCAGTTGCTTTTGCTGGAAACCAAGCTGCTGGACATGATCCCCTTCCCTTCCAAGGATGTACCGAAGTATATCAAGCACGAGCATGAGCGGGTCAACAGGACGCGGGAGAATCTCATCAAGAAAATTCTCGAGGAACGCAAACTCTTCGATGAATTCCGCTGGAGTGTAGAGAAAATACGCGAGGAAATCTTCATCAAGCGGAGCAGGAAGCACTGGCGTGCCTACGCAGAATATGGCAAGGCGCGTGCATATTTTCTCAAAACCATGCCGACGCGCTGACACCATGCCGCCGGCGATGTTTCGCATGGAACCCGCACCATGTGTGCGAGGTTAGCTGCGCTGAGTTGTGAATCAATCAGGATAGTCACAGAGCAATTAACTCTTTTCCCCCGGAAGTTTATCACATATTCAGGTTAAAGACACCATGAAAATGCTGCAAGGTTCGAGAGTGCAGGGGATGATCACGATCGGAGTGCTGAGCGTTCTGCTTTCGGGAGCAGGCGGTTTATATGGCCAGGCCGGTAATGGTGCTGGCTCGTCATATTTCGATCTGGACAAGGCCATCGCCACCAATGAGGAATTGATCCGCAAATATCCTGACAGCGAATTTGCAGCCAGCGTGATGGCCCAGTTGATGGAGCTGTATTACCGTAAGGCAACCGAGGATTACCAGCGCCGGATGGCGAAATATGAGGAAGACCTGGATGCATTCGAACGCGGCATCATCAAAAGCGAACCGATCATTCCGCGTGTATCCTATCGCGAAGCCATGACCATCGGTTATAAGTTGCTGGAAAAATATCCCACAGCACCGTTCATAGACCGTGTCCTGTACCGTCTGGCGATTTCCCACCAGCAGGAAAACACGGAAGACAAAGCAGCGCTCTATCTCGACCGGCTGGTCAGGGAATATCCGGACAGCCCGTATATCGAAGAAGCCAATTTCCGCCTCGGGGAATTTTATTTCAACAAGCGTGATTACCAACGGGCCATCGAAGCCTATTCCAAGCTGTTGCGCAAGTATGACAGCCCCTATTTTAACATGGCACTCTATAAACTCGGCTGGGCATACTACAGCATCAATGATTACGCCCGCAGTATCGGTACCTTTGTTTATCTGATCGATGACCTCGATCGGGCGGAAAAGGCCGGCGCTGATATCGAAGGCAAGTCATCGGCTAACCTGCGTACCGAGGCGATCAGCTATATCGCTGAGTGTTTTGCAGAGCTTGGCGGTGCAGCCAAGGCACAGAAATTCATCAAGGATTTTGGTGAGAAGGATTACAGCAAAGAGGTTTTTCTCCGTCTCGCTGAAATCTATGAAAGCCGAAATTTTTACGACGAGTCGAACGAGACCTACTCGGCGATCATCTCGATCTGGCCATTATACGAGAAGGCACCGGAAGCTCAGGCCAAGATCATCGAGAACTATATCAAGATGGACATGCCGGAGAAAGTTGAAAAAGCGCGCGAAGACCTGGTCGCCAACTATGGCCCGGGGAGTTACTGGCTGAGCAAGTTCCCGGAAGGAGAAGCGCGGGAAAAGGCTCTGGAGCTGGCGGAAAAGAACCTCTATATCCTGGCCACTGAAGCGCAGGCCCGGGGCATGGAGAATAAGTCGCCACGTGATCTGCGCATCGCCATCGCCAGATATCAGGAGTATCTCGATAAATTCCCGGACACGGAAAACACCGCCAAACTGCAGTTCTACCAGGCAGAATCTTACTACGAGCTCGGCGATTACATCGATGCCTCGCACGCCTATGAAAAGGTGCTTACCGGTTTCCCGGATAGCGAGTTCGCTTCTCTGGCTGCCTATAACCGTGTGCTGGCAAATTTCAAGCTGCTCGAATCCACGAATGGCGCTGCCGGTGATTCCGTCGCGTTTTACATCGAAGATTTTCTCGGTACCGGCGAAGTTTATGCGATCAAAGCGCCGAATGAGTTTTATGAGGAAGCGTTTAAAGCATGCAATGATTATGCGCGCTTTCTGCCCGGCGATAAAAAACTGCCAGAAGTAATGATGAAGTTCGGTGAGTCGTTGTTCAAACTGGCGTACTATGACCTGGCCCGCCAGGCATACACCATGGTCGTCAACCGGGGTGAGCAGACGCCGCTGACGCTGCTGGCATACTCGATGATTGCTCAGAGCGCTTTCAATGCCAACGATTTCATCACAGCGGAAAAATGGTACTCGCGCATCAAAGCAGAGTTTCCGGACTCGACCCGGTATGTCCGCAAGGCGACCAAGATGATCGCTTCGGCAAAATATAAACTGGCCGAAGGGTTGGATCAGCAGGGCAACAAGGAACTGTCGGCACGAGCATTTGTGAAAATCGCTGCGGACACCGAAGACCCGGAGATCGCCGAACGTGCGTTGTGGAAAGCAGCTGCTCAGTACGAGGAAATCGGCGACAAGACCCAGGCCATCATTATTCTCGAAAATCTGCGTTTCCGCTTCCCGAAATCTGCAAAGATCGATCAGGCGCTGTTTAAAGCCGCCGTGTTATCTGAGCAACTGCCGGATTACAAACGTGCTGCAGAAAACTACCTCGAGCTGACACGTCTGCGTCCGAACTCGGTGCATGCTGAAAAAGCCCTGTACAATGCGGCAGTCTGCTACGAAAGCCTGCAGGACAAAGATCGCGCAGCGCAAATTTACGCTCAGTATGCAGCCAAATACAGCGTTGATCCGGATAAAACTCTGGACGCCCTGATCAAAGTCGGTGAAGCAGCATTTGCGCGCAAGGAGTACAAAAAAGCGAGTTCAGTTTTCCGTGACGTATTGCGCAGATATGCCAATTGGCTCGGCAAGGGTAAGATGGTCGATCACTATCTCGCTGCCAACGCGCAGTTTATGCTCGGCGAAATTCTTTTTCAGGATTATAAAAAGATCAAGCTGGTCAAACCGCAGAAGCGTAACCTGCAGCGCAAGGAAGCTGCTTTCAAGCGCGTGATCGAAGCCTATACCAAGGCCGCCAAGTATGCAGTCGCTGACTGGCGCACGGCTGCGCTCTATCGTATTGGTGAGACCTTTGAGGAGTTTGGACGTTTTTACTGGGATTCACCACGGCCGAAGCAGTTGGATGAAAACAGTCTGTCTCTGTACGAATCCAAACTCAAGGAGCAGGTCGTGCCGCTGCAGAAAAAAGCGCTGACCTACTATCGCGCCAATCTGAAGACGGCTGAGGAAAATAATATTCAAAACGACTGGATCAGCAAGAGCCGGTCACGAGCTGAAGAGCTGACGATAGAGCTCGGACTGGCGCAAGCCCCGGCCCCGGCGGCAGGTGAGACCACCGGCGGCGGTTATGTCAACAAATCAGAATATAACGAAAAATAAACCCGGAAGTGAAAATGGACTGGAAAACTGCGGCTACGACTGTGATCATAACTGCTTGCCTCGCTGCAGCAAGCGCAGGGAATGCGCTGGGTCAGGAAAAGAAGAAAGCACACCCTCAAAAGCCCTCTGTATCCTCTGTCAGCCCGGATAACGCCGATGTGCCGGAGCCGAAAATCGATACCACGACGCGCAAAGCCAAGATCATGCTCGACCAGATCGACGTGGTCGGTAACCTGGCTAAGCCGCAGGCGATTTTCATACTCCCCGGCAGTGACCCGAGTGTCGATGGCATCCAGATCGACCGGTCATTCCTGGACGCAATTTTTCGTCCTGTGGAAAAAGACTTTTTCCCGCAAAAAGGTCGCCGGAAATTCCGGGGCACCATTCCCTGGTGAGCCGCCAAATCCTGATTTTCTT
>WFTM01000191.1 GCA_015485525.1 Candidatus Zhuqueibacterota bacterium | reverse complement strand
TCGTGTGCTGCCCGCGGGACGAGCTGTCATGTCAACATATGCATGTATATTCATATGTTGAAGAAAAAATATACGGCATATCAGCAAAACATAACAGCGCAAAATTATTTTTCATTCCGGGAGATTTATTTTTTTGCAGTCGCAGAGCCGGATTATCCGTGCAGGGAACAGGCAGGTTTCATTACGTGGTTCAATCGGATACTATAAGATTGTGCGGACGATGCAGTTTGACAGAGACTGGAGGAAAAAAGGCCGGGGAGCTCCGGCGCATGCGAACCGCGGAGTGTTTATCTTCGGACAGCCGGCAGTCTGAGACCGCACACCACAAGCCTGTCCCGTGTGCCCGTTGGCCCGTCTTGTACGGCAGGGGTGGACAGGGGAAGAGACTATTTCCCGCTGTCGAAGGCTGCCTTGATGGCGCGGGCATACGCCTCAGCGCTGACCGTGCCGTTGTGAGTACGAACACCCTCAGGCTGTAAAATGGCTTCCAGTGAGGAGAGCCAGTAGCCATCGTGCTGCGCCTTGACCAGCCGGCCCATGGCAGGCAGCTCTTTCAGCGAGTATTGGATCGGGATGATGCCGAACGCATGCAGGGCATGGATATCCATTTCGAGCAGGTAGGGCAGATAGGCTTTGGTGTCCGGCTCAAAGCTGAGCAGGATCACAGGATTGCCGGGCGTGCTCAGGCCGCGCAGCAGACCGAGGCTGTACCAGTCCGCCGGCAGGCGATCGACAAAAACGCCCCAGGTTTTCGCCGGCCCTGCAGCAAACTGGCGGCGCAAATGACGGGCAAAACGCTCGACTTCATCCTGCAGGGTTAGGTAGTACAGCGGCAGCAAGCCGTTCTGTACGAGAAAGACGAAGCGTCGCTGTGGCGCGGTTTCCTCGGCAGCAGCCTGCAGGATGTAGTCTTCCACAAAGCCGCTTGCAGCAGCGCGAAAAAGAGCCCATGCCTGGTCCCCGTATTCATAGCCCATGAAATAGTTGTGTACCGGGCTCGCGCTGTACAGGTTGGTATCGAAGAAAAATCCTGGCAGGGAGGCGTTCTGCTCGTCGAAAACCTTTTGCGCAGCGCGCAGTGGGGAAAAATAGCCATCGACCCAGAAGGTCCGGTCCAGCGGTGACCATGTATTCTGCACCGCACCGTTTAACCCGACAGCCTGGCCGGCCGGCAACCGTTGGTCGCGATAGTCAACACCGGGAAACCATGTGAGATTTTTCCCTTCCAGTGTGGACAGGGTTTCCTGCCACAGTCGGCGCACAGCCTGGCGCTCTGAATCGGTGTAATTTTGTGTGCCGCTCAGGGCCTGCGGGTTGGCAACTCCCCAGAGAATGGTACTGCCCGCCCGGCTGGCGAAGCGAGCGATGTCGTCGATCTGCGCAAATGTTTTTGCCGGGATTATGACCTGCGAATCTTTGCGGTATTCGGGAAGTCTGCTGTTCAAAATCGCCAGAGGTTTTTTCAGGTATGCTGCCAGGGGGCCGGTACGTGCCTGCTCGCGGATTCGTTTGCGAACCTGCTGCAGCGTTTTTTTGCCGGGGAAATGTTTGTCTGTAAAACGCATCGTCGTGACGTTGAAGACCGGCGTTTTGTACACCGTCTCCAGGGCGGGGATGCTCGTCAGTCTGGTTTCAGCCGTGCTCGGAATCGCGCTGTTCGAGGGAGCGGGTGTCAGCTTCAGCTTGCTGCCGGCACGGATTTTCAGAAACCGCAGGGCAACATCTGCGAGGAAAGTCCGGGTGGAATCGACGAGGTGGCGGTCGATGATCGGCGTTTTGTTGCTGCCGATGCCGGGACCGGCAAAGCCGAGCACCGAGCGCGGCAACAGCAAAACCGGGCCACCGCCGTTACTGCTTTCGATGATGGCTCCGACGGGAAAAGGCCCGGGAAAACGCAGATTTTTTTTCAGAAAAAAGGCTTCCGGCCAGGTCTCGGCGAAAATTTCCACGCGCGCATTGCGCAAGATTTTCAGCGGCGAAAACTCTCCGAAGGGAATACGGTTGATCCTGGAAAAAGGCCAGTCACCCTTGCGCCGTACAAATGCAAACTGCCCCTGCGATGCACGGTAACGTCGCCCCGGTTCGATGGCCAGTACATTGCCGATCTGTACCTGCGCGACGATCTCCCGGAGAAACTGGTTCATTGCAGCACGGTCGTTGGCACCTTCGATATTGGTATTCTGCTGAAAACCGAGCACTATCCCCTTGCCGGCAGCCCACATGGTTTTCAGCAGGTCTATGTCCTCCCGCGTCAGCTCAGCGCCGGGTACGAGGGGCGTCAGACCGCCGAGAATGATGACGACATCGTACTCGCGCGTATCAGCCCTGGTGAGGAAGGGATGGTAGCGGCGGTAATCGACGGTGCAGCCAACCCGCATCCATGGTTCGGCTGTGGCAGTGAGCATGGGCCACGGTGCCATAGCCTTGTCGAGGATGAGCACGCGTTCGTTCTGTGCAGCAAGGGGCATGGCGAGCTGCATGAAGACCAGTATGCTGAGTACTCTGCTATAGATGTTCATGGCCTGAAAAGTTCTTGGATTTTGTGAGAATCTGCCGTAACTGTATTTTTCCTCTCGTCACACCGCTCCTGCGGTGTGACGCCAGCTTGCCGCTCCCGCGGCAGTACCACCAGCGCAACGAAACACCACTTGTCCCGAAAACTCGCATCGTGCCGGGCAAACTCTATAAAAATGAGCGACTTAAGGGCGCGATAAATCGCGCACTACAAACATCTCATTTCGCCATTCCGCCGCTCCTGCGGTGTGACGCCAGCTTGCCGCTCCAGCGGCAGTACCACCGGCGAAACGAGACACCACTTGTCCCGAAAACCAGAAGCGTGCCGGGCATACACGCTAAAAATGAGCGACTTACAGGGCGCGATAAATCGCGCACTACAAACTATAAGTTTGCCGGCTGGCATGCTGAATCCTGCTCAACCCACATGCTGTGAGAAAGAGCCCCATTTTTGTCGAGCACGCACGAGGGGCTGCATCATCACTCGGCGATACGTGATTTCAGGTATAGCGCCAGTTCTGCCGCAGGCTGATAACCGACGACGCGCGAGAGTTCCTTGCCGCGCCTGTCAAAAATGATCAGCGTCGGGAAATCCTGTATTTGGTATTTCGCAATCAAATCACGGTTACTGTTGTCCGGGATTCTGACGCAGACGAATTTATCCGAGAGTCCGAGAATTTCAGCGTCGGTAAATGTGCGCTCGTTCATGGCGATCGACGGGCCGCTCCATTCCGCGTCGAAGAAGGCCAGCATATTTTTACGCAACTGGCGGGCTTTTCTCTGTGCCGTGCGCCAGTCGGTCATCCACTCGACTCGGCGTGCTGCGCGTGGCCTGCGCGGCTCCGGTGGATAGATCGCATCCTGCAGTAAGTCTTCTTCGCTGCTGAGCCCCGGTTCTTTGCGCAGCAGGGTGACGCGATCACCGCGGGCGGAAATTTCTTTCAGCTCAAATGCCGTGTCACCAAACCAGCCCAGTTGTGTGGTTTCGCGGTACTGGTCAAAATGGCCGATGAAACGCCCGGACAGGCTGTCTTTCGGCATCAACAACCAGCGGTCCCGGGTGTCGTAGATACCATTGCAATCGTCATCCACGAGTATCACCAGCAGGGAATCCTCTCCAAAGGCAAAAGTCCCTGCCCGCCAGGATTGCCTGATAATAAAGCTGGAAGAGGGCAGGCCGCTTTCCGGATACCAGAAAAACAGCTTGCAAACCAGTTTCTCGGTTACCCGTTTATTGGCATTGACCTGCCAGAGGTACTCAAAGCGGACAGTATCGAATTCGGTCATGTGGCGTGCTCGCCCGCGGATGAAACTGCTGTTGCCTTTCCGCGGTGGACCGTCATTGCTCAGGTCGCCGTCACGGTTGCGATCGATGTAGAGCAGGTCATAGTAGAGGTTCCGTGCCCCGGACTTGACAAAAAGCAGCGTGATCACTTCACCGGTGTTGCCCGGGCTGATCTGCGCGGCGAGAGGCCGGACACCGATATTTCCCGGAAGACGCACGAGCGAGTCGAGAGAATCCGGTGCGATGAGATCGATGCGAAAGGTGTCGTAATAAGGCAGTCCGTAGCCCATACTGCTGTCCTGGTAAGCGAGAGGAACGGTAAATTCATTTTTGTCACCGCAGCCGAAAAACATGAGCAGTGCGGCCAGAGCATAAGCTGGAAACAGTGATGCGGATTTTAGTTTCATAGTGAGCCTGATGTATTCCTGACGCAGCACAGGGCTGCTGATAGATCCTTCAGGTTACATGTTGTCTGTATTTCGTGAGAAAATAAGTTCGAGGAACAAAGTGATTTCAATGATCCCGCTTCCCTGCGCGAAGCGTTGTTGTATAGCGACACGGGCAGATTTGTTACTCGCAGAAACTCATCGCCCTGGTTGACTTCGTTTGCTTCGACGGAGGCCCGCTCCCGTCCTCGCTGGCCGGAGATTGGCGCAGCACCCCCACTGCTACGTCTGTACGGGACTCACCTCTCAGTACCACCTGCCAGCAATCCCTGATAGACCTGCCGCGAAATCTCTTCGATGGCCTGCTGCGCCCGGCCGTGGTCGGCGATTCCCTTTGTCAGCACGACCAGCACGTAAGGCTTGCGGCCGGGCGGGAAGACGATCGCCGCGTCGTGGTCGATGGCGGTGATCGAGCCGGTTTTGTTGGCAACCCGCACGCTGTCCGGCAGGCCGGCCGGGATTTTGTGGCGAAACTCCTGCTGGCTGAGGATGTCGATCATGGCCGCGCAGGCCTCGGGTGAGGCAGCCGTGCCCTCTGCAATAGCGCGCATGATGACCATCATGTCATAGGCATTGGTGCGGTTGTTCCAGCCTTTGCGGTATGCTTTCAGGTCTTCCACACCGCGGCGCACCTGAATCGTGTCTGCGCCAAGGCTGCGCATGGTTTTCATCACACTCTCAGCACCAGCCATATCGATGAGAATATTCGTCGCCAGATTGCTGCTGCGTACGATCATGCGCCGGATCAGTTCCCGCACTGGCAGGGACTCACCGATTTTGTCGTAAAGTGCAGAGTCGCTGTCCACATCCGCTGTCAGGCTGTAAAAACTTCCGTCAACGATGCTGGCAAAACGATTGCGTATGCGGATGCTGTCATCGAGGGAGAGGGTGCCGGCATCTGCCTGGCGAAAAAGCTCGATCATCACCGGCACTTTCATCGTGCTGGCAGCGTGCATCATGGTTCGGGCGTTGCGGGTAAATTCCTGACCGGTTTCGAGATCATAAAAAGCCAGGCCTATTTCCGCCTGCAGACTGTCCTGCAACGAGGTGATGAGCGCATCGACAGCGCGGGTATTGAGCATGGGAGCAGGCTCCTTTTGTGTCTGCCCACACGCCATAAGAGCCAGTATGAGCAGGGATAAGATAAGTCGTGTTTTCATCGATATCCTGAAAAATCAGCCTGAATTAACTGCTACTTATTTACTTGACTCCGCACGGTTGCCTGGTTTCAATCAGCCGCTCCGTCGCTTCGCCGGAATAACAGATACCTCCCCCTAGACCGCTAAATCCCTACCCTCCACACACAAAACGGCAGCAGTTTCTGACAAACCTGCTACCGCCATGCTGAGTACGGAATACACCGGTCACGCCTGCTCTGTCTCCAGCGCTGCAATGATTTCCGAGTGTTGCGGGAAACGGCGCGTCTGTTTTTTGGAAAAAATCAGCCTGCCATCATGCATTACCTCAAAACGCCCGCCGGATGACTCGATCAGCGTGATCTGGATTCCGGGAAATTTTTCTTCCAATGCGGCTTTCAAACTGAGAGCCTGTGGAGCGTAGTTTCACATAACGCAATATTCGATGGAAACCTGCATGAACACCTCCCTTGAGCTTGA
>WFTM01000190.1 GCA_015485525.1 Candidatus Zhuqueibacterota bacterium | reverse complement strand
CGACCGGGCCTGGGAAAAGCTGGCTTTCGCCAAATCCGGCATGCTTGCCGGCGCGGAACTGCTGGCTGCCAAAAACGACCTCCCGGGCGCTGATCAGGCCGGACAGTCGTTGCCTGCTGCAGGGGACCTGGTTATCGATTACCTCCTCGTCGCAGACACGCTCTTTGCCTTTTATGCCGATCCGTCAGGACGGGGTATGCTGAGGCACGAAGTCGAGCAGGACACCCTGCTGCATGCCGTGCAGCAGTTCAGAAACATGCTTGCCAGGCCACCCGCGAATGCACACGACCTGAGCAGTACAGATTTAGAAAAATTGATGAATACGGGATTTTTTATCTACCGGCACTTGTTCTCCTGGCCGGAATTAGAGGCAAAGACCCTGAAAGCACGCAGAACATATATCATCCCGGACGAGGGGCTGCATGATCTCGCCTTTGCTGCGCTGCCGGTCGATACACTGACCGAACCGCGTTTTCTCGTGCACAACACCGCCGTTTCCATCGTCATGGCGTATGGCCAAAAGCAGGCCGATCAGAAGTTTTTCGAGCAACCGCGCATCCTCGTCAGTGCAGATTATGAATTTCGCGGTGCCCGGGAATTTGTTCGCGAGCTGAAAAAAACGTTTCCACACGTCACTGAGATTCGTATTGCACGCGATGGCGATCCGGTCGCACAGTTACAGGCAGAGCTCAGGAAAAACTATTCTGTCTATATTTTTCTCAACCACGGGCAGGCAGATCAGCAGTTCCCCGAGAACTCATACATCGACGTTGCTTGTCAGACAGAGGATACGGGCAGGCAGAAAAAGGTCCGGTTACGAGCAGCAGAGTTGGAAAATCTGAGCTGGAGCAAGACTGACCTGGTGTACCTGATCGGTTGCGAAACAGCGGCAGGCAAAACATACAATGCTTCCGGTATTTTCGGGCTGCAGAAACTTTTTCTGCTCCATGGCGCACAAACCGTGATCGGTAATCTCTGGCAGGTCGATGCAGCCCAGGCTATCCCCCAGGCCACAGCTCTGCTGCAACGCCTTGCTCGTGGCGGCATACCGGAAGTTAGTCTGCGGAAGGTGCAGCTCGAGACGATTGATGAACTGAGCGCCAATCCATACTTCGGCTTTCCCTATCCCTACTTCTGGGGCAGCCAGATCATCGCGCGCAACAACCGTTACAGGCACTGAACCGGCTGTACGCGGGGTGAAAAAACGTAAGCCAGGAAATTTTCCGTTATCCCAACCCTTTTTCAATAAGTCGGGATTTTCACGTTACACAGGAGGTCTCTCATGTCCATGCTCAATATCGGCCCTGATCACGATATTCCCGGTGATCTCGATGGTGGCCCCGAGGCCATGGTCAATTCGCCTGCAGCGCTGCAACGCAGCAACAGTCTGCTGAGTCTGGCCTTTGGCTTTGCTTCCGGAATTTCCGGAATGATTCTCTACCTCATGGCCTATTTCAAAAGACTTGCTTTTACCAACACGATTCTTGAGCCTTATTTCAATGAGCTTTACCCCGCGCTTTTGATCGTATTTTTTGCTGGTTTTGTATTTGGAAGCGTGGCATCGTTGACGTACAACCTGCTCATCGTTCGCCGGGCACAAATCCTCGGACTTTCCCGCGACGACATCTGACGCATTTGCCGGATAAGCATTCTTCCATCACGGCCGATACTTGCGTTAACAGGAACTGCCGAGATTTTCCGGTTGTTTTCTGGGTTGAGCACAGACACCACGAACCGAACGCAAGGTCATGTCGCATATATGGAACTTTCCGGCACATCCATCCGGTTTGCACGGCTGCAGGAATTCGAACAGTTCAGCACTCTGGTCGGACAACCCATCGAGATGTTGAGCGAGAAAGCGAGCATGTTCGTCCTCGCTTCTGACATCCGCAATGGCCAGAATGCCATGCTCTGTCCGGCCGGCCAGAAGGTCGATCACCATCTGTTCTCGCGTCTGAAAACGGTCGCGGAAACCAGCACATCGAAGAAGCTGAGCGTCGATATCAAGAAGTCTGCAAGCATCGCGCAGCAGATGAAAAAGATCGTTCTCGAATCCGTTGAGGCGCAGATCACGGGTTCCCGTTATCTCGGCAAACTGGGTTATTCCTTATTTTTGCAACACCAAACTGCTCTGCTGCGCATCGCCGGCAAAGTCTTCTCCAACCATGAAATCGTCTATGCTTTTTTCGATGATAAATGCAGAAAACCGCACCAGACTTCTTTTTTCAAGGGTTTTGTCCCGCAGTTGAATGAAGGCATCAGCCAGGCCCTGTTTGCATGCAGTATAGAGCTGGACGACAGGCCTGCTCCCTCCGACGAGTTCCTGCGCCACCTGTTCACCACTTCGATACTCTATGCGTTGATCCACATCGATTTTGATGTGCGCAACAAACCCGGCAATACGTTTAAACTCGCCCGCAGGCTGGTCCGGTACCGCCGGCGCCTGCGCATCCCGAGGGCGGTTGCTTCTGCTGTCTGGCAGTTGGTGCAGGCGCGTACCTGTATGCAGTATGCTTTTAATCAGCAAAGCGATCCGGTCTCTAAAATCGTCCAGAACCTCTGGCTCACCAAAAAGTATGTCGCCCTTATCATGGGCGGCAAGGGCGTCGAGCCAATGAGTCCGAACGCAGCTATCAGCACGGTTTTTTCTATGAGCCGCGAAGGAATTATTTCGGAAAACTACATCGAGAAACTTTCCAAATGGCTGGAAAAGCATGCAATCTTCCGTTTTTCACGGGAACTCGAGCGTATTTCCAGCCTCTGTAACCGTGGTGAAGGCGGTGTCAGTCTTGCCCACACATATCCTGTCAGTATTGATACCCTGCCCCGAATGTTCATTTGCACAGAGCACAATCACAACTGCCCCCACCTTGCACCCGGTGCCAGCCAGATACACGTCACGCGCCGGACTTCTAAACTGAAAGCCGGAGCCTACAGTAAATGCGCTTTGCTGACCTCGGCGTTGCACGCGTACTACAGAGAAGAACTGCCCCGTATCAAAAACGAATTGAGCAAACGGAAATAATAGACTCTGTACGTTGTG
>WFTM01000189.1 GCA_015485525.1 Candidatus Zhuqueibacterota bacterium | reverse complement strand
TTACAGTGCATCGCGCCGGCATTCGATGAAATCAGCCTGCTCGGTGCGGCCCGGTTTTTTGAACAAAACGGCTGAGAGCACCATGAAACGCGAATTTGTCGTCTTTGATCTCGAAACCCAGCGGACCTTTGACGAGGTCGGCGGATATGCCAATACCGCGAAACTGGGCATATCCATCGGTGCGGCGTACGATTCCCGGGATGACAGCATTCAGGTTTTCCGCGAGCAACAGACCGATGCGTTGGTCGAGCTGCTGTTCAGCGCGCCGCTGGTCGTTGGCTTTAATTCTTTTAAATTCGATTATACCGTGCTGCAGCCATACACTGATCGCAGGCTACACGATCTGCCGGGACTGGACATGCTCGACAGTATCTATCGCACTCTTGGTTTCCGCGTCAGTCTCGACAATCTTGCCGGCACCACGCTGGGAAAGCATAAATCCGGTGGTGGTCTGGATGCTATCCGCTGGTACCGCGCCGGTGAGTGGCAAACGCTGGAAAAATACTGCACCGATGATGTGCTTGTGACGCGCGATCTGTATCTTTTCGGCTGCGAGAACGGCTATGTGGAGTTTTATGACCGGCGTAACCGCCGGACGAGACGCATCGAGGTAAACTGGGCATGAGTGAACATCAGCACAAGGAATTTGAAGCCGTCATCGGCCTGGAAGTGCATGCACAACTGCAGACGGCGAGCAAGATTTTTTCACCGAGCAGCACGGCCTTTGGCGCTCCGCCGAACACGCACGTGGACCCTGTCTGTCTTGGCATGCCGGGTGTGCTGCCGGTGCTGAACAGAAAAGCTGTGGAGTTTGCCATCCGCATGGGCCTGGCTACGCACTGCCGTATCGCCGGGCGATCGATCTTTGCGCGTAAACATTATTTCTATCCTGATCTGCCCAAAGGCTACCAGATTTCCCAGTATGAGCTGCCGCTCTGTGAGCATGGTTATGTAGAGATCGAGCCGGAGCAGGGAGAAAAACGTCGTATCGCTATCGTGCGTATCCACCTCGAAGAAGATGCCGGCAAATCCGTGCATGCCGAGGAGTACGTCGCCGGCGATGAAACCCTGATCGATCTCAATCGCTGCGGTGTGCCACTGATCGAGATTGTCTCGGCACCCGACCTGCGCACACCGCGGGAGGCCTGGCTTTACCTCGCCAAACTGCGCCAGCTCGTGCGCTGGCTGGGCATCTGCGACGGCAATATGGAACAGGGCAGCCTGCGCTGCGATGCCAACGTCTCTGTGCGGCCTGTTGGGGAAAAGAAACTGGGCGTGAAAACCGAGCTGAAAAATATGAACACCCTGCGCGGGGTCGAAAAAGCGCTGGAATATGAGATCAGCCGGCAGATCGCTGCAGTCCGGCGTGGCGAAACCATCGTCCAGGAGACCCTGCTCTGGGATGCGGATCGCAACGTTGCCGTACCCATGCGCTCGAAGGAGTTTGCCCACGATTACCGTTATTTCCCGGATCCTGATCTCGTGCCGCTGGTGGTCGATGATGCCTGGCGCGATCGGATTGCCGCAGAGCTGCCGGAGCTTCCTGACAGTATGCGGTTGCGCTTTACCCGCCAATACGGCCTGCCGGAGTACGATGCCGCCATTCTGACCGAGGAGCGCGAGCTGGCAACCTATTTCGAAAGTGCTGCCGCCGAAGCCCGCGATGTCAAAGCGGTCAGCAACTGGATCATGGGCGATGTGTTGCGGGTAATCAAGGAAGAGAAAATTTCCATCGCTGCGTTCCGCGTTGCGCCGAAAGCATTGGCTGAGCTGGTGAATCTCATCACCGAAGGCGTCATCAGCGGCAAGATCGCCAAGCAGGTTTTTGCCGAAATGCTCGCCAATGGCGGTACGCCGAAGCAGATTGTTGAGGAAAAGGGGCTTGTGCAAATCAGCGACAGCAGTGCTATCGAGCAGGCTGTTGCCGACGCGCTCTCTGCCCATCCGGCCGAGGCCGAACGTCTGCGCAGCGGCGAAGGCAAGCTGATCGGTTTTTTTGTCGGTAAGGTGATGCAGGCCAGCCGCGGTAAAGCCAACCCGAAGATGGTCTCCGAGCTCCTGCAAAAGCAGATGCGCGGCTGAAAAGCGCAGGCGCTACCACCTCCCTAAACCCCTAAACCTGGACAAGCCGGAACCAAACAGGGACCGCCTATAGTCGCGAAATAGCGCGAATGGAATTCTGAAATCATTTGCGTTCATTAGCGGTTCTAAATTTCGATTTTGGAAGTCTTGCCAAAAAATTGCAAGAATTGACTTTTCAGGTACTAAACCGCTAAACTGCTAAACCGCTAACCACCCACACCATGCTGTTGGAGAAAGCGACCATGTCCTCACCCGGCTCATTTTTTACACACATCCGCTGCTCGCGCTGTGATCGGGAATACGCCGGCGACGCACTGCTCAATCTGTGCGAATGCGGTAGCCCGCTTCTGGCCTGTTATGATCTGGACAAAGCAGCGGAACAGTTTCCCCGGTCTGCCATCGACCGGGCAGAAAACTCCCTGTGGCGCTATGCGCCCATGCTGCCGGTACAGGACAGGCGTTTTCGTCTCAATCTGGGCGAAGGCTGGACGCCGATCATCAAGCCGGAGCGCTGGAACCAGCACGTGGGGCTTGCCAACCTGTACGTCAAAGACGAAAGTGCCAACCCGACGCTCTCTTTCAAAGCGCGCGGGCTGACCATGGCTGTGTCGCGGGCGTTTGAACTCGGAGTCCGGAAAATCGCCATTCCTTCAGCCGGGAATGCTGCTGGTGCCACAGCGGCCTACTGTGCCAAAGCTGGCATCGAATGTTTTGTCTTCATGCCGCGCGACGTGCCGCCGATGTTTCGCATCGAATGCGAGGCGCTGGGCGCTCAGGTTACGCTGGTGGATGGCCTGATCACCGACTGCGGCCGTGTCGTTGCAGAACGTAAAAAAACAGAAAAATGGTTCGATGTTTCGACGCTGAAAGAGCCCTACCGCATCGAAGGCAAGAAAACCATGGGCTACGAGCTGGCAGAACAGTTTGAGTTTGAGCTGCCGGATGTTATCGTCTATCCCACCGGCGGTGGCACCGGACTGATCGGCATGTGGAAAGCGTTTGATGAGATGGAAAAACTGGGCTGGATCGGCAGCCAGCGGCCGAAGATGGTCAGCGTGCAAACGACGGGCTGTGCGCCGATCGTTCGCGCTTTTGAAGAGGGTGCTGACAGCGCCCGGCCGTGGCAAAATGCTGCCACAGTTGCAGCCGGACTGCGCGTCCCCCAGGCAGTGGGCGATTTTCTCATGCTGCGTGCTATCCGGGAAAGCGGCGGCACTGCCGTGGCTGTCAGCGATGAGGAGTTGCTGCAGGAATTAAAGCACTTCAGCGAGATGAGCGGCCTTGTCGTTTGCCCAGAAGGAGCAGCTGCTCTGCGGGCCGTGCGCCACCTGCGCGACAG
>WFTM01000188.1 GCA_015485525.1 Candidatus Zhuqueibacterota bacterium | reverse complement strand
CCGTCACGGTCTCGCCGGATAACAAGATCGGCCTCGATAAGTACCTGCGCATGGATGGACTGGTTTTTCGAGTGCTTCCGGTTAAAACCAATGGGTTGAATATTGATCCTGATCTGCTGTATAAAAACCTGACTGAAAAATACACCTATCGCAACCTCAACAATCCGGATGTCTATTATAATGACAACATTATCGCACTTTTGGGCAACTACCGCTCTGCTTTCCTCAAACTGACGCAGTACTATCTGTCCAAAAATGAGAAAGACAAGGCACTTGCTGTTCTCGATGCCATGGAGCAGGCCATGCCGGAAGAAGTGGTACCACCGGCTTATCCGGATATGAGTATTCTCATCGGGCAGATGTACCGCCAGGCCGGCAGGCCGGAGGAGCTGAAGAAACGGATCGACAAGCTGCTGCGCGGGACCGATTTCACGCCGGCGCAGAAGTCGCAATTCGTGCCCTATTATGCTCAGGAGTTGCGCGACATGGCGGCAGCAGAATCCCTGGCCAGCGAAATTTTGCAGAAAGACCCCAGCCAGTATCAGGCATACGCTTACCTCGTCGAAATTCTGCGCCGGCAGGGCGACTATGACAAGAGCCTGGAAATGGTCGAGAACTGGCTTGCCCTTGATCCTGAAAACCCGATGGCGAAAAACACACAGAAACAGTTACAGGCGTTGACAGGCAGCAAGAAAGACAGTGCCGGAACAGGTGAGGAGAAATAGCCTGCCTGGCTGAAGTGTATGGCGGATAACTCGTTGGTATCAATTTAATAAATAATAAGTTAGAATTCCCTTTAGTGCATGTTTTGGGAATTTCTGATTCTCTACTTCAGGCTACCCTGGCGCGTAGCGCGACTGAGTGAATAGACCGGGATGGAAAACGGACCTCTTGTCAGCGTCATCATTCCGCATTATAACGGCAGGGAAATTCTGCTCCGCTGTCTGGCGGCGTTGAAGTTATCCCGCGATGTTGTGATGGAGATCATCCTTGTGGATAACGCCTCGACGGATGGCAGTATCGGGCAGGTACGGGAAAAATATCCCACCGTGCGCGTGGTACGCTCGGATGAAAATCTCGGCTTTGCCGGTGGCTGTAATCTGGGGATGCAGCAAGCGCGCGGCAGGTATTTCCTGTTGCTCAACAACGATGCTGTGGTCACGGAGCAGACCATAGCCCAACTTGCGGCCTATGCAGAGCAAAACCCCGAGTACGCTGCGCTGCAGCCGAAGGTCTGTTCCCTGAGCAACGAAGGCTGGTTTGACTATGCCGGTGCAGCCGGCGGCATGATGGATATTTTCGGCTTTCCCTTTGCGCGCGGGCGTATTTTTCATACAATCGAGGAAGATTATGGCCAGTACGACCAGGACGTCGATCTGTTCTGGGCCAGTGGTACGTGTACACTGCTGCGCCGCAGCGCGGTTGAAGAAACCGGCATGCTCGACGAGTCTTTTTTCGCGCACATGGAGGAGATCGATCTGAACTGGCGTCTGCTGATCGCCGGGTATAAAGTCGGACTGGTGTCGCAGGCTGTCGTGTACCACGACGCCGGCTCGACACTGAAGCAGAATTCACCGCAGAAAATCTATCTCAACCACCGCAACAACCTGATCATGCTGCTGAAAAACTACTCCTGGCCAACGCTGGCGATGATTTTCCCCCTGCGTCTGCTGATGGAGTTTGCTGCCGGATTGCATGCCGTGGTGCAGAGGGACTGGCCGCAGGCCCGCGCAATTCTGCGTGCCCTCGTACACGTCGCCATGCGCGCCCCGGCTGTGCTGCCCGCCCGCCGGGATATCGCTCGTTTCAGAAAAAGAACGGACAGTGAGGTGATGGCGTTCATGTATCGCAACAGCATGGTGGTGCAGTATTTTTTGTTCAGAAAGAAAATTTATTCCGCAATATCTACGCAAGAGCGCTTTGCGCAATGAAAATCCGGTGAGCGGAAACTGTGCCCGGCAAAGTGCTGGATGCGCTTCAGCCGTCCCGAGGCCCTCGCACGAAGCGTTGATGTATTCATGGAAAAATTCGGATTTATTTAGGTAACGGACATCTCGAACGTGATTGAAACCAGTTCATCTGCTCCTCTGGTGCGCACGACCTGCCCCGTGTGCCATGATACCGATGCTGCGCCTTTTCTCACGGTGCCGGATCGTTTCAAATTACAGGCAGGCGAGCCATATCATCTGGTGCGATGCCGCAAGTGTTCGCTGATTTATCTCAACCCGCGTCCGGACGAATCGGTCAGCGGGCGTTTTTATGAGCACGAGGCTTATACACCCTTTGTCTCCGCTGCCGGTGAAGCCGGGGCCACAGCGCGGCTGTACACACACCTGCGTACTCTCAACAATCATTGGAAGCGGCGCTTGATCGAGAAATACAGCGGGCGCAAGGGGCGATTGCTCGATATTGGCTGCGGCACAGGAGAATTCCTGCACGAGATGCAGGCTGCGGGCTGGCAGGTACGCGGTGTTGAGCGCGATGCCCGGGCTGCTGCCTACGCTGTCGAAGCGCTGAGGCTTCCTGTCATCCGCGGCGATCTCGACGCTCTGCCCTCGCCGGACGAAAGTTTTGATGTCATCACTGCATGGCATGTGATCGAGCATCTGTACGAACCGCACCGGGCCATTGTACGCATGCGTGATTTGCTGAAAAAAGGCGGCTTGCTGATCATCGCCGTACCCAATGCCGCCAGCCTGGATGCGCGCGTGTATGGGCAAAACTGGATAGCTTACGATACGCCCCGGCACGTGCAGCACTTCACGCCCCGTGCGTTGCGCATGATGATGGAAATGCATGGTTTTGAGAAACGCAGCATCCGTTCACTGCACCTCGACGCGCTGTTCAATGCTCTGATGAGCGCGCAGCTCGGCGCGCAACGCAGCGGGAGCAGCACCGCAGGCAAGCTGCTTCGCCTGGTGCAGGCCGGCGGTGTCGGCCTCGCAGCTCTGCTCGCGGGCGTGCTTTCTGCTGATATGAGAAACTATGTCGGGTCCACGTTGTTGACGATCTGGCGGAAATGACGGTGTTCTGTGAAACGTATGGCGGGTTGTTGTATTCTACACACGATGCTGGCACGTCGTGTGCCGCACAGAAAGGGCGTTTTAGCGTGGAGTGTTTGGCTGCGTTACCCCGCCGGAGCGGCGGGACGGGCGCACATGAAATTTTCAGTTCAGGAGTGGAGAGAAGCGATGAAAAAAAAGACGGGTTTATACGGAATCGTCCTGATGCTTGCGCTGAGCGTCTGGGCTGCCCTGGGAACGTCCGGGTGTGAAACGCAGCGCAGAGCATTGGGGCAGGATCACATCATCGCCGTGGTTGCTGATTCGATGCTCTACACCATGCTCACGCCTGCCCTCGGTGCGGCGATCGAGCGCGAGCTGCGCACGCCCTGGCCGGAGAAGATATTCGAGATCAAGTACATGCCGCCGGAGCAGCTCCGGTCTGCTGCTGTGCGCCAGAATGTGGTTATGCTCGGCACGCTCGATGGCGAGGACAAGACTTCGGAACAGGTGCGTTCCATGCTTTCCGAGAGTATGAAGCAGCGCGTGCAGAATGGCGAAGCCTACCTCTTCCGTAAGGACTCGCCGTGGGCCAAAGGGCAGATGCTGCTGGTGCTGGCTGCGCCCACAGCCGGCGATCTGTTCGACCGTATCGAGCAAAACGCGGACTATATTTTCTCCATCCTGCGCGAGCACTCCCTCAAGCGCACGAAAGAGGTGATGTTCTCTCGTTATGAGCAGAAGGACATCGAGGACATGCTGTTGCAGAAATACGGCTGGACTCTGCGCGTGCAGCATGATTACGTCGTCTATCAGGAGATTCCCGAAGCCGGGTTTGTGCATTTGCGCCGGACCTCGCCTGAGCGCTGGTTGTTCGTGCATTGGGAAGAGACCGACGATCCTTCGCTGGTTACAGACCGGGAGTGGATGATAAAAAAACGCAATGAAATCGGCCGGTTATTTTATGAAGATGACGTCGTTGTCGATACGCTGTACACGTTTTATGAAGATGAAATCGCCGGTCGCTGGGCGTTGGTTTTTCAGGGGTTGTGGGAAAACAACAAGCGTATCGCCGGCGGTCCGTTGAAGATTTTTGCCTTTTACGATGAAGAGACGCGCCGGGCATACATGATCGATATCGCAGTTTTTGCCCCGGGTAAGCGCAAAGAGGTATTCATGCGCCAGCTCGAGGTTATGGCCCGAACCTTTCGCACGGCGCAGGATTTGAAAAAAACACCGCTGAGTGAAGCGGACTAACCAGAATAAATCAGGAGTCACATCATGGCCAAAGTCGCGATCCTGGTCGGCAGCAAGAGTGATCTGCCGAGTATGGCACCGTGCAAGAAGTACCTCGACTATTTCGGAATCAGCTACGAAGAACACGTTCTCTCCGCGCATCGCAATCCGCACGAAACAGCCAGCTTTGCTGAGTCTGCACGTGAAAATGGCATCCAGGTGATCATCGCAGCGGCAGGAATGGCAGCCCACCTGGCCGGTGTTATCGCTGCGCACACCACACTGCCGGTCATCGGCGTTCCCATGCCCGGATCAGCCCTCAACGGAGTCGATGCCCTGTATGCCACGGTACAGATGCCGACCGGCGTGCCGGTTGCGACCATGGCTATCGGCACGGCCGGAGCGGCCAATGCCGCGGTGTACTGTGCTGAAATCCTCTCTTTGCACGAAGAAGCACTGCAGCAAAAACTCGCTGAATTCAAAAAAACAGGTTCCCGGCTGAAATAGATGAAGAAGAAAATTGCCTGGGTCGGAACCTTTATTCGCGATGAAATTTGTACCTTGGATGGCCAGACCCTTGAAAGTATCGGTGGGCTGTATCACGGTCTGGCCTATGCCGCCTTCCTCGCAGGGGATCGCTTCGATCTGTATCCTCTCGCCCGGGTGGGAGAAAATTTTCTACCTGATCTGCAAAACCGTCTCGCCCAACTGCCGGGTGTGAACATGGATTTGCTCATCACGGACCCGGCACCGAATACCAGCGTGCGCCTGGTGTACAAATCTGCCACGGAGCGCGATGAGTTTACCTCACCGCTGCTGCCGCCCCTCGATGCCGATGACTGTCGCCTGCTCGCTGATTGCGAAGGCGTCGCCATCAATATGATCTCCGGAGCCGACATCACCCTCGAGGCCCTGTTGTGGCTGAAAGAGCACGGGCGTGGCCCGGTCTATTTTGATTTCCATACCCTGGCTCAGGGAATTTCCGATGAGGGCAGGCGGTTCTATCGCAAGCCAGAGCACTGGGAGACCTGGCTGTCCAGTCCTGATTTTGTACAGATGAATGAACATGAAGCTGCGTTGCTGGGCGATCTCGCTGCCAGCGATGAGCAGGAGCTGCGGCGGTTTATCACGCGTGTATTGCTGCAGGGGCCGCAGGGTGTGTCGGTTACTCTCGGCGCCCGGGGTGTGCTCGCCGGATATCGCACCGGTGCCCATGTAGAAATCCGTCATTACCGCCATGAGCTGCCGGCTTCGGCTGTACGCGATATCATCGGCTGTGGGGATGCTTATGGCGCAGCCCTGTTTACGGCTTTGCTCTCCGGGCATGAATTTTTTCCGGCAGCGGAATTCGCTACCCGAATTGCGACTTTGAATACGACATTTCTGGGATCAGTAACGGCTCAACTTTTTGAGGAAAAGATCAAACCCCATGCAGATTTTACCCACTAAAATACTCGTGACCGGTGCTCAGGGCCTGCTTGGCTCCAATTTATGTGCCCGTTTGCGCGGTCACTATGAGACCCTGGGGCTGGTGCGCTCGTTCCGGCCGGAAGCGGCATATGAGGGCATCGACTATGTTGAAGGCGATATCGCAGACCGCAATACTGTGATCTCTCTGCTGAAGAAATTTCATCCAAAATATATCATTAACGCAGCAGCTTACACCCACGTCGATGCCTGTGAGCACGAGCGCGAGCAATGCTGGAAAGTCAACGCCGAAGCGGTCGGACATCTCGCTGCCGGGGCGCGGATGATCGATGCGCGCATCGTCACCGTATCGACGGACTATGTTTTTGATGGCAAGGCCGGGCCTTATCGCGAGAGCGACAAGCCGAATCCCCTCGGTTACTACGGCAAATCCAAGCTGGCCTCGGAAAACGAGGTGCGGCTGTCTGGTGCGGACTATGCCATCGCACGCACCATGGTGCTCTATGGCACGGCCCCGGCTGCTCGGCCGAATTTCGTCACATGGCTGATCGATATGCTGCAGCAGGGCCGGGAAGTACGCATCGTCGATGATCAGTATGGCAACCCGACCCTGGCTTCGGAGCTGGCCGAAGCCCTGATCGCGCTGATGCGTTCCACGCATTCCGGCGTTTATCATATCAGCGGCAGCGAAATGCTCAGCCGTTACGATTTTGCCTGCCAGATCGCCGAGGTCTTCGGACTGGATGCCGGACTGATTTCGCGCATCAAAACCAGCGAGCTGGGGCAGGCGGCACCGCGGCCGTTGCGGTCAGGATTTATCATCGAGAAAGCGGTGCAGGATCTTGGCATCACCATGTCCGGAAGCAGGGAGGGGTTGTTGAAGTTTCAGCAGGAAATGGAGTTACAGCAGCACAGGCTGGTGTAACGCGACATTCATGTCGCAGGGTACGAAACTATTCGTAATTCAAGCTGCTTTGGGATGAATGGCAGCGCCGCGACGTGCCGTAAGCTCGACGGTATCGGCGCGTGCTTATGGGCAGATACTATCTCGTTCCGCTTGTGTGCGGCCGCAGGAGCCGTGACACCGCAGGAGCGGTGTCACGAGAGAGAGGAAATTCAGGCTGCTTTTGTGCGCAGGCAGGGACGCGACATAAATGTCGCGGTACGTTAATGAATCCCGGACAGGGAAAAAGTGGGATAAAAGGAAGCCATGCGAACGCTGATCGTCGTTCCAACCTATAATGAAATCACCAATATCGAAGTGCTGCTGAAGCGCCTTTTTGATCTCGGCATCAGCGGGCTCGAGGTGCTCGTCGTCGATGATAACTCGCCGGATGGCACGGCTGCACTGGTGAAAAAATTACAGCGGCAGTACAGCGGTCTGCATCTCATCGAGCGGTCTGGCAAGCTCGGCCTTGGCACAGCATACGTGCGCGGCTTTCAGTTTGCCATCAGCAAAGGATATGATTTTATCTTTGAGATGGATGCTGATCTGTCCCATAACCCTGCGGATGTCAAGCGTTTGCTCGCTGAAATGGAAACATGCGACCTGGCCATTGGTTCGCGTTATCTTACGGGTGTCAATGTTATTAACTGGCCACTCTCTCGTCTGATACTGAGTATTTTCGCCAACTGGTACACCCGTACTATAACCGGCCTGCCTGTGAAGGATTGCACCAGCGGTTTCAAGTGCTTCCGGCGGCGTGTGCTCGAGTCCATCGATCTGGAGAACATCCGCAGCGACGGCTACAGCTTTCAGATCGAGCTGCACTTCAAGGTCTGGAAAAAAGGCTTTCGAATAAAGGAATTGCCCATTATATTTACGGATCGCGAGCGCGGCAGCAGCAAAATGTCCCGCAAGGTGATGTTCGAGGCCGCGGTGATGGTCTGGTGGCTGAAGTTTCAGGACCTGATCAGGAAGAAGTGACAGAAAAACTCACCCATACGGTTGGGTGCCGGCGACGATGTTCTGCCCCTGCTACGGGAAAAGGGTGACAGGCTCTTCGTCGAAAAATCATCATCCGGCCGGTACGATTGATGATGAAAAATGACCTCCGTGCAGCAGAAAAAGACCCCATGGCGCAAACGACAGAAAGCAGAAATTCGGTGAGCGCAACCGGCTCCGATGAGGTGACTGTGTCCACGGCGGACAGCACGCTGGTCGATCTCTCCATCATCATCGTCAATTACAACGTCAAGGAGTTTCTGCAGCAGGCGTTGCTCTCCCTACGCAAGGCGCTGGAACCGTTTTCCCACGAAATCTTCGTCGTCGATAACGCCTCGGATGACGGCAGTGCAGCTCTGATCCGGCGTGAATTCCCCGAAGTGATTCTGATCAGCAATGACGAAAACCTCGGCTTTGCCGTCGCCAACAATATGGCGTTGCGTCGGGCACGCGGTCGCTACCTGGTTCTACTGAATCCGGATACCATCACGCGGGAAAACACATTCGTCACACTGATCGATTTTCTCAAAAAACACCCCCGGACGGGTATG
This sequence comes from Candidatus Zhuqueibacterota bacterium, assembly GCA_015485525.1. Classification (GTDB taxonomy): domain Bacteria; phylum Zhuqueibacterota; class Zhuqueibacteria; order Zhuqueibacterales; family Geothermadaptataceae; genus Geothermadaptatus. The sequence continues at coordinate 17,740 of WFTM01000188.1, read as the reverse complement.
GTTGGCTGCAAGGTGCTCAATCCTGATGGCACATTGCAACTGGCCTGCCGGCGCAGCTATCCGACGCCGTGGGTGGCGGTGACGCGCCTGACCGGGCTCAGCTACCTCTTCCCCAAAAGCCGGCTCTTCGGGCAGTACAATCTGACTTATCTGCCGGAAAATGAAACCGCGCGCGTCGATGCTATTTCCGGTTCCTTTATGATGATGCGGCGCGAAACGTTCGAGCAGGTGGGGCTGCTCGATGAGGATTTTTTTCTCTATGGCGAAGACCTCGACTGGTGTCTGCGCACGGTCGAAGCCGGGTGGGACATCCACTACGTTCCGGATACGCAGATCGTTCACTTTAAGGGCGAGAGCAGCAAGCGCAGCCGGTTGGACAGCCTGCTGGTCTTTTACAAGTCCATGGCGCTTTTTGTAAAAAAGCATTTACGAAAGCGCTATTTTTTTGTAACTTATTACTTTTTGATCCTGGCTATCTGGCTGCGTGCGGCGTTGAGCTTTGCCCAGACCGCATTTGAGCGTCTGACCGTGCCGCTTGTGGATGTGCTTATCATGCAGGGCACGCTGGCGCTGGCGCTGAAAATCAAGTTTGGCAGCATAGACGTGTGGCTGGATTATCTGCCGGTCAACGTCATCTACACGACGGTCTGGCTGTTGTCGCTCTACTTTGCCGGCTCGCACGGGCGCTGGAAGTTTTCTTTCTTCCGCGCCACTGTTGCCGCCCTCGCGGGTTTTATCGTCAACAGCGCCTGGACGTTCTTTTTTAAACAATATGCTTTTTCCCGTGCGGTCGTACTGCTCGCCGGTGGGATGAACATATTCCTCCTCGGTGGCTGGCGGCTGCTGTTCAAGCTGCTCTATCTCGTCGGGCTGGCACCCTTCCGCGCAACCATCGGACACATGCTGCTCGAACGCCCCACTCTTGTGGTTGGAGATTTTGCCGGCGGTGAGAAAGTCGTGCCCAAACTGAAAACGCGGATCGGCGACGGTTATGAGATCGTCGGGCTTGTGAGCCTGAATGAGAGCGATGTCGGGAAAAGCTACCATGGGCTGGAAGTGATCACCTCGACCGATCGCCTGAAAGAGGCGATCAAGCGCCGTAATATCAAGGAAGTTGTCTTCAGCACACAGCGCATTCCCTATGACAGGATTTTGGCATTGATCGCCTCCTGCCGGGACAGCAGGGTGAATTTCAAACTGATTCCCAGCAACATCGATGTCATCATCGGTAAGGCCAGCATCGATGATATCAGTGATGTGCCGCTGGTAGATATCGACTATAAGCTGGCCCGCCCTGTGAATCAGGTGCTGAAACGTGCCTTGGATATCGCTGTGTCAGCACCGATTCTGTTGCTGGGTGCACCGATCTATGCGCTTCTCAGCCTGGTGCAGCGCAATCAGCGCATCGAGACAGAGGTGTTCGGCGCTGATTCTGTGCTGAGGATTTCCACACCGGCGCGCGGTGGCTGGTTCGCAAAACTGCCGTGGTTGTGGTATGTCCTGAGAGGCGATCTCTCCCTGGTCGGTGCTGTGCACGATCAGACGCGCCAGCCGGATTTACCCGGAGAAATCGCGCTCAAACCCGGCCTTACCGGGCTGGTGCAGGTCAATCACCACAGAGCGCTGACGCAGGAAGAGCAGGACAAGTTCGTCTTGTTCTATCTGACGAACTATTCTCCGCTTCTGGATCTGGAGATTTTGTTTAAAGCACTATTTCGCGTGTGAGTGCGGGCCGGCTCGGCATGAGACGGAACCGCAGGCACCGCGCCATACGCCGACATCATCACCTTTTGGGAAGGTAACACATGCAAGCGTTTATCCTCGATTTTGAAAAACCCATTCTCGAACTGGAGAAGAAGATAAAAGAAATGCAGGACTACGCTGCAACCGAGGGCATCGAACTCGACGACGAAATCGCCCGGCTGCAGGAAAAGTCCCGCAAGCTGCAGGAAGACGTGTACGCGAAGCTGACGCGCTGGCAGCGGGTTCAGCTCGCCCGCCATCCGCAGCGGCCCTATACCCTGGATTACATCGAGCGCATCGTCGATGACTGGGTCGAGCTGCACGGCGACCGTGCATTTGGCGACGATCCGGCTATCGTGGCAGGCATGGGCACCATGGGTGGAGAAAAAATGATGATCATTGGCCACCAGAAAGGGCGGGACACGCGTCAGAAGCTGTACCGCAATTTCGGTATGGCGCACCCTGAGGGCTATCGCAAGGCCCTGCGCGTGATGAAGCTGGCGGCAAAATTCAACCGCCCGATTCTGACGCTGGTGGATACGCCGGGTGCTTACCCGGGTATCGGTGCGGAAGAGCGCGGGCAGGCTGAAGCGATTGCCAGGAATCTGTTCGAGATGACCAAGTTGCCTGTGCCGATCATCGTCGTCATTATCGGCGAGGGGGCCTCCGGAGGCGCGCTGGGAATCGGTATCGGCGACCGGGTTTTGATGATGGAAAATACCTGGTATTCCGTGATATCGCCTGAAGGCTGTGCCACGATTTTGTACAAGGATGCCGGCAAGGCCTCCATCGCTGCCGAAGCCCTGCAACTCGCTGCTGATGACCTGCTCAAGCAAGGCGTGATCGACGTTATCGTGCGCGAACCCATCGGCGGTGCGCACCGGGATTTCGACGCTGCGGCTGAAATGCTGAAGGAAGCCGTGTTAAAGGAACTGGCGCCTTTGCAGCAAAAAGATGCGGCCACACTGGTTGCTGAACGCATCAAAAAATACGAGAACATGGGCTTCTATGAAAATTACAGCAGGCAGAGCGCATGATCGAGAACCACACAACGGTACGGGTGCGTTACGCTGATACAGACCAGATGGGGCTGGTGTACCATGCGCGCTATCTCGAGTGGTTCGAAATCGGCCGTACCGAGCTGCTTCGCGAGCTTGGCCTGCCCTATGCCACACTGGAAGAAAAAGGCTGGCTGCTGCCGGTGATCGAGGTGCGCAGCCGCTATAAAACACCAGCACGCTACGACCAGATCGTGAGCATCATCAGCCAGATCCGCGAGCTGCCGCGTGCACGGATACATATCGACTACATCCTTAAAGGCGAGGACGGTACCCTGCTCGCCGAAGGCTATACAGAACATATTTTTATCAATAAAGATGGACGGCCCCTGCGGCCGCCGCAGGAGTTCATCGCGTTGCTCAGGGAGAACATCTGAGCAGGACAGGGGGAGGCGGACCGACAACGGCACGTATCGACAATTGACTGAACAGATTTAAGAATACAGAGGAAAACAGTTCCCATACACATGCGGGCCCCACCGCGACTCTGCCGGAAGGTGGACATGCTTTTGGCCGCGGCTGCCGCGAAATCGTATGGTGATGCTTGACCCGGCTCATTCATCCATGCGTATCTTGCGCTGGAGATGAGCGGGTGGCGGAAAAGTTTTCTGTTTTTTTGGGAAATCAGTTGTCAATTTTTAAACGGAATGCGTGACCATGTCTGCAACGGTACTCAAACGTCAGGTGCTTATTCTCAATCAGAACTATGAACCTCTGAGTGTGATCACGGCGCGGAAGGCAGTGATCCTGCTCTTTCTCGGCAAGGCGGAGATCATCGAAAAGTACGACCACCTGCGCATTCGTTCGATCTCGATGTCGCTGCCGTTCCCGAGCATCGTACGCCTGAGCCACTATGTGCGTATCCCGCGCAAGGGTGTTGTCCTGTCGCGGCGCAATATCCTCAAGCGGGACAGTTTCACTTGCCAGTATTGCGGCACGCCGGGCGGCCAGTTGACCGTGGATCACATCATCCCGCGCAAGCGCGGCGGCAGGGATACCTGGGAAAATCTGGTTTGTGCCTGCGTGCAGTGCAACAACCGGAAGGGGGACCGTTCGCCGGAACAGGCGGGAATGAAACTGCTGAGCACACCGCGCAAACCGAGCTATCTGTTTTTTATCTACCAGGATATCAAGACCATGGATGAACGCTGGAAGCCGTATCTCTATCTGACATAGCAGATGCGGAGTGGGATCAAAAACAGAAGAGTTTGTTCCCTGCCGGCTACAGGCAACGCGCGCATCTGCAGGTGTGTGTTTCTTTTGCGATATGTGTATCTTGATTTTCATCGAAATATAGTGCATATTGGCTGGTTGTATTCCCGGTTCGAAAAGACGAACCGCTGAAGCATAAAAAGAGTTTTCCGGTTTTCACCCGGCAAACGCGGCTCGATGCGTCAACAGGGGTGTATCCCTGCAGCCAGTTGCTGTGTACAATGGCCTAACCTGATCCTGACCTCATCTGGGAGAATATGAGTAAAAAGAGAATTTTGAGCGGAATGCGGCCGACAGGCAAGTTACACATCGGCCACTATGTCGGAGCGCTGGAAAACTGGATAGCTCTGCAGGGGGAGTTCGAGAATTTTCATCTCATCGCTGATTACCATGCCCTGACCACCAGCCTGGACACCGGCGATTTGCTGGCCAATTCCCTTGATATGGTCATCGACTGGCTCTCCGCCGGCATCGATCCGGAAAAAAGTCCGGTTTTCCGCCAGTCACAGATCAAGGAACACACAGAGCTTTTTCTGATTTTCTGCATGCTGATCACCAAAGAGCGGCTGGAGCGCAACCCGACCCTCAAGGAGCAGGTACGCGATCTGAACATGGACACGATCATCTTCGGCCATCTGGGATATCCGGTGCTGCAGGCGGCAGATATCTTGCTCTACAAGGGGCAGGTCGTCCCTGTTGGCGAGGATCAGGCCCCGCATGTGGAGATCACACGTGAGATCGCGCGTAAATTCAACAGCAGTTTCGGCGAGGTCTTTCCCATCCCGGAAACCCGGCTGACCACTTTTGCCCGGCTGCCCGGGCTGGATGGCAAGGCCAAGATGAGCAAATCTCTCGGCAATACGATCCTGTTGTCGGACCCTCCTGAGGACATTCAGAAAAAAGTCCGCCGGGCTGTGACTGACCCTCAGAAAGTCCGCCGCAATGACCCGGGACATCCGGATGTGTGTACGGTGTTTACCTATCACAAGAAATTCAATCCCGGCGAAATTGATGAAATCCGCGCCGGCTGCGAGAGCGGCGCCCTCGGCTGCGTTGATTGCAAAGCAAACTGCACGGCAAAGATAGCGGACTATTTTGCACCGATGCGTGAGAAGCGGGCCTACTATGAAGCCCACCCCGACGAAGTCCGGGATATTCTGCATGCCGGAGAAGAACGCGCCCGCGCCGAGGCCGCTGCAACCATGGCAGAAGTGCGCCACGCCATGCAGCTCGGTGAGCTGGAACCAGTTATACCGGTGAAAACATGAGTTATCACATTCAGCTCGACACTTTTGACGGGCCTCTCGATCTGCTGCTCTTCCTGATCCGGAAGAATGAGATCGACCTGTTCGATATTCCCATCGCTGAAGTGACGCAGCAGTATCTCGAATATCTCGATCTGATCAAAATGCTCGACCTCGAGGGAGCCAGCGACTACATCCTCATGGCCGCCACGCTGATTCGCATCAAGGCGAAAATGCTGCTGCCGAAATCGCCGGTGGAGGATGAGGAAGAAGAGGAAGACCCGCGCGATGAGCTGGTACGCCGTCTTTTGGAGTATCAGCGCTTCAAGGAAGTCTCGATTCAGATGGCCGACCTGGAGCAGGCGCGCCGCCTTGTCTGGCCGCGGCGCTTTTTCGATTATGACCTCGGTGATGATGAAGAGCCGGTCCACTGGGAGCCGGATCAGAACTATTCGCTTTTCGATCTGATGCGCGTGTTCAAAGATGTGCTGAAAAAAGCGCCCACCGTAACCGAGCACCGCGTGGAAACCATATCCGTGACCTCTGAGGAACAGATGGACTATCTGCTGAAAGAGTTGCACGAGAACAACGATCAGATTCTCTTCTATGAAACCATGGAGAAACTGCAGAACCGGCTGGTGATGATCGTGACTTTTATCGCCCTGCTGGAGTTGATCCGGCGTGGTGTGGTTGTGATCAACCAGTCTTCGGTTTTTGGTGAAATCTGGATAAAAAGGAAATGATGGAACATTCCGATATCAAATCGGTTGTGGAAGCGTTGATCTTCGCAGCCGATCAACCTGTCACCCTGGCGATGCTGAAAAAGCAATTCGCTGATGAACTGAACGGTACCAGTCTGGAAAGCATCATCGATGAGCTGAATGAGGAGTATCAGGGCAGCGGCCGTGCTTTTTCGATTACCATGGTGGCCGGCGGCTATCAGATGATCACCCGGCCGGAATATGCGAGCTGGATCAAGCAGATGTATCACGGCCGCACCAAGAACAAACTGTCGCAGGCGGCGCTGGAGGCGCTGGCGATCATCGCTTTCAAACAGCCGATCAGCAAGGCGGAAGTGGCTGCGATCCGCGGTGTCAATTCAGACGGCGTGATCAAAAACCTGCTCGAAAAACGGCTGATCAGCATCAGCGGCAGGGCAGAGGGACTGGGCAGGCCGCTGCTCTATTCGACGACGCGCGAATTCCTGGAGTATTTTGGCATCAACGACCTGCAGGAACTGCCGAAACCGCGCGAGATCGAAGAGCTGTTCAAAGAAGGCAAATTCAAAGACGAGATCATAGAAGTGCTCGCTGAAACACCGGAAGACGATGGGCAGACAACCGAGGCTTCCGGGCAGGACGAAACACAAGCACAACAACCGGAAAAGGCGGGTGATGGCGACAGAACTGAAAATCCGTCTGAATAAGTACCTGGCCCAGGCCGGGCTGGGCTCGCGGCGCTCGGTCGAGAAGTATATTTTCTCCGGCCAGGTGCGTGTCAACGGCGAGCGCATTACCTCGCCCGGGCACCAGGTCATCGCAGGGAAGGATTCCGTCGTCTTTGACGGCAATCCCGTCTTTGTCGATACCATACCCACCTATATCATGCTCAACAAACCCAGGGGATACATCACCACGGCAAAGGATGAAAAGAACCGCGAAACCGTCTTCCATCTCGTGCACACGGCTGCGCGTGTCTTTCCTGTCGGCCGCCTCGATCGCGATTCCGAAGGTCTGCTGTTGCTCACCAATGATGGTGAATTTGCCAATCGCCTGCTCCATCCACGCTACAAAGTTGAAAAAACCTATCTCGTCACTTTGAACAAACCCGCAGAAAAAGGCCTTGAGCAGAAGTTTCGCGATGGCGTGACCATCGACAAGGGGGTGCTGGTGCATGGTAAGCTGGATTTTGGTAAAGATCCGAGGCGCCAATACGCTGCGATTACCATCCGCGAGGGTAAAAATCGCCAGGTGCGCAAGATGTTCGCCCGTTTCGGTCTGCGCGTTACGAAACTGGTTCGCGTGCAGATAGGGCCGCTCAAGCTGGGGACATTAAAACCGGGGCAGTGGCGTTATTTGAGCGATAAAGAACTGCAGCAACTCAAAGCAACGACAGGATTGTGACATGGAAATTATGAATAAGCGTGTACTGGTTCTCGGCGGGGCAGGCCTGGTCGGCATGGCAATCTGCCGCAAGGTGCTCAAGGAGAATCCGGATGAACTCATCGTTGCCTCCCTGAGCGAGGCAGAGTCGGTTGAAGCCTGCGAGATATTACGAAATGAGCTGCAACCCGACACCATCATCACCCCGGCGTGGGGAGATATCTTCCTGCCTGAAAGCCTTCAGGGGATGTCGCGCCGCGAACTGATGGAGAGCGCAGACGCACGCCAGCGTCTGATCGACGATGTGCTGGGCGAATTTTCCGACGAGGTCCTCGGCCGCAGTCATCTCTACCAGCTCATCAGCCGTTTTCGCCCGCATCTTGTGGTGGATTGCATCAACTCAGCCACAGCAGTGGCGTACCAGGATATTTTCAGCAGTTATTTTCATCTCAAAAGCGACCTCGCCAGCATCCGGGAAACCGGCAAAATGCCGGAAAATTTTCTCGGTGATGTGGAGAAAATGCTCTGTACTCTGTACGTTCCGCAGTTGATCCGGCATGTGCAGATTCTTTACGAAGCGATGCGGCGCGTGCGCACGGAGTTCTATTTCAAAATCGGCACCAGCGGCACCGGCGGCATGGGACTGAATATACCGTACACCCATTCCGAAGAAAAACCCTCCCGTGTGCTGCTGAGCAAATCATCCATCGCCGGGGCACACACCATGCTGCTCTTTCTCATGGCGCGCACACCGGATGCACCGATCACCAAGGAAATCAAACCGACAGCAGCGATAGCGTGGAAAAAAATCGCTTATGGGCCGGTACGCAAGGGTGGCAAGCCGATCGAGCTCTATGATTGCCCACCGGAAAATGCCGTAGCGCTGGAGGGCAAGCTTCCGCTGCACGACGACGATGTTGCGCAGAAACTCGAGGGTGAAGTCTTCAAATCCGTGTACATCGATACCGGTGAAAACGGCATTTTTTCCCAGGCTGAGTTTGCCGCTATCTCTTCGACGGGGCAGATGGAAGTGATCACCCCGGAGGAGATCGCCCGCAATGTGGTCTATGAAATCAAGGGCGGCAACACCGGGCACGACATCATCAATGCCCTGGACAATGCCACCATGGGGCCAACCTATCGCGCCGGCCTTCTGCGCCAGCGCGCGCTGAAAATCATGCAGGACCTGGTGGAAAAGCACCGGTGTGACAGTGTTGCCTTCGAATTGCTCGGTCCTCCGAGGCTGTCGAAACTGCTCTATGAAGCCCATCTTCTCAAGCTCGGTTTTAAAACCATGGAAGCCGTGCGCGACGCAGAACCGGAAGAGCTCGTTCGGGTTCTGGAGAAGACCATCGCCGGCAATAAAAAACTGCGTTCCGAGATCATCTCCATCGGCCTGCCGATTCTCATGCCTGATGGCAAGCGAATTCTGCGCGGCCCGGCGATCAAAATTCCTCCGTTCCGCGGCACGGATGAGATGGAGATCACCGAAGAGGCTGTCGAGCGCTGGGCCTATGACGGCTGGGTCGATCTGCGACGGGAAAATATGCTGACCTGGAAAAAACGCATGCTGGAAATCTTCGAAGAGTTGAACGCCATCCCGGAAAATGATACCAGTTCACAGTTTGACCGCGAGCGCACCTACTGGCTTGACGAAGGCGAGATCAATGTCGGCAAAGTCGTCGGCTGGATTCTCGACCATGAGGAGAAAGGCGCGCGCATGAAGGCGTGAGCGGCCGGCAAAATAGGCTGGAAAACAGCATGGCGCGGCTTCTGATGTTTTCGCACGGTTTGGTACTGAAAATTCATTTTTTGTCAATTTTTGGATAATATTATAAATAACAGCAGGTTATGAGATTTTCTCTTTCCTGTTGATTCTCAACCGATCACCCCGGGATTGCATTCTTTGATTGTATTTTCATCCCGGGTTATTTATATTCAAAATTTGTCGCAAAAAGGCAGATCTTTGGAAACGAAACGCACACGAATTATCGCAATAGACGGGCCTGCCGGCTCGGGCAAAAGCACCACCGCGCGGCTGGTGGCGCGGAAATTGGGTTTTACCTATCTCGATACCGGGGCGTTGTACCGAGCCGTCACCTGGCTGGCACTCCACAAAGGCATCGATCTCTCCGACGAAGACACCATCGCAGAAGCCGCACGCCAGGCACATTTTGAAATCGACTCAGCAACAGATAAAACCCGGGTCACGGTAGATGGCCGTGATATCAGCGAGGCCATTCGCATGCAGGAGATCAGCAATAATGTCAGTGTTGTCGCCAGCTATCCGAAAGTGCGGCAACTGATGGTCTCCCTGCAGCGCAAGCTCGCTGCCCACGCCGATGTCGTTGTCGAAGGGCGAGATATCGGTACAGTGGTTTTCCCTGATGCGGATTTAAAGATATTCCTCACTGCTTCGGTGGAAGCGCGTACGCACCGGCGTAAGGCTGAGCTCAGGGAGAAAGGCGTAGAAATTTCTTTTGAAGAGCTGAAGCGCGACCTCATCGAGCGGGACCGCAAGGACAGCGAGCGAGCCAGTTCGCCCTTGCGCAAGGCAGACGACGCGATCGAGCTGGATACGACTGAGCTGAGTATCGAACAGCAGGTCGATGCGATCGTCGAGGCCTTTCAGGCCCAGCATGTGGCCTGAAGTGATGATGCAAAAAAAATCCTTTCCCGGACTTTGGAAAGGTAAAAAATACACCTAAGGAGGTATAATTTCATGACTGACAGTTCAAATCAACCCGTAACCCCTAACCCGGAAGAAGAGGTTCAGACCGCGGCAGTTGCCGGGGATGAGTCTGCTTCCGAAAAAAAGAAACCGGCTGCAAAAGCGAAGAAACCGGTGAAAACCGATCTTTTTGCGGATGAAGACAAAGTTATCGATATTTCTGAGCTCAAAGATGATCAGGAATACGATGACGAAGAGTACAACAACTTCATGCAGCTGTACGATAACACCATCGCAGAATTTGTTGAGGGCGAGCTGGTAACCGGCAAGATTCTCGCCATCGGCGATAGCGAAGTCGCTGTTGACATCGGCTTCAAGTCTGAAGGTGTTATTCCTATCGAAGAGTTTTCCAAGCCAGAAGAACTGAAGATCGGCGACGAAATCGAAGTCTTCCTCGATACAGTGGAAGATACCGACGGCCAGCTCGTGCTGTCGAAGAAGAAAGCCGACTTCATGAAAGTCTGGGAAAAGATCGTCGACAGCCATGCCCGCGGCGAGGTGCTTCGTGGCACCTGCGTACGCCGGATCAAGGGTGGTATCGTCGTGGATCTCATGGGCGTGGATGCCTTCCTGCCCGGTTCTCAGATCGACGTTCGACCGATCCGCGATTTCGATGCCTACATCGGCCGTGAGCTGGATTTTCGCATCGTCAAGGTCAACGAGATGCGCAAGAATATCGTGGTGTCGCATCGCGTACTGGTTGAGGAAACCCTCAAAGAACAACGGCAAAAAATTCTCGACAACCTCGAAAAGGGACAAGTTCTCGAAGGTACGGTCAAGAACATCACCGATTTCGGTGTTTTTATCGATCTCGGCGGCGTCGATGGCCTGCTGCATATCAACGACCTGTCATGGGGTCGTGTCAGCCATCCTTCGGAAATCGTCTCCCTCGATGATAAAATCAAAGTCCAGGTCCTCGATTTCAATGAAGCCAAAGACCGTATCTCTCTCGGTCTCAAGCAACTGCAGCCACATCCGTGGATCGATGTCGATAAGAAATACCCGGTCGGCAGCACGATTACCGGTAAAGTGGTCAGCATCTCTGATTACGGCGCGTTCGTCGAAATCGAAAAAGGCGTTGAAGGCCTGATTCACATCTCAGAGATGAGCTGGACCCAGCATATCCGCCACCCATCGAAAGTCGTCTCCATCGGCGAAACGATCGAAGCGAAAGTGCTCAACCTCGATGTCGAGGGCAGGAAGATTTCTCTCGGCCTCAAACAACTCGAGCCAGATCCCTGGGATCAGATCGAAGAGCGCTACCCTGTCGGTTCGACGCAGCACGGCGTGGTGCGCAATCTGACCAACTTCGGTGCTTTTGTCGAGCTGGAAGAGGGCATCGACGGGCTGGTACACATCTCTGATCTGTCCTGGACCAAGAAAATCCGCCACCCCGGAGAAGTCCTGAAAAAGGGTGATGAAGTGGATGTGATCGTACTCAATGTTGATAAAGCCAACCGGCGTATCTCCCTTGGCTACAAGCAGACACGCGAAAATCCGTGGGATACCTTCACCGAGCGCTATGCGGTCGGCACCGAAACCACGGGCAAGGTCGTACGCATGATCGACAAAGGTGTGATCACCGAGCTGCCCGACGATGTTGACGGTTTCGTGCCGATCAGTCATCTGGTCAAGGATAACATCAACAAGCCCTCGGATGGCTACGCTGTCGGCGATACCCTCAGCCTGGTTGTGATCGAGTTCAACGCGGAGAATAAGAAGATCATTCTCTCTGAAAAACTCGCTCATGAAAAAGGCGCTGTGGCTGAAAAAGCCGGTCAGAAAGAGGACGCGGCTGCCGAAACACCTGCTGAAGAAAAGGCCGCGGAAACCGCTGAACAGCCGGAAGCAGAAGCTGATGCATCCAAAGCCGAAACTGCCGAAGCCGAAGCACCCGCTGAAGAAGCTGCTCCCGCCGAAGAAGCAGCAAAAGATGCCGCCCAGGAGGAACAGGCGTCTGATGATGCGGAAGCCGCAGATGCAGAAGAAGAAAAGAAAGAATCGTGATCAGCGATTCCAGTATTCTATCCGGTCGGGCGCGTCCTGCGCCCGGCCTTTTTTTACTTATCCATCCTGCAATTTGAGAATATTTTCAGATCAGAGAACAGAGGAGATCACAGATGTGGGCACTTAGATGGATTTTCACCGTAGTCGTCATTCTTCTCATCCTTGGCTTTGCGCTGCAGAACACGACACAGGAAGTCGCGGTTGTTTTTCTGAAAGGAAAAATTGAGACCGGCCCTCTGCCCATCTGGCTCATCGTCTATGCCTCGTTCGGCCTGGGCATGATCTTCTGGCTTTTCTTTTCCATCTTTCAGGTTCTTGCCCTGAAAAACGAAATGCGCAAAATGCGTGCGAGCAACACCCAATTGCGCAAGGAGCTGGATAACCTGCGCAATCTCTCCATCGAGGCTGATGCCGAAGCCCTGCCCGCAGAACCTCCGGCGGCTCTGCCTGCTCAGACTGAGGAGGCAGAAGGGGAGAAACAGTAGGCAGTGACGGTTTTCTGGCAATTATTATGACCCCGAGAGACGGGGTGATGACTGGATCAATTCATGGTAAAATGATGACCGAAGTCGAACTTTTTCTGATAATCATTGTCGGGCTTTTTATTGTGGCAGCCCTGGCTTTTTTTATAACCCGGCGTTCCGGGAAACAGGATGATGACGCTGCGACTGATTATGCTGCCGGCCTGAGTTATCTCGTTTCCGGTGAAAAGGAGCGGGCTCTGGATAAACTTCGCCAGGCGGTGCGTAAAGACACCACCAACATCGATGCCTACCTCAAGATCGGCGATATCCTGCGCGATATGGGCCAGGTCGATCAGGCGATCAAAGTGCACAAGAGCCTGACCGCGCGTACCAGTTTGCGGCCCTCTCAGCGCCTGCAGATCCTGCGAAGCCTTGTCGATGATTACGAAGCGCGCAAGAATTTCAAGCTCGCCCTTGAAACAGTGCAGCAACTGTTGCAGATCAAAAAAGATGACCTGCAGGCGCGGGAAAAGGAGCTGGAAATTTATGAAGCCCTGGGCGACTGGAGCAAAGCAGCTTCGGTGTATAAAACCGTTGCCAAACTGAAAGGCAGCGAAGACAAGTCGCGTCTGGCTCTGTACCGTGTCGAGATGGGCAAGCAGCATGTGGCAGCGGGCAACGAAAAAGAGGCGCGCACAGCATTCCGCGAAGCGATCAAAATCTATCCCCAGTGTACCGAAGCCCATCTGGAGCTGTGCGAAAGTTATATCCGCAGCGAGCGCAACAACGATGCGCTGGAAACCATCAAGAAGTTCGTGCAGGCGGCTCCCAATGCTGCTTCCAAAGCTTTGCACCGTATCAAAGATATGCTGTTTGAAATCGGCGAGTTCGGCGAGATCGGCAATATCTACAATCAGGTCATCAGTAAAAGTCCGGAAAACTGGCAGGCCTTTCTGGCTCTGGCCGAGCTGCACGAAAAAAAGGGTGAAATCGATCAGGCGATCGAAGTGTGCCAGCGCGTTCTGCAACGCAATCCGGATTATGTGCCTGCGCGTGAGCATCTCGTCCGTTACTATCACCGCGACGGCCAGGATATCCTCGCCGTTGAACAGGCTCTGGCTATGATCAACTCGAAAAAAGCACAGGAATGACCGCCGTTCGTGCCGGAAAACTACGCATGTGCCCAGGGATGGTTCGCACAGTGAAAACAGTCTTTCGCAGCCTTTTAATCAGCATCCCCATCCTTTTTCTTTTCCCATTCTCATCGCAGGGCCAGATCACCGAGAAAAAGGTTCTGGACCTGCTGACCTCACGCAGCACCGGGGCGATCCGCGCTGAACTGCATAAACTCGCACAGCGCTGGCCGGATTCGCCTGAGCTGCTCTATTTCACCGCCCTGCTCGACAGCAGCGGCGAAAATGCCCGCGCCCAGTTCGAGCGTATCTTAGCCAGCTTTCCGGCTTCTCCTTTTGCCGCCAAAGCCCTTTTTCGTCTCGGGCAGATGGATTTCGCCCGCGGCAATTACATCCGTGCGGCCGAGGCTTTCGGCAAACTCGTCGATCGCTATCCGCATGCTGCTGTTCGTAACGAAGCCGAATATCTGCAGGCCCGCAGCCACCTTTTGCTCGGAGAATACAACACCGCTTTGCTGCTGTACCAGAAGCTGCTCTCACGGCATGTTCCCGAAACGGTGCGGCAGCGCACGCAGGATGACCTCGGCCTGCTGGCGCAGATGAAAGCAGAGCAACAGGAGCGCGCTGTCAGCAGAGAAAAGCCGATCGCCTCGAAAGAAGAACCGCGCGTTGAAAAGCCCGGCTTGGCCATAGAACGGGTAGCAGATAAGCGGGAGGTTTTTACCGTGCAGGTGGGATCGTACGGCGTGCGCGCGAATGCGGAGAGCCAGAAAAAGTGGTTTCGCCTGCGAGGCTATCCAGCTGAAATCGTCGAATATCGCACCAGAAATCGTTTGTTCTATCGCGTCGTCATCGGCAAGTTTGATGAAAGAGAGGACGCCCGGCGTGCCGGGGAGCGTCTGCGCCGGCTCTTTGAGGTCAATTTTCGTATAGCCAAATTGGATGAGACCCCATGATCACTGTTCGCGAAGCCGTAGATATCGTTTTGAACCATACTAATCGCAAGGCACCTGAGAAGGTTTCCATAGCCGATGCCGTCGGACGCGTGCTCGCCGAGGATGTCATTTCCGATATGGATATGCCGCCCTTTCACCGCAGCATGATGGACGGCTACGCCGTGCGCAGTGAGGATGTCGCATCTGCCCCTGCTGCTCTGCGTGTGGTCGGTTTCATTCCGGCAGGGTCTTTCCCGGGCTTCAGCCTGTCAGCCGGAGAGACGGCCAAAATCATGACCGGCGCTCCGTTGCCGGCCGGCGCGGACGCAGTCCGGGAAGTGGAAAAAACCGGCCCCGGTCGCGATGATACCGAGGTGCGCATTCTCGAAGCCGTGCGTGCCGGGCAAAATGTCGTGCCGGCAGCGAGCGAGGTCAGCCGCGGCGATGTGGTGCTGACTTCGGGCACATACCTTAGCCCGGCAGCGATTTCTATTTTGGCCGCGACCGGGCACACGCATATCAAAATTTACTCCGCACCGCGTGTGGCAGTACTCGCCACGGGCGATGAACTGGTTGAACCCTCGGTGGTGCCCATGCAGGGACAGATACGCAATTCCAACAGCTCATCATTGCAGGCCCATTGCCGCGCCCTTGGTCTGGAGTGCGATCTGCTCGGAATTGCCAAAGACGATAAGATAGCCCTGAAACAACGCATCCAGCGCGGCCTGAGCTACGATGTGCTGCTGATCACCGGCGGTGTTTCCATGGGCGACCTCGATTATGTCGATGATGTCTTCCGTGAGCTGGGCCTGCGCATCCTGTTCCAGAAGGTCGCGATCAAACCGGGCAAACCGACGGTTTTTGCCCTGTACGAAAACCGTCCGGTCTTCGGCCTGCCCGGGAATCCGGTCTCCGGCGCCACGGTTTTCGAAGTGATCGTGCGCCCGGCCCTGCGCAAGATGATGGGGTATCCGACATGGCAGAATCAGATCGTGCGTGCCCGTCTGACCAGCATGTTCCGCAACAAGTCCAACCGCGAGAACTATCATCCCAGTGTAACATGGTACGAGGAAGGTCAGTTCTTCTGCCGCCCGCTGGATACGCGCGGCAGCGGTGATGTCGCCAGTTATGCGCACTGCAACTCTTACCTGATCTGCCCGCAGGAACAGAAGGAAGTGGGCAAGGGCACGGAAATCGATGTTCTGCTGCGCGATGATTACTACATGACCTGACATGCCGGCCCGCACAGCTCATCTTATGTACAAGACCGCATTTTTACTGCTCGTTCTATCTGGTGCTGTGGTGGCACAAAAGGGGACGGCCCCGCAATTGACCGTGGTCTATCCGGAAGAGGGCGATGTCGTACAGGCAGGTGATTCGACCTATGTCTTCGGGCATGTCACACCGCCCGGTGTGCCGGTTTTCGTCAACGGGTTGCGGGCAAAAAAATATGTCAACGGCACGTTTATGGCCGTAGTGCCTGTCTCCCCCGGTGTGTTTCGTTTTTCCTGCCTCGCCATCGATGGGCTGGATAGCACACGCGTGCTGCGCAGCGTGCGTATTCCGGACTATCTTTTTGAAACCCCGCCAGAACCGGCCCGTTTTGACACCAGTTTTTTCTTCCCTGCTGCTGAATATGAACTGTTCCCCGGCGAGCATGCTGCCTTTTTGGCCAAAACTGCTCGCGGCAAAAAGCCGTTTGTGCACATCCCCGAGCTTGGAACCAGCCGCGCCTTGCGCGAGATGAGCTCGCGCAGAAGACGGCGCTCCATGCGTAAAGCAGTTTTTGCCGGCGACCGCCTGCCTTTTCTGCCCAAAGTCCGCGGTGTGTATGGCACAACTCTGCCGGTTCCGGCGCCCAGCTCTTTTGACTCGACTCTCACCGTGATGTTCACCTTATCATCTGACCCGGCGGACAGCGTGCGCCTCATGCCGCCGGCGCGTTTGCGTGTTCTCGATCCGGCCCGGGAGTACTGGGGCATAATCGACAGCGAGGTGCGCAGCGGCCTGCCGGGCAGGAAGCGTGGACAGATTCTGATCCTGCCTCAGGGCGCGCTGGTGAGAAAAAAAGCGCGCGACGGCAATTCGTTGCACGTCTCTGTGTCGGCAAAGAGCCGCTTCTGGATTCCGGCTACTGCTTTTTCTCCGCTTGATTCGCTGGAACCACCAAAACCCGCGACCGCTGTTCTGGCGCGCAGCGAAAGCGAACCCGACCTGGTGCGCCTGCGCATTTTTCTGCAGCGACGCCTTGCTGTAACAGTACTGCAGACTCGCAGGCCGCAGCAACTGCGCCTGCGGTTGTACGGCACAGCAAAATTGCCGGACATGCTCCGGAAGGATTTCAGCGATCCGATACTGCACGAAATCCGGGGCCGCCGCATGGCAGATGACGAATATGAATACACCATCCGGCTGAATATGAAGCAACAGTGGGGCTATCGCGTCTATTATGATAACACTGATCTCATTCTTGAAATCCGCAAACCTCCTGTGCAGCGCTTTAACCCGGAATTACCCTTTGAGGGGTTGTTGATCTGTCTCGATCCGGGCCATTCTCCGGACGAGGGCGCAACCGGCCCGACGGGTTCCTCGGAAAAGGTGGTTACGCCGGAGTACACCCGTTTGCTGAAAAAGCTTCTCGAGGAAAAAGGGGCGACCGTGATGGTGACGAGAAACGACACCGCAGGCGTGACCCTCGCCGCACGCACGCTCATCGCTGATGCTGCCGGTGCGCATCTCTTCATCAGCATGCATTTCAACTCCCTGCCTGACGGCGTCAATCCGTTCCCGCTGCGAGGCTCCGGCGTGTATTATTATACCAGCCAGAGCTATTTACCCGCCACTTATGTCAACGATTACCTGCGAAAAATTACGCCGCTGCCCAACTACGGCGTGACCTACCAGAGTTTGTATGTCTGCCGCCAGACCGCCATGCCGGCCATCCTGCTGGAACCGGCATTTATCATGCATCCGCTTGAAGAGATGTACATTCTCAATGGTGAGTACAGACGGCGCGTTGCAGAGGCCGTTGTGAAGGGTCTGGAGGCTTTTCTGCGCCGGGCGCTCTGAAAGGGCCACCCCATGCTGTACCGCGACATTCATGTCGCGTGG
>WFTM01000187.1 GCA_015485525.1 Candidatus Zhuqueibacterota bacterium | reverse complement strand
GTCGAGATTACCGGGCCGATCAACAGCACCAAAATGGTCATCAATATGCTCAGCCGCAATCAGGATGGCTTCCGCGCGGACACCGCCATGCTCGATTTCGAGGACTCGATGAAGCCTTCGTGGCGAAATGTCATCGCCGGGGTGCACAACCTCATCGGCGCAGTACAGGGTAGCCTGGAATTCACCGATGGCGCAAAGCATTACCGCCTCGATCCCCAGGACATGGCGAAAATCATGGTGCGCGTTCGTGGCCTGCATTTGGATGAATCGAACGTGCTCATCGATGGTGTGCCTGTATCCGCCGGCCTGTTCGATTTTGCCATGAGTTTTTTCCATACTGCACGCACGCAGGTGGAACGCGGGCAAACGCCGAAATACTATATCCCAAAATGCGAACACTATCTCGAAGCACGCTGGTGGAACCGGCTTTTTGAGCTGGCGCAAGAACATATGCACGTGCCCAAAGGAACCCTGCGGGCAACTTTTCTCATCGAAACCCTGCCCGCAGCTTTTCAGATGGAGGAAATTCTCTACGAGATTCGCGAGCATGCCGCGGGTCTCAATGTCGGCCGCTGGGACAAGATTTTCAGCGATATCAAGGTGCTCAAGCTGCATCCTGATCGCATCATGGCGGACCGCGGCAGCATTGGCCTGAACCGGCCGTGGATGCTCAACTACGCCAAAAGGCTGATCAAGATTTGTCACGCCCGCGGTGCTTTTGCCATCGGCGGCATGGCGGCCTTCACACCCGGGAAAACCGAACAACTGCGCCAGGAGCAGACCGCCAGGGTTGTCGAAGACAAGCAGCTCGAGGCCTCCATCGGCCATGATGGCTGCTGGGTTTCGCATCCCTATTTTATCGGCCCGGCGCTCTCTGCTTTCCAGCGCGAAAACCAGACCGATGTCATGCTCGAAGAGTTCGACAAATATCCCGATCTGCTGCCCCGTTCTGATGGTGATAAAACCATGGCCGGCCTGCGCAAGAATATCCGCGTCGGCATTGCTTATATGCAGGGCTGGAATCAGGATATCGGTTGCGTTGCCTGGGATAATCTCATGGAAGACCTGGCCACGCTGGAAATTTCCCGCGCGCAGACGTGGCAATGGCTGCACCATCGCATTCGCCTTGCCAGCGGCGAACAGGTAACACCCGCTCTGGTCGAGCGCATTTTTGAACAGGAGCTGGGAAAAATCAACGACGAGATACGCCGGAACAGCAACGGTATGCCGGAACATGAGCTCAACAAAGTGCTCGTCGATTTTAGTGTTGCTGCTGAAGACGCTAAGCGTATTTTTTTGAAGAAATCATTTGATGAATTCCTGAGCACCTCATCCGTACCATTGTAGCGCGTATGCCCGGGCTGGTTTTACTTGATATTATGGCAGAAGATCACCCGGCGAAGTTCGGCATCCATCAGGCACAAATCCGCCGGCCAGACGCGGTGTCCAAATCGCATGGAAAACATAACTATCCTGCATTATTCTCGCAGAGACGCAGTGAGCGCAGAGAAAGAATGGTTAATTTCTGCTAAAACAATAAACAGCGTGCTCTGCGTCACTGCGAGATATACAAGTCTTTCAAAAACTACATTTGAAAGGATTACAAGCTGAAACATATAAAATATTAAAGTGGTTGCGCCTACTCTTAAAGAGTTTTGTGAACAATACAGGCTATGGACCTAATTCGTACGGTTGCAATTTTTCAGGCTAATTTTTTGGAGGCTGTCATGAGCGAAAAAAACACGCTGTTGAACCAATGGAACACCGATCCGCGCTGGCGGGGTATCGAGCGTCCCTATTCTGCAGAGGACGTCCTGCGATTGCGCGGTTCTGTAAAAATCGAGCACACCCTGGCCCGGCTCGGGGCTGAGCGTCTCTGGAAACTGATCAACGAGGAAGAAGGCTATGTCCATGCCCTTGGCGCCATGACCGGCAACCAGGCTGTGCAGATGGTGCAGGCCGGGCTCAAGGCGATCTACATGAGCGGCTGGCAGGTGGCTGGAGATGCCAATGCCGCAGGCCAGACGTACCCGGACCAGAGTCTGTATCCCGCCAACAGCGTGCCGCAACTGGTCAAACGCATCAATAACGCCTTGCAGCGCATGGACCAGATCACCCACGGCCAGCAGGATGGCAACGCACCGTACTGGTTCGCGCCCATCGTGGCTGATGCTGAAGCCGGCTTCGGCGGGGTGCTCAATGCCTATGAGCTGATGAAGGGGATGATCGAAGCCGGGGCAGCCGGCGTGCATTTCGAAGACCAGCTCTCTTCCGCGAAAAAATGTGGCCACATGGGAGGGAAGGTGCTGGTTCCCACACAAGAGGCAGTACAAAAACTGGTGGCCGCCCGGCTGGCGGCTGATGTCATGGATGTTCCGACTGTGCTGATTGCCCGAACCGATGCCAACAGCGCCACCCTGTTGACCAGCGATATCGATGAACGCGACCGCCCGTTTATCATCGGTGACCGTACGGTGGAAGGATTTTTTCATGTCCGCAGTGGATTAGACCAGGCCATCGCGCGCGGGCTGGCTTATGCGCCATACGCGGACATGCTCTGGTGCGAGACCGCGCATCCGGACCTCGAGGAAGCGCGCCGCTTTGCCGAAGCCATCCACCGCGAGTTCCCGGGTAAGCTGCTGGCCTACAACTGCTCGCCCTCGTTCAACTGGAAACGCCACCTCGATGATGCCACCATAGCCAGGTTCCAGCGTGAGCTCGGTGCCATGGGCTATAAGTTCCAGTTCGTGACTTTGGCCGGATTTCATGCCCTGAATACCAGCATGTTCGAGCTGGCGCAGGCCTATAGAGACCATGGCATGGCGGCCTATTCGAAACTGCAGGAACGCGAGTTTGAGCTCGAAGCGACCGACGGCTACCGCGCTGTCAAACACCAGAGTTTCGTCGGAGCCGGTTATTTCGACGATGTCGCACAGGTGATTGCCGGTGGTCAGAGCTCGACCACGTCTCTCGCTGGCTCAACTGAAGAGGAGCAGTTTGAGTCTGCTTCTGCCGCAGAAAATTCTGCGCAGAAAAATGGCAAGGCCGTTGGCCAGAGCGTGGCCGCATAGCTCCTCCTGAGCGAAAAAAAGCACCATCAGCCCCTGTCGAGGCGCATAGTCACGGCAGGGGCTGTTTGCATTTGGGATGCAACGCGTGGCGTTGTGCCGTCCATTATTCTGCAGGATGAAAAATTCTACTCATGCGCACGAACTGGTTTCTTTTTTGAAAAAATCTCACTATTCTCTGCCATGGATAAAGACAAACTGATTGCACTGCTGCAGGCCGTGCGCGATGGCAAAGAGAGCGTGCAGCAGGCCTGTGATAAACTGGCGAATTTTCCGAGCGAACACCTCGGTTTTGCCACCCTCGATACCCACCGCAGCGTGCGCACCGGCTTTCCGGAAGTGATATTTTGTCCGGGCAAAACACCGCGACAGGTGGCGGAAATTTTTGCCCGTCTCGCAGCCCGGCATGGGAGAGTGCTGGCGACGCGTGCCACACATGAGCAGTATCTTGCTGTGCGCAGCCGCACGGCCGGGGCAGGCTGGAACGAAGTCGCACGCGCAATTTATCTGCGCCCGCACAGCCCGGACAGCGACCCACCCGGGGTGCTCGTTGCGACAGGCGGTACCTCAGATATCCCCGTTGCTGAAGAAGCCGTGATTACAGCAGAGATGATGGGCAACCGCGTGGAAAGGTTGTTCGATGTTGGTGTGGCAGGTCTGCACCGGCTACTGATGAAAAGCGAGGCCCTGCAGCGTGCCCGGGTGATCGTCGTGGTCGCGGGTATGGAAGGCGCTCTGGCCAGTGTTGTCGGCGGGCTGGTCTCGGTGCCGGTTATCGCTGTTCCCACGAGTGTCGG
>WFTM01000186.1 GCA_015485525.1 Candidatus Zhuqueibacterota bacterium | reverse complement strand
GTGTGCTTTATGGGTATGCTGATTCGGGCATTTCGTGCGGCTTCACCTGTCAGAGAGATCGTTATCCCGCACTTGCATTCTTCTGTACTGCCACTGCTGCTGCCGCGGCACTCTACAAATGACAGGCTTGTTGGTGCAGTCTTACGGGGAAGCTCAACTTACTCCAGTTCGATTTCCTTTTCTGTACTGACTGATATCTGTTTGTTTTTGGTATCGCTGACTGTCACCTTCAAAATATACTTGCCGCCGGGCAGGCTGGAGAGGTCAAGGGCGATCAACTCTTCCGCCCGGTCGCCCGGGACATC
Source organism: Candidatus Zhuqueibacterota bacterium (assembly GCA_015485525.1). Classification (GTDB taxonomy): domain Bacteria; phylum Zhuqueibacterota; class Zhuqueibacteria; order Zhuqueibacterales; family Geothermadaptataceae; genus Geothermadaptatus. The sequence continues at coordinate 15,999 of WFTM01000186.1, read as the reverse complement.
CTGTGCCTGCGCCAGGCTCAGGCTGACCTCCTTTTCACGGTTGAGAAAACGAGAAACCTTCTCCAGCAGGCCGATCCGCGCCCGGTCTGTGCGCACTTCATAACTGACCTCATAAGCGGATTCGATCCCCGCATTTTTAAAATTATATATCTCAAAATAACAGTACAGGGGCTCATCACGCAAAATACGGATCGAGGGGTAAACAGCGAGAGACAGCCCGTTTTTGCGGATCACCTGCTGCGAGTCCGGCGCCATGCGATAAAACTGGATATCGCTGAGTTGCAACGCCGGAGCGGAGAAATCCCGAACCGATATTTTCGATTTGCGGTATCCGAGACGCCGTGCCGTGCTGTCCATAACCTGAACTGTCATTTCCAGAGACTTTGGGGGGAGCAGAAAGCTGAGCCGCTCGACCGCAAAAAAATGATCCGGCCCATCGTGTTCCACCAGCACAACCTGTGTTTTTTGCCGGCGTTGTATGGGCTGAAAAAAGCGATTGCGAAACAGGCCGCTGTAGGAATAATACAGCGTGTCGATCGGCTCGGCATCGTGATACGCACCGGGGTCCTTTTCCACCGGCACGAAAAAATCTATTTCGAGGCGGGTTTTGCCCTCTGTGCCGAGGAACTGGGCCAGGGAATAATAAAACGGCAGCTCTGTGCGGGCAATTCTGGGTGTGTAGGAGGCGTCGGGCTCGATTTTGCGGGCTTCGAAAACCGGTTCTTCGCCCTCTTCGAGAGTGGTGATCATTTTCTCATGGGCCGAGTTGCGCGACAGCTTCTCACCAGTGGCAAACTCAGAAGTGTAAATAGCCAACAGATCAGACTCAAACTGCTCGATTGCATTGGCTGCGTGCGAAAGGGCCGGTGAGACCGACGCTCTTCTCTTGATCAGATCGCTCCAGTGCCAGGCCATGTGTGCCCGCCGCCGTGTCAGCAGAATCTCAGAAAGGCTCTTCACCTCCTGGTATTCCTTGCCTTTGTTGACGAAATGCACGAGGAAATTTTCCGCTACATTTTCATACGACCACGTCTCGTTTGCCGGCACACTGTACATCCGTTGCGGGCCGTTCTTGAAATTGTAGAGAAAGCGCGTGATACGCTCGTAGTAGGTGGGACTAAACAGCCCGACGCGACGGATACCGCCCGGATCGGAATAGCGCACCGCAGGTTTGCCATAGCGGATATAATAACGCCCGCGGTCATCGATAAAAGGTTTCTTTTGAGCCGAAAAATTCTCGCGCGCATAAGCAATGCGCAGCAGATGATCGAGCAGGCGATCGTTTTCCGGCAGCAGAGGGTCCGGGTCATACGCTGTCCAGTAGTGCCGGACAAAATTTCGTTTGTCGAGCAGCTCGGGCAGGGAAAGATACTCCTGCTTTTGTGCCTTTGAGAGAATGAGCAGAAAATAGGGCTCAATATCGCTTTGAAAGACTGAGTCAGGTGCAGAGTCCAATTTTTCCATGTAATTCCGCACCAGCTCCTGCGCTGCCGCTGAAGCATCTGCCGGCATCTGGGCATTGCTACTGCCGGGCAGGGCGAGAAACAACGCGGACACGATCAGCAGATTGAGATATGGACCAGGACGTCTGCTTTTTGAAATCATCGTTTTTTTCAGGTTAAAATCGTATCGTTGGGTCACCACCGCCATCTTCACCATTGGAGCCGAAAGAGGCGCCGATGACTTTGAGTGTAAGGACCGTCAGCAGGGCAAAACCGGCAACAACCCAGGGCCAGAGTACCTTCTTGCCTACTATTTGCGGCTGTATCGTCTGTACATACTGCTGTTTGAAACTGAGAAACTCGACGCCGATGACATCATAATATTTGACCACATCAACCCGGTGCAGAACATCTGTTTCGCGGTCATAGCGGTCGAGCTCACCGACGATTAATATCCGTTCGCTGTCAGTTTGCTGCTGATGCATGCGCCCCCAGAACAGATAAGCGACATCGAGCTGTTCAGCGATTTGCCGGGCTGTCTGTTTATCGGGCTGTGCAAGAAACGCATTCAGCGCCTCCTTACCCAATGTGCCCTCAACAGCAGCCGGCTGAATGAGGGTTACCTGCTGAAGCTCATCAAACAACCCCTGCATGCGCGCGTCCAGCCGCTTTTTGAACACCGGGTCGGTATCGACATAGCGTGTGCCGAGATAGGCAGCCCGCACCCGGGCATCCTGATCCTTCACCGCCGGCTTGGCATGCGCGACATGCGCATGAAAAAATGCTACCACAAGCAAAAGTATGATCGGTTGTTTCATTGTACGAAATACCATTTCCTCACCTCACTGAATAACCTTTTAACAGGAAAGATTCTTCCACTCCGGAACTGCTTTTTCAAGGTTCATTTTCCAGCTTTTGTCACGACCAGACAATCCATAGCCTGAGAAATTCTGGTTATCCAGTTAACTCGGCAAACCGGGCCCGGTTCAGATACCGGCATGTGTCATTCCGGCCAGGCGCAGCGCAGTGCCGGGATCTCATCTTTTCTGGCATGTGCCTGAGTCTGGAAGATTCCGGTCTTCCGCTGCGCGGAAACCGGAATGACAGCACTGGTGCAGGAACGTGCTGTTGTCAGGTGGTCTGATTGAAAAGATGCAACCATGCTGAGTTACGTGGATAACCAGAGTGAGAAATTCATAACTCCCCCAAAAAACAGGCTCAAGCATCTCTTTTTCACTCCGGCAACCCGGACGCGCAGACTGGTCAAAACTTGTAGCCTTTGACAGAGAGTCTGCGCCGGATTTCATTGACGATCTGCTTGTATTCCCTGACCAGATCCTTCGGCGCATCGATCGTGTTCCACACGTCATCATCGGCCATTTTGAGCTGAACTTCAAACTGCAGTTTGCTCACCACCAGAGATACCCGGTCGCCCTGATAACCGCGTGGCGACATATGCAGCAGAGCGCGATCGCGCGTTTGGATCGCTTCCTGCAATTCCGGGTCATCCAGACCCGTATCAACTCTGCGCCACTCTGTAACCAGCGCAGAATAGTCTTTGCGTGCGTCGGTATATTCGATCAAAAAACCGAACGAGTTCAGCGCAACGGTGGTCTGGCGCACGACATCGGCACGAGTCGTGCGCGGGCCGATGTCAAAAATCAGAGGTTCCGCAGAACTCCCCTGGCGCTTGAAGAGCGAACACGAGCTGAACAGGACGACAGCCAGCACTGGCAGCCAGAAACGGACAGGTGCGCTACGCAGCTTAGAATCATTCACCGATTTTTTCTCCTCGTTTTAGCCGTTCTATTCACAACCTGGCCTCCTGCACGACTTTGTGAACAGACTGGGTCAGGGGATCCGCACCCTCACTGCTCGCTGAAATTCACTCTACAGGCGATACGATCGTTGCTCCAGGAAGCGGGACGGAACAGGCTTATCAGTGCATAAAATACACTTTTCGGTGCTCAGGGACAAGTTTTGTGCACTGTACAACATTATTTTAATAAACAAAATTCACTGCAGGTTCCCCAATCCTGCATGGGATACTTTCGCAGCCCACCTGCCTGCCGATGTCCTGCCTGATTTCGCCGCACCGTTTCTGCGATTTGGCATTATCTTGTGAAAGCAGGCACCCACACCGGGAATATCCAGGCGCAGCCTCGCGCGTTACAGATGGTATGAAACCAAAAGGCTGCAAACTAAAAACAGCGAGTGCAGCGATGCCAGCACTCCGATGAACAAACTTTCAGATTACAGATCAGCTTTCATCAGGCTCACATGGCGAAAGCCGTATTTGGGCTCCCGGGCTACTGTTCGCAAATAAACAAGGTCATAAAAACAAAAAGGCGGCCCTCCGGAGCCACCTTTTTGTTTTACATAAACTACTGTTCGTTTTAACGATTGGGATCGATCAAAGGATTGGACTGCAGTTCGGCGTCGGTGATTGGCAGCAGAACTCCGGGCTGAGTATAAGCGTCGGAGGTCGTTTGCCACATTGGGTCCTGAATACCGAAGCGATACATGTCATTGAGGCGACGGCCCTGAATAAACAGATTGGCATGTCGCTCATAGACGATCATATCACCAACGTCTTCAGTCGTGATTTCCGGCAGACCGGCGGCAGTACGCATCACGTTCAGATGGTTACGGGCAGCATCCGTATCACCCTGTGCATACAGAGACTCAGCGATGATAAGGTGCATTTCCGCAGCAGATGTGACGGTAATCGGGGCCCAGTCTGTACTGCCACGCGAACCGCTGTCCTTGAACTCAGCAACAGCCGCGGCAGCGCGAGGATCTTCCGAACCTGAGATGGGATCGACAGGGATGGCGCCGATGGTCAGCTCTCTACGGCCATTCACCTGCCAGGAGAAATCGTTATCACCCTGGCCGGAACCAAACGTGAGCTGGAAACGATAGTCGTTACTGCCCATCAAGGCTAGAGCCTGCTGAGCGTCGTCAGCACCAGCATCGACGAAGCCGTTTGCAGGGGTGGAACCGGCTGGGTTGAGCAGGTCCCAGATCGCCATGGCATGTTTGGCGCGGGCGCGCAGGCTGATGATATCTGCTTTCAGGCCATCATCTGTCGCCGTATTGAAAGCAGCGGTCAGATGAGCGATAGCATCTTCGTAAACCTGACGCATGTTGGCTTTGCCGAGATTGGGAGCGGGCTCGGTTTTATCCGAGAACGTCCAATCATCAAACCAGTCCGCGATATACACGCGGGTCAGCCCTGCCAGCAGATGTGCACGGGCCAGAATATTATCATCCTCCAGCTCACCCTTTTCCTTGAAGCCGGACAGGATTGTAACAGCATTATCCGAGGTCCAGCGACCTTCGTGCAGGAACTTCATGGCATTGTCGGTGAATTCGTTTCCGGCGAATGCCACGTTGCCGAAATCGAGCTCGCGCCATGCGTCGCGGGAGCCGATCCAGGTGACTTCATCGGTGGCGGTGATCAACGGAGCCAGGCAGTAGCCGACACCGACAGAGGTGGTGCGCAGCGCGCCACTGGCGATAGCAGCGGCTGCAGTCGGGTTCTGCAGGTCCTGCTCGAGCAGGTCGTTCGGGTTTTCAACGTCCAGCGGGTCTTCGCACCCCATGCTGCCGAGAGCGAAGAGAGCAGCGATGCCGACGACAAGCAGAGACGACAGCGCTCCAGAGTTGCCGTACAGCTTTTTTCTATTTTTCATATTCTTTCTTCCTCGTCTTTTAAGAATTAAAAACCAACTTTGAGAGAGAAGACAAACTGGCGCGGGATCGGGAAACCAAACGCATCGACTCCTGTGAGGAAGTTGTTGTTGGTTCCGCCGCCGCTGCGCCGGCTGATCGCGTTGTTTTCCGGGTCGGTGCCTGAGTAGGACGTAAACAGGGCGATGTTCCGGCCGGCAAAACTCAGCGTTGCATTGCGCAGACCGAAGCGTGCAGCCAGGTTCCGCGGCACATCATAAGCAATGCTCAGCTCTCTCCAGCGGACGAAGTCCGCTTTTTCGATGGTATTCAATCCACTATAGGGTGACAGAGCGAGGTATTCACGCACCCACTCATTGGCTGCATTGAGGCGGTCTTCTGCGCTGCTTTCCGGGTTGAGCAGAACCAGCTCGCGCGCAGCAGCATCCGGCGTGTTGCGGCCAATCAGACCGTGGGATTTACGGAATGCGTCGGTCAGGTTGTTGACATAGAAGTCGCCTGCCTTGTATTCAAAAACAGCGGCAAGACGAAATCGCTTCAGGAAGCCAACGTTCAGGCCAAAGTTTCCGGACCAGTCCGGAGTCGGCTTACCGAGATAGTTGTCGAGAAAATCGCCATCGCCATCTTCATCGAGCAGAACCGGACGGAACGAGGTCGTGCTGCGAGGATCGCTGAAGAATGCCAACAGCTCTTCGCGGCTCTCGGGTACGTTGTCGCCGTTGAGGTCGATCGGGTATTCCAGGCTTCTGTCAAGCTTGGCACCGAGGTGCGCTCCGGGCGCATAGCCTTCGGCAACCCAGTTACGATAGCGCGGATAGGAACCACCAGCCTTCAGGGGCGGAGCGCCACCGAGATCGGTGATTTTTTCCTGCAGATAAGCAGCAGTAGCGAAAACATCGACGCTCAGATTTTCTTTCTTCATAGCTGCAAACCGGACGCTGATGTCCATACCATTGGCAACCAGCTCACCGATGTTATCGAGCTGCTGGCGCAGGAAACCACCGGAAATGGGGAACTGGCGCAGCACCAGCGCATCGGAAACGGTACGGTCCCAGTAAGTAAACTCGAAACCGAGTTTATCATTCAGGATACCGGCTTCAAAACCAACTTCGTATTCGGTAGAAACTTCGGGTTTCAGGTCAGGATTACCCAGGTTGCCGGGGGTCAGACCCGGGCCGGCCGGGGATGATTCGGGCACGAACGTCGTCAGTGCGTCAAAAGCACCCGGCTGCTGGCCGGAGGCCCCGACGGCAGCACGCAGACGCAGGGTCGAAATACCCATGTCATTCAGGCGCGAGCTCATCGCTGTCGGGATAAAAGAAATACTGACTTTCGGGTAGGCCTGGGTGGTGAAACGAGAACCAAAAGCACTGTTGGCATCATAACGAATACCTGCGGTCAGATACAGATAATCCTTGAAACCAACCTGCTCCTGGAAAAACCAACCGGCGTTGATGATTTCCAGAAAACCGGATGTAGCGGTCTGATTATCCGTACCGCTCAGGGTTTCGATACCTGGGCCGGGGAAAACCTGGCCAAAGCCGGCAGATGAATTGGTCTGGGTGATGAAGCCCTGAAAACCAGCGACGAAAGACGAGTTGAAGTCCTTCATAAACTGCTTGTTCCAGTTCGCCTTGACATCCAGGGTCCATTCTTTTTGATCAAAGTTCAAAATATTGATCGAACCCTCAGTCTGGGCCCCGGTCTTGCCGTCAACATTCCAGCGGAAAGGACGGTAAGACACGGCACGCTGACGGGTATAATCGAGCCCTGCAGTTGCATCCAGGGTCAGCTCTTTGGTCAGCTTGTAGTTCGATGCCAGGCTGACGTAGATGTGCTCGGTGTCTTCGCTGTTTTCCTGATATGTGGTTTCGCGCACCGTGGCAAACGCAACCTGCCCCATGGGGTTGTTTTCAGAAACCCACTCGGGCTTGCCGAACTGGGCCAGGGAGAGCACACCGTAGATGTTGTTGTTGTTATCCGGTGTTTCCTGACGGGTATTGGTATAGCCCGTGCTGATGCGGAAGTTCAGCTTGTCCGTCGGCGTAACGTTGACGTTGGCGGAAAACTGACCTCTGCGGTTGAGGTCATTCGCACCACCAACAGGAAGGCCGGCCGGGTTGGATGCTGTCGCAAAATCAGCAGGTTCCGGATTAAACGGACCATCGGTGAGGTTAAAGCGGCCGCTGACGAAATAGGTTACACCTGTACCGCCACCGCTGACAGAGAGAGAATAAGTCTGTCCCAGCCCTGTGCTGAACAGGCTGTTGGCGAAATCGCGCGTCACCAGCTCCCATGGACGAACCGTAAAACCGAACACAGAGGACATTCTGTCAGCCTGCTCCTGGGAACGGGCAAAACCAACGTTGGGCTTGATGCGCGAGGGATACGAAATCATGTTTTGCTCGATTTCGAGGGTAAACCGCGGCTTGGAGAACTGGCCTTTTTTGGTAAAAATCTGGATGATACCGTTTGAGGCCTGCGTACCATACAGCGTTGCAGCTGCCGCACCCTTCAGAATCTCGATACGTTCGATCGAGGCCGGATTGATGTCATCGAGACGGGAAGCAACCCCGCCACCACCAGCGATAGAAAAACCAGCGCCGGCATTGACACGAACACCATCGACATAAACGACAGGCTCGTTGGTCTGGGACAAGCTGGCGCTACCGCGGATACGAATCCGGGCGCCTTCACCGGTCAGACCACCCGAAGGCAGAATATTGACTCCGGGCTCGCGTGCGCTTAGCATTTCAGAAACCGTTGTAATCGGCGCATCCGCCAGCTTATCGGTGTTGATCGTGGAAACCGTGTTCCCGAGCTTGCGTTTTGCCGAGGCAACGCCTGCACCGGTCACGACAATTTCATCGAGCTGCAGTACGGTTTCGCCGAGCTGAAAATTGAGTTCAACAATCGCACCGCCGCTGACCGACACCTTCTGCGACTTGGTCTTATAGCCGATGAAACGCGCTACCACGGTATGCTCACCGGCAGGGACATTGGGGATCGTGTACTCACCGTCTGCATTGGTCGCAGAACCGAGGTCCAATCCCTGTACCAGAACACTTGCTCCCGGCAAGGCTTCACCCGATATCTCGTCGATAACCTTACCGGCTATCGTTCCTTTCTGCGCCAGGGCAAGACCGGGCAAAATCAGAACGAGAGCACCATAACTCAGGAGAATACGAATAGATCGCAGCATACTCCTCCTCCTCTCAAAAGGGGTGCATGAACAGAACATCGCAGACCTGCCGTGCTCCGCAAACCGGGTCTGATGTTGTTCATCGATCATGAATAATACTGAATTGTTCGCTGCCTGCGTCCTGGAAGGCAGAACAGAAAATATGAAATGAATACCACATCAGGCCTCTTCCTGTTTGCAGAAACAAACCCTGAGTGCAGTACTTATTTCCTGAACTGAAACATTCACCGGATTCGGCTTCCGGCTCTATCTTAGTGCTGTGTCCCTCTGATTTTGACACGTTTTGCCGAATCCTGTGGCGTTCCGGCTACTCTCCGGTAGCCGTACAAATTCTATGTGGTGATCATATTTTGAAGGTTTCTTGCTGTGCAGCGGAGATGTCTTGCTCTTGAACCTGGACACTGCATCGGGGAATGCAGCCATGTACACATATCTGAATTTCGAATTTTCTCGCCAACCGGTCGTGTACTTCTGGTGCTCATGGGGTTCACATCGTTAAAAAAGCGGGGCAATACTCACCGGGGGCTTCGGGGTGATGAACCTGATATCACGTCACCGTTTTGCTTCAGTACCCGGGAATCTGGATATGACCTATTCGAAAAACTCATAGTAGTCATAATCGTCGTCTTTCAGCAATGAATATGCCATATCGACCTGAAAACTGAGGTTTCACGCTAAACCGCTTTAACTCATAGCCATAACCCGGGCAGACTACCGGCCAGACAAAGCATATCTATGCAAGAAGTTGCATGAAAATAAACGAAGTTTTGCACATTGGAGAGAAAATGACGTAGCAGAGATGGCATATTTGCAACCATTCGGCTATCGCCCCGGGCCTATGGGCATCATTACGGGCGGAGCTGAGCGAAATGACGGTTTGCTCTCAGTCGTGGAGAAGCCAGGCACCATCTTTCCGCGGTCTGGCGATCGCAAGTTTTTCACAGGATGGTGGGGGGCAAAGCTTTGCGGGAGGAACAGGACTGCCGGTGCTTTTACTCGCCGGCTGTTATTTTGCGGAACCCGATTCTCTTTTCATTCATCAATAAACCGGGCTAAAGACATGCGGATTTGACGGATTTGCTCTTCCATCTCGCGCAGACGCTTTTCCAGTTTCTGCCGCTGAACGGCACTGATACCTGCGTCCGGGCCGTCGTTTTGCTGCTGGCCGGGTGAAGAACTGGTTATATGAGCATTTTTCAGGATAGTGCCGTCATACGGCATATTACTGGCGACCATCGGTATGCGCACTTTCTTTTTCCCTCGCATGATATCGAGTATGACCTCATCACCGGGTTTTGCTTCGCGGACGAAGTATTTCAAAGCGAAATAATCGACAAGCTCCTTGCCGTTGAACGCTGTGATGACATCTCCGATCTGCACGCCCGCCTGCTCGGCCGGCGACCCGGGGGCAATTTTAAAAATCTGCGGTGAAGAGGCTTCAAAAGGCCGGACAGTAATCCCCAGCCATCCCTGCCGGGCGGCGTACTGTTTCAGCAGGTTTTCAGTGCTGGCCAGCACCTGATCGACAGGTAATACCAGCACGCTTTCAAACGGTGTGGCGCTCTCATGATCATCATCACTGAAATCGATGGCGCCGGAAATCATGCCGATGATTTCACCGCTTGAGTTCAAAACAGGCGAACCGTTGTTGCCGGGTGTCAGCATAACCGCAACCTGCAGGTGGCCATTATCATGAATCGCATTGATGGCCCCCATAGTCACAGCTGGGAAATGCCCGAGGGAGTTCCCCAGCACAAAGGTCCATGCTCCGGGATGCAACGCTGCCGGGTTTCCAAAGGCAATCGGTTCGATACCGGCCGCACCGATATAAAGCAGCGCGATACCGAGCTCATCATCCAGACCAATGATATCCGCCTGGGTTTCGCGGCCGTCGTAAAGCCGGACCAGGACCGAGCAGGCCTGGGCCACGATACTGCTGCGTGTCGCAATATAGCCATCCTTTGAAACAAACAAGCCTGTACCGACACGGGTATAGTGCGCCAGAGAATCATGCGGCTGTTCGCTGTCAAAAAAAGAAAACAGGGATTCACTCTTCCCCTGGCTGGGAACGTTGGCATAGACTGTCACCACAGCGGGCTGGGCCTGCTGCACCAATGATTTGATTTCTGATTCGAGAGAGTGCAGTAACGATTGCGCGGCAACGGTTACCGGCATGCCGAGCAGAAACCCGGCAAGCCCCCACCTGATGTTTCTCTGGATAGTGTCGCGTATCATGCGTGCTTTTTCGTTAGCCTGAAAAATTCAAAACCTGGAAACTTCACAAACTCGGCTATTTATAAAATAACCAAAAAATTTTCAAACTGTTATCCCAACATAACTCCGTAAAGCTTTTTTCTGCAATCCCGCTATCCCCGTAGCACAGCGCGAATTCATGAAGAACTGGGGTCAGAATGAAACCGGGATCACGTATTTTTTCATCGCACGGCGCGCTCGTTGCCTGCGTGCGTCCTGCTCTGCTGTAGAATCTGCACCGGCCAGCTCTACGACAGAAGTTTTTGCGGGCTGTGTAAAATCCTTGGCCGTATCAGAGCTCGCAGGACGCTTCAGCCCGCCGGCAGCGGGCCTGACCCGGTCAAAAGGAAAGGTGAGTTGACTTTTGGAAAATGTGTAGGGAGAAGGATTGGCAGAGTTTCTGGATGTATCACCTTGCGGAGAAAGCATCATACTGCCGGCGAACACCAACAAAAGTACCGCAGCAGTCGCCATGGCATAGCTGAAAAGAGGAGGCCGGTTGTAGAAAAACTGCGGCAGCAAGGTCGGTCTGCCGATTTTTTTCGACATTTGAATGCGCGCTCGCAGCACGAGATCGAAATCATCAGTCGTCTTGATCTGATGCATTCCGGTCAAACGCTGTCGAAGCGCTGTGAGTTGGTCAACACGCTCCTTGCAGGACGGGCAGGCGGCAAGATGAGCCTGTACTTTAGCGGCATCATCCCGGGAGAGGTCATTCTCGACATACTCCGAGAAGAGGTCTGAAATGCGATTGCAGTTTGCCATTGTTCACTTCACCTGTAGCAAGAGTTGAATGAGTATTTCTCCTTAACCTGAACGATTCACTAATCCTACAAAACCAGAGGTAACTATGTTTTTATTAGTTGCTTGCGAAAGAAAATCCGTCACATAATATTTCGGGCTAGAGCAATTTTTTCAAACGTTCCTGCAACCGTAACCGCGCCCTGTTGACGCGCGATTTCACCGTACCGATGGGAACCCGCAATATCGTTGCGATCTCCTCGTATGAGAGATTCTGGATATCCCGCAGGATGATGACTTCGCGAAACTTCGGCGACAGCCTGTTGATTTCCCGCTGGATCACCTTGTCGTGCAGCAATGTATCTACATGTGCTTCGGGATTGAAATCATCGCTGGAAATCTCGTAATCCTTGTTTTCAATACCGATATCACTCAGAGAGAACAAACGCCGTCGTTTTCTCTTGCGCAACTCCGTCCGGGCCAGGTTGCCGGCTATCGTGTAGATCCACGTCGAAAATTTTGCCACCCGCCGGTACGCGTGCCGGTTGCGATAGACCCTCAGGAAGGTTTCCTGGACGATATCTTCTGCCTGCTCCTGATTATTGAGAAAGCGATAAACAAAATTGAGCAGCTGATCTTTATAGCGCTTGACAATCAGGTCGAAAGCATAGAGATCACCGTTTTGAAAACGTTCTATCAGGTCTTCGTCTGTAGGGATCGCCCCCTCTATTTCTTTTTCGCCTGCCATTCAAAGTCCTTGAAGTTGTACCGACCCCTGTTGCAAAAGTTCCCCGCTCAGCTATGCGCGCGAAGCAAAGGGTAAGTGTCTGGCTTCATAGCCTTTTACGATATTCGTAAACAGCATTTCCATCATTAAATTTTCATCCACCGGCCACGTCTTGAGGTTGTAATCAACCATACGCAGATTGTCGATCGCACCGGTCAATTCCGACAATGAATATCTTTTGCTGAACGAGATCAGATCGCCGACAAAGTAGATGCTCGTCCGGGTCAACTTTGCCAGCTCTGCCTTGTTGCCAGCGGTAAAGTCACGGGCGATGAGCAGGTTGGTGAAAAATTTCGCCAGCTGAAAAATGATCGCCTGCGCATTCATGGTCAGGCGTAATTGTTTGAAAATATACAAAACGCGCTGCAGGTCTCTGCGCCCCAATGCATTCTGCAACGCAAAGATGGAAAATTCGTTCCGTACCCCGGCGATTGCTTCCACATCTTCAGCTACGAGATGCTTGCGCTCGCCGGCATAGAGCAGCAGTTTTTCTATTTCATTGACCAGATTCTGCAAATTGGTGCCAACCTGCAGGGCGAGCAGGGCGGCGGCTTTCTGGTCTATGCTGTAACCTCGCTGTTTGAGCTCGCGGATGAGCCACGCTTCAACCTGATTGTCGTACAGGGGTTTACACTCGACAAATGCACTGTTCTTTTTCAGGGTTGCGAGGGATTTTTTTCGCATATCTGCATCGTGAGCCAGTAAAACGAGGCAGGTGCTGTCCGTCGGTTTTTCGGAGTATTGCGCCAACCCTTTCAGGTCAGAAGCCGACATCCTGTGCACATCCTTGATCACCACCACACGGCGGTCTGCCATCATCGGATAGGAGCGTGCGATGGCGATGATCTTTTGTGCGGAGACATCGGTACCATAGAGCACATCGAGATTGAAGTCGCGCATGTCCTCAGGCACGCCTACTTTAAGCACATGGCGGAGATAGTTCTCGATGAGATAATTTTCTTTGCCATAGAACAAAACCACCGGCGGTAACTGCGCCGCTGTTTTGATCTTCATCGGTTCGAACGCAGCCATGTTACGCCTTATTTTTTTCGATTTGCATCGCGCGGTACAGCGCGTAAGCAAAACCACCCCATATACCGCCCAGCACGATGATCATGGTGATCAATGCCGTCATAGTCATGCGAGTTCCTCCTGTGCCTGCGCCGTTCGGTGATAAATTTTATCGTTAAAAATCACAAACAGCAGAATCACGCTCCCCCATTGCACGAGACAGGTTGCCACGCTGTACAGCGCCAGCGGGTCCCACCACGTATCGCGATGGTAAACCGTGATTGCCTGGTAAAACCACCATCCCAGAAGAACCACAAACAGAAAAGGGATGACAAAACGCATGACGTATTCGTACCAGACTCCGGCTTTGAGATCATTGCCGGCAGTATTGATCAGCTCCTGCCGAAATCGGCGCAAGCCATACCGGTTAGCCGAAAAAGCGATAAAAAATCCGCTGACGATCAGCCCCACTCCCCAGACCCAATCCTGGTTTTGGAAAAAATCCATGCTGAGAGCAGAGGGTGCCCCAAAGATAAAACAAATCAACCAGACGAACAAGACCGCTTTTTCCCGTGTCATGCCCAGATTCATCAGCGAGCGTGCTGCGAGCTCGAACATGGCGATCAGACTGCTGATCGCGGCGATGCTCAGAGCGAGAAAAAAGATGAACAGAAAAAAACCGGAGGCCGGGATTTCGCTGAACAGTCTCGGTATCCAGATGAAGGTCAGCCCGGTGGACGCCGGTCCGCTGGTTGACAACAGCTCGGCCGGACTGATGCCAAGGTTCAGTTGGGGGGCGAGGGCAAACACGGCAGGGAAAATCACGATCCCGGCCAGGAGTGAGGCGCTGTTATTACCCAGCCCGGCGATCACGGAATTGAGCACGATATCCTCATTTTTACGCGCATAGACGGCATAGGTAAGAACCAGCCCCCAGCCTGCACCGGTGGACCATGCAGATTGCGAAAGAGCAGCGATCCAGACGCGGTAGTCCATCAGCTTGGCCCAATCCGGCTCGAAGAGAAAATTGAGCCCCTGCATGGCATGGTCCAGCGTCAGGGCACGGATGGCCCCGATAACGAGCAGGATCCCCAGTCCGGGGATAAGCAACCGTGTTGCACGTTCAATGCCTTTTGTTACCCCACGGCTGATGATCAACGCGCCTGCGGTAACACTGAGCAGGTGAAAAAACAGGGTTTGGCCTGGCGAATTGATGAACTCATCCCAGAAAGTCTTGCTTGCCCCCTGGCCGAGGTCACCCATGAGCGCAGCCCAGGTATATTTCAGGCACCAGCCGACAACGACGGAATAATAGAACATAATCGCCACCGTGCAAAAGGCGACGAAGCCACCCATCCATGTCCATTTTTTACCGATGAGATGCCCGATGGCACCGATGGGCCCGAGACGAGTTTTTTTGCCGATGGCAAACTCGGTGATGATCAGGGGTATGGACCAGAGAAAAAGGAAGAGAATCCATGGGATGAGAAAAGCACCGCCGCCATTTTCTGCGGCGATGCGGGGGAAGCGCCATATATTGCCGGTGCCGATCGCCATACCCAACACAGCCAGCACCAGCGTCCAGCGTGAGGTAAACTGCTCCTGAGAATGCGCCATAAACCCTCCGTAAAAATTATGCTATCACACAGCGCCGCGGCGAGCAGCCAAAATTCGATGTGCCGGTGTTGCTTTGTTATGAAAGGAAATAAATTCCGGCCAGGCCAACGGCGAAACAGTACCAGGCAAAATAGTCGAACCGGCCTCTGCGCACGATCGACATGAGAAAACGAATCGCGACAAAACCGGACAGATAGGATGAGACAAATCCGAGCAGCAGCACGGTTATGAACGCAGAAGACATGGGCTCTCCGGCGACGTCCTTGAGCTGAAGCACGAACGCCCCGGCGATCGCCGGCACGGCCATGAGGAAAGAAAAGCGAGCCGCCTCCTCGCGCTCGATGCCGATCAGCATCCCAAGGGAGATCGTCGAGCCGCTGCGGGAGATACCGGGGAGAATCGCAAAAGCCTGGGCGATACCGACAGCGATACTTTTACGCAATGTCATCCTGCCTTTGGACTCCAGCCCTGCGCGAGACAGCAACAGAATGAAACCGGTCACCAGCAGCATGTATGCCGCCAGCAGCGGGCTGGCAAAAGCCTCCTCGACATAATCCTTCAAAAATAAGCCAACGAAAACCGCCGGCAGAGTCGCCCACAAGAGATAGGCGACATATTTCATGGCATAATCATCATCTGCGCTCAGAGGCGCATTGCCTTTAGACGGCGTCACGAACCGTAAACACGCGTGCCAGAGCCAGACGATATCTTTCCAGAATGCCGTCACCACGGCGAACAGCGTGCCGAGATGCACGACGATTTCAAAAAAAATGCCCTCCTGGGTCACGTTCAGCAGAGCCTTGCCGAGAATCAAATGTCCTGAGCTCGATACGGGTAAAAACTCGGTCAATCCCTGAATAATTCCCAAAATGATCGCGTCCAGTTCTGTCACTTCTGTCTCCGTTCTTCCTGAAGTCTGTACATGATGTGTACCCATGAGTTCGGCACAGCACTGCTGCACCTGCCCGATTTTCGACAATTATACCAACAAAGTGCGCTGACACGGTAATAATTCTTTCTCCCTACCCGCCTGGGAGAAAATTTTGCAGGCCATCGCCACGGCAAAGTGGTGAATATAATCTCAAAGCCGTGAGATTGCAAGGGAAAAACTCCGGTGAATTGTGTCCATAAGGGCTGTCGTGTCTCCCGACATCTGCAATTTTACCAAATATCTCATCGAGGGCGAGAAGAACAGCAGATGAACGGAAGGCACGGCTCCGGGAAACTTCCAGATAGCCGGCTGTCTCATGCCG
>WFTM01000185.1 GCA_015485525.1 Candidatus Zhuqueibacterota bacterium | reverse complement strand
GCGTCTGAATTATTGTCGATCTGGCGCAGATTGCGACGGATGCGGCGCCAGGCCATGTCGCAAAACAGCCGCATCGGCGGCAGCTCCTGGTCCACCGGCTTATCCGCCTTCATACGCGTATCGATGCGCGAAATCACCGCGGCGATGCCGAACAGATCGATCGCGATGTTGGCGATGCGCTCCAGGATGAACTCGCGGTGGATGATCTCCTTGCCATATTTCATCAGCACCTTTTCCACCACCTGCTTCAGCTCAGCGGCATAATCGTTGAACTTATCCACCTGTTCCTTCAGGCGAGGGTCTGTATTTTTCAGTGAGTCGTGGATGACGCGGTCTTTGACCTTGTGCACGGCAAACTCGGTCAGCAGGCCAAAGCCTTTGATCGGGTCGCGCAGCGCCTTGCCGATTTTTTTCAGATACTCGCCCGGGCCCTGCATGCCCGAGAGGGCGACAAAGGCGCGCAAAATTTCGTTCGTGCCTTCGAAAATCAGATTGATGCGGGCATCGCGCATGAACCGCTCGTATTCATATTCCGCGGAATAGCCCAGGCCGCCGGCGATCTGCATGGTTTCGTTGACCGTGTCCCAGAGAATTTCCGAAGCCGCTACCTTGCAGATGGCTGACTCCAGAGAGTAATCGACGACTTTGCGGTCTGCCAGTCCGGCGGTGAGATACACCATGCTTTCGGCAGCGTAGGTATTGGCAACCATGCGGGAAATTTTATTCTGTATCATCTCAAATTCCGCGATCGGCTGGCCGAACTGCTTGCGGTTGCGCGCATAATCGATGCTCTTGTGGATCAGCGCTTTGCACCCGCCGACGCAGCCCGCTGCCAGGCTCAGGCGGCCGGTGTTGAGCACCTCCATGGCGATTTTGAACCCCTTGCCCACCGGGCCGAGCACATTCTCCACCGGGACGCGCACGTTGTCGAAATTCAGCGAGGCGGTGTTGGAGCCACGAATGCCGAGCTTATCCTCGGGCTTGCCGTGGCTGACGCCTTCCCAGGCTGTCTCCACCAGAAATGCGGTGATCTTTTGCCGCACTTCTCCCTTTTCATGCACATCGGTTTTGGCGAACACCGTGGCCAGGTCTGCTGTGCCGCCGTTGGTAATCCAGATTTTGCCGCCATTGAGAATGAACTCTGTTTTGGCCTCATTCAGTTTGGCAAAGGTCTGAATACCGGCGGCGTCAGAGCCGGCGCCGGGTTCGGTCAGGGCAAAACAGGCCGTCCATTCGCCGCTGGCCAGTTTGGGCAGATATTTTTGTTTCTGCTTTTCATTGCCGTACATCAGCAATCCATTGGTTCCGATGCTGAGGTGTGCCCCGAGGCTGGTTGCGATCGATGCATCGCGTGTGCAGATTTCCTCAAAAATGCGCGCATAACCGGTTTTGGACATACCGCCTCCGCCGTACTCTTCGGGAATGGACATGCCGAAAAAACCGAGCTCCTTCATGCCATCAGAGACTTCTTTTGGGATTTTTTTGTCGCGGTCGATCTGCCGGGCATCGATGTTGTCATCAGCAAACTCGCGCCAGGCCTGGAGAATGAGATGGATATTCTCCAGCTCTTCAGCATCCGGCATCGGGTAGGGGAAGATGATCTCCTGCGCGATATCCCCTGTGAACAGGCTTTTCATGAAACTGGAGGACGTGCTCTCATGCGGTGCCATATCAACCTCATTTGGTCTGAAGATTCACATTCAGCGCGGCCGGGCAGATCACCTGCTGCGCCGCAAAAAACAGGCGCCGGCGAGAGCACCTCACCAGCGCCTGCACGCTGTTTATTCAAAGAATTTTTTGTCCCCTTTGGCCATGTCCTGCAACAGGCTGGCCGGGGCAAAACGGTCGCCGTACTTTTCAGCATATTTTTCCAGCAATTCGACGACTTTGCTGCTGCCCAGATTATCCGCATAGGTGAGCAAACCACCGCGGAAAGGCGGAAAGCCTGTGCCGAAAATCATGCCGATATCGACATCCCGGGGGTGCCGGACGATTTCCTCTTCCAGGCAGCGCGCCGCTTCGTTGATCATCACCAGGATGCAGCGTTCCTGAATTTCAAAAGCCGGCAGGGTTTCCCCGGCGCTGATGTGTTCGGCAATGACGCGATAGACCTCGGCATCCGGCTGGCGCTCTTTGCGGTTGTACTGGTAAAAGCCGCTGCCGGATTTTTTGCCCAGCCGCCCGGCATCGACCATTTTTTCCAGAATCGGCGAGGGCACGGCTTTGTCGCCAAAAGCCTGGTGCAGAATGCCCGCAACCTTATGGGTCACGTCGATACCGACCTCATCGTACAGGGTCAGCGGGCCCATGGGCATGCCGAACTCCACGACCGCTTTGTCGATCGCTTCGATTTTCTGCCCCTGCTCGAGCAGCAGCAGGGCCTCATTCATGTACGGCGACAAAATGCGGTTGACCAGAAATCCCGGGCGGTCTTTCACCACGATAGCGGTTTTGCCCAGCTTGCGGCTGAAAGCAACCAGGCTGGCCACAGTATCGTCAGCCGTTTTTTCGCCCCGGATAACCTCCACCAGCGGCATTTTGTGCACCGGATTGAAAAAGTGCAGCCCGGCGACTTTACCCGGCCGCTTTGTCGCTTCGGCCATCTCGGTGACGGACAGTGATGAGGTGTTACTGGCCAGCACCGCGTGTTCCGGCACGATTCCATCCAGCTCCTTGAACACCGCTTTTTTCACCTCCATCTTTTCGATGATCGCCTCGATGACCAGATCGACTTTTTCAAAGCCAGAATAGTCGGTGGTGCCGGAGATCAGGCCGAGCTTGCGCTGCATGTCCGCGGGCTTGAGCTTGCGCTTCTTCACGGCTGTGGCAAACACTTTCGAAGCCTGCTCCATGCCCTTGCCGATGGCCGCGAGATTGATGTCCTTCATGCGCACGGGGATGTCGTTATATGCCAGCAACTGCGCGATACCGCCGCCCATGATGCCGGCGCCGAGTACACCGGCACGGGAGAATTTCTGCACCTCGCCGGAGAAACCATCGACGCCGTAATCCTTTTTCAGATCCTCGGTCATGCGGAAAATGCGCACCAGGTTTTTGCTCACCGGCGAAACGATGAGCTCGCCGAGAAATTTTGCCTCCACGG
Source organism: Candidatus Zhuqueibacterota bacterium (assembly GCA_015485525.1). Classification (GTDB taxonomy): domain Bacteria; phylum Zhuqueibacterota; class Zhuqueibacteria; order Zhuqueibacterales; family Geothermadaptataceae; genus Geothermadaptatus. The sequence goes on along the minus strand of WFTM01000185.1, from coordinate 3,095 downwards.
CCAGGCCCTCGGACAGGGAAGTGGACATGCCCTTTTCCACGGCCTCGATCGCTTTCATCGGCGCCGGATAGTGGCCTTTGGTGTTTTTCTGCACGGTTTTGCGCGCCTGGTCGAAGAGAATGCGGCGTCCGAGCGGGTTTTTCTCCAGCAGCAAAGCCTGCATGTTGCTCTTCCTGCGCCGTGCTTCGATTTTCTTGCGCGCTGCGGGTTTCTGCACCTCGCGGGCAAAATCCAGCGCGGTCTTGCGCGCATAGTCATCAGGAAATTCCGCTGGAATGATGCGGTCGATCAGCCCGTCGCGGTAGGCTTTGCTCGCCGAAACCAGGCGACCGGTTAGGATGTAGTCCAGCGCTTTCTGAATGCCGATCAGCCGCGGCAGGCGTTGCGTGCCGCCCCAGCCGGGCAGGATGCCGAGCTTGACCTCAGGCAGGCCAATTTTCGTCGCCGGCATATCGCGGGCGATGCGGTACGTGCACGCCAGCGCCAGCTCGGTGCCGCCGCCGACGCAGGTACCGTGGATCACCGCGATGGTCGGATACGGCAGGTACGAGAGTTTGCCGAAAATGCGGTGCACATGCTTGGAGATCGCCTCGCCCTCGGCCTGATCCCTGATGCGGTCAAAAGCGGTGATGTCCGCACCAGCGATGAAATTTTTCTCCTTCGCGCTGGTGATCAGCAGTGCTTTGAGGTCGTCGCGGGTCACCAGCTCATCGAGCAGAGCGTCCAGCTCGTTGATGACGTTCTCATCGAGCACATTGACCGCCTTGCCGGGCATATCAAACGTGAGCACGCCGATGCCATCATCCACCGAGAGGGAGAGCGCCGGGGCCGCAGGCTTTTTCTCCGGTGATGTACTGGTTCCGGTTTGTGCGCTTTTCTTCACCGTCGTTTTTTTACGCGCTGTGGTTTTCTTCTTTTCCGGTGCCCTGGCGGCCGCCTCTGTGGTTTTTTTCGTGGACTTTGCCGCTGTCTTGCGTGCCGTAGTCTTGCGCGCAGGTTTCTTTTTTTCTGCAGGAGCGTCCTTCTTCTCTGCCGCAGAGGACGCTGCTTTTTCTTCTGCAGCGTTCTGGTTTTCAGCCTTTGCTTTGTCCTCAGCCATCTTTGCCTCTTTAATTTTTATGAAGTTCTGTTTTTTGCCATCCTGTTCGCTTTACACGGTCGTTCGCTACGTGCGCTCGACGATCATGGCGCCCCCCTGGCCGCCACCGACGCACAGCGTCGCCAGGCCGAGATCGAGGGAACGGCGCTGCATCTCTTTCAGCAGGGTGAGCACGATGCGCGTGCCCGAGCTGCCCACCGGGTGGCCGAGGGCAATCGCCCCGCCGTTGACATTGAGAATCTCCCGGTCGATCTCACCGATGGCGTCATCCAGCCCGAGCCGGTCCTGCGCCAGCTTGCGGTCGCGGAAGACCTGCTCGTTGGCGATCACCTGCGCTGCAAACGCCTCGTTGATCTCGATCAGTTTGATATCTTTGAACGCCACGCCGGCCTTTTTCAGCGCGATGGGTGTGGAATACGCCGGCCCCAGCCCCATGCGCGCCGGGTCCAGTCCGGCAAAGGCGTAGCTGCGGATCGTGCCGAGGGGCTCGTAGCCGAGTTCTTTTGCCTTTTCCGCGCTCATCACCAGCATGGCAGCAGCACCGTCGGTGATCTGGCTGCTGTTGCCCGCCGTCACCGTGCCGTAGTTGCGGTCAAACGCCGGACGCAGCTTTTGCAGCGCCTCCATCGATTGATTCTTGCGGATGCCGTTGTCCTCATCCACCGGCATGGCCCGTTTCGGCGGCGGAAATACCGGGACGATTTCTTCTTTCAGCTTGCCGAGGTCGGTTGCCTGTGTCGCGCGTTCGTGGCTCATCAGGGCGAATTTATCCTGCTCCTCGCGGGAAATGAGAAACTCCTTGGCCAGCACCTCGGCGGTCTCGCCCATGTTCAGATCACAGATTGGGTCGGTGAGGCCGACCTGCAGGCCGATGATGGGTTTGAGATGTTTGGGGCGGATTTTGGCAAAGGCTGCCATGCGCTGCGCCGCGGTTTTGGCGCGCGCGGCTTCTGCCATCACTTCGGCAAAATCTTTCGGGTACAGCAGCGGGATATTGCTCATCGATTCCACGCCACCGACCAGCATCACATCCGCCTCGCCGGCGCGGATTTTCAGAAAAGCATTGGCGATCGATTCCATGCCGGAGGCGCAGTTGCGCCCGACGGTGAAAGCCGGAATCTTGCGCGGCAGCCCGGCCATGAGGGCGATCACCCGGGCGATGTTGGCTGCCTCCGCCGGTTGCGCGATGTTGCCGATCACCACCTCATCGATCAGCTCGGGATCGATCCCGGAGCGGACCACGAGCTCGGCCACCACAGTGCGCCCCAACTCCTGAGCAGTAATGTCTTTGAACAGAGTCCCTGCCTTGATGTACGGGGTCCGTAATCCATCAACAATCACGACTTCTCGCATGTGTCTTCCTTAAATTATTGGGGTTGATCTGATGATATTCTTCCGGAAAGGAAAAAGCTGTTCATCCTGTTGTCCCTTCCGGCAGAATACGTCCGGTTAGTGTTTACAATCATGATTCCTTTGCGTTCGTTCCCTGCGCAGGAACGCCGGCCTTCCTGTGCAGCAGGCCGTGCAGAAAAAGCGAGCTCACCTGCTCGACATTGCGCTCGACATCGAACTCTTTGTCGCGCTGCATCACCCAGTAGGTCGAAATTTCGTCCAGCGCGCCGAAAAGCACGCGTTTGATCAGGCCTATCTGCAGATCGTCACGAAAGAGCCGCTTCTGCTGTCCTTCTTCAATAATTTCACGAATGAAGAAGAGATAGTCGGTAAAACTGTGGCCGGTATATTCTTTGATGAATTTGTTGCTCTGGCGCAGCTCCAACTGCAGGACGCTGGCGAGGTCGGGATCGGATTTGACGATATTGAGATGCAGGCGGATGAAGGCTTTCAGCTTATCGACCGGGTTGTCGAGGCCCTGCAGTTTTTCGCGGAAGGAGGCGAGGATATCCGCAACGCTCTCTTCAAAAACCGTGATGAGAATATCATCCTTGTTTTTGAAATACAGATAAATGGTGCCGTCTGCAACGCCGGCATCGCGGGC
>WFTM01000184.1 GCA_015485525.1 Candidatus Zhuqueibacterota bacterium | reverse complement strand
GGAGCGGTGTGACGAGAAGGATGACGATTTAAAAAAGAGCCAAAAATAAGCCTGTCCCTCCAAAATATGAAATGTATCAGACCATGCAGAAAAACGCATTTTTCCTCGCCTGCCTCGTGCTTTCCCTGCTCCCGGGCCGGACAGTAGCCCGGCAGGACGACTCTCTGTACAGCGCGAAAATCCGTGAGTACACAACAGCCGGGCATTTTCTCAATCCCCTGGTAGATCATCTGCCACAGTCCGACACCGTGCCCTCGCCGCTGGATTTTTTCGGAACCATCATCGGTGCACCGGGCCGGCTGCACTATGTCGATGAAATTTACGCCTACCTGCGCGCTCTGGCCAAAGCCTCGCCCCGGGTGATGGTGCGTTCCATCGGCAGAACCGAGGAAAACCGCGAGATGATCGAGGTGATCATTGCGGACGAGGCCGGGCTGGATTCTCTGGAAATCATCCGCCGTTCTCTCAACCGTCTGGCTGATCCGAGGACTCTCAGCGCGGACAGCGCGCAGCACTTCATCCGCACAGCCCGCCCGATCTATTATGTCACCGCCGGGCTGCATTCGCCCGAGACCGGCCCGCCCGAGATGGTGATGGAGCTGGCCTATCGCCTTGCCGTCGAAGAGACTCCCTTCATGCAGATGATCCGCAGGAATGTGATTTTCATCTTTTGCCCGGTCGCCGAACCGGACGGCCGCGATCGCGTCGTCGATGTTTTTCGTTACCGCTCCGGCAATCGCGGTGTCGGACCGAATCTCACCTTCTGGGGCAAGTATGTCGCACATGACAACAACCGCGACGGCTACGGCCTCGGCCTTGCGCTGACGCGCAATATCCTGCAGAGCTTCATGCACTGGAAAGCCACGGTCATGCACGACCTGCACGAATCCGTGCCTTTTCTCTATATCTCCACCGGACTCGGGCCGTACAACGAGCATCTCGATCCCCTCACCATCAACGAATGGCACAATCTGGCGCACGAGGAAGTGACCGAGCTCACCCGTGCCGGCATGCCCGGTGTATGGACGCATGGCTTTTACAACGGCTGGGCCGGCAATTATCTCATCTGGATGGCCAACCTGCGCAATGCCACCGGACGATTCTACGAAACATTCAGCAACCATGTCCCCGAAACCCTCGAGCGCACCATTCCGAAGCGGATGACCTCTGTGCAGTGGTACCGCCCCAATCCCCCGTTGAAAAAAACACAGTGGTCGCTGCGCAACAACACCAACTACATGCAGAGCGGTGTGCTGGTGGCGCTGAATTACGTTGCCAGAAACCGCACGCGCTTTGTCGATAGTTTTTATCTCAAATCGCGTAATGCCGTGCGCAGGGGCAAAAGCGAGGCGCCGTATGCTTATGTCATCCCTGCCCGGCAGCGGCGGGTGCAGGGCGTGGCCGGGCTGATCAACCTGCTGCGTCTGCAGGGGCTGGAAGTACACCGCGCGCAGGAGAAATTACGCTGGAGCATGCCGGCTGGGGATAAAAAGGCACAGGCGGAAAAAGCCCGCACCATCACGGTGGAGAAGGGCGCCTATGTCATCCGGCTCGACCAGCCCTATCGCACCCTGGCGCGGGTGCTGCTGGATAAACAGAATTTTCCCAAAGATGCGAAACCGCCTTATGACGACACAGGCTGGACTCTGCCGATGCTGCATCAGGTACAGTGCTTTCGCGTCGATGACCCGGCTGTTCTGCAGGCGAAAATGACGCTGCTGGACAGCGATGTGCGCCTGAGCGGAGAGCTGCGGGACCGTGGCAGAGCTCTCTTTCTGATCAACAACACCACGGACGATCAGGTCGCCCTGCTGCGCTTCCGGCTGGCGGATGTGCCCATGCTGGCAGCAGACGAGCCGTTCCGCGCCGGCCGGCGCAATTTTGCTGCCGGAACACTGATCATCGATAGAAATGATCTCCGGCAGGGCCGTATCGACAGCCTGGCGCATCTGGCACAGGAGCTGGGCTTGGAGATCATCGGCATCAAGCGGTTGCCGGAGGTCGCGGTGCATCCTGTGGAAACGCCGCGCATCGCTCTGGTGCATACCTGGGTTGCGACGCCGCAGGATGCCGGCTGGTGGCGGCTGGCGTTTGACCGCATCGGCATTCCGTACACACACCTTTCGGAACAGGACCTCGCCTCGGTGGACCTGCAGCAGTTCGATGTCATCATCATGCCCCGCCATCGCGCGCGGCCGCAGACGCTGGTTTCCGGCACTACCGGGGCAGGCCCGGCCATCCCCTGGCAGCGCTCAGACAGCCTCAGGCACATCGGCGTCATCGACGAAACTTTTGATCAGCGCCGGGGCATGGGCTTCGAGGGCGTGCAGAAACTCAAGGCTTTTATCGAATCCGGCGGTGTTTTCATCACCGAAGGCACGAGCAGCGCGTTTCCTATCGACATGGCGCTGACCCGGCGGGTCAGTATTGTTCCGGCGAAAAAGCTGCAGGCGCGCGGCAGCGTGGTCAAAGCGGAAATTGCCGACCGCAAAAGTCCGATCACGTACGGTTATGCCGATACAGCTGCGGTCTATTTCAGCGGCAGGCCGATTTTTCAGATCAACAAAAATACCGGGAATTATCTCGTGCCGGACTGGCTGAAGGATGAGGTCTGGTTTCGGGAGGTACCGCGTGTAGTTGTGAAGTTCCCGAAAAAGGGGATTTTACTGAGTGGCATGATGCGCGGCGAGCAGGAACTGGCGGGCAAGCCGATGATCATCGACGTGCCCGCAGGCAAAGGACACGTAGTGCTGTTTGCCAACCGGCCGTTCTGGCGTTATGAAACCGCCGGCAGCCACGGGTTTGTCTGGAATACTCTATTGCACTGGAATGATCTGCACCTCGGCTGGCCCGAGCGGCCGGAGGAAAATTCTGCGCACGAGTAGCGCCAACTCCGGCCCCTTTGTATTTATCGGATCGGTGGCAGGTGCACCTCGACGGCGAGCAGGAATTCCGTGGTTGCCGACCGGGCAGCATCGTTGAATTTCTGCAGCACGGGAAAGCTGACCCCGGCTTTATACATGACATTCCGGTAGCTGAACAGCAGCCCCGGACCGACGCTGAGATAGCGGCCACCGGACTCGTTAATGGGTTGCCCTGACATTTTATTCCTGCCGTTGATGCCGCCGTTGACTTCGAGGATAAAGACCGGATCAGGCTGGTGGTATTCCAACTGCCATGGCCGGATACCTACGGCCAGGTTGTAACGCAGGGCATCGCCACGGTCAAAGCCCTGCCAGGTGCCGTTGCGATGGTAGCGGATACCGGAGAAAAAATAGGAGCGCCGTGATTCATACCCGAAAGAAGCACCGACAAAGAAATCTGTGGTACCGCTGCCGAGCTGCCTGTCACGGTTGCCGCTGGGGAATTTGATGCCCGCGTGGATTGCTGCCTGGCGGCTGGCACGATACATGTCCTGGCGAAAGAAACGGTATTTCCCGCGCACGACCATATCGCCAAAGCCTGCACCGCGTTGCTTGTCAGCATAGAGCCAGGGGCCTACGACGGTGAGGGAAAAGTCCGGCGTGACGCCGTAGAGTAATTCGAGCTGGTTGCCCCAGCCCAGGTCTCCGCGTTCCAGCTCCAGGGAAAAAGCATAGCCATATTGGTACATCGTATGCGGGCCAAGGCCGAAAATCGGCTCGTGCGCCTGCGCATGACGGGGCTGGTGCAGACTGAGGATAAACAGCAACAAGAAGGAAATCTTTTTCATCGTTTCTCTTTTCATGGTTCATGGTGTGAAAGACTGAACAGGCAATATCACCAGTCTTATTCCTTTTTTTCCGGCTATCTGGTTGCGCCGTGTTGCGGTATGACACTTCAGACAGCGCAGAAGAGAGAATTTTCAGACTCTGAATGCATGTACTTCTGAATACGACAGCGGATTCTAAAGATAACGCTCCTGGTCTGTTCGCAATTGCTTTTTCGCTGCGGGCTTTGTACTCTGTGTTCTGGCAGGCACAGAAGAAATGTGCCACGTAGCAGCAGCACGTGCACAGGGCCGAAGCTTTCTTCCGCAACAGCCGGCGTGCGTACTTATGAAAAGAATGGCGGCTCGCCGCCTCTCTCCACGACAATCTCCCTGAAGCGTCATGAAATAAACTGTCCATTTACCACATTCATGAGGAGCATGTTCCATGGGCGAAGTGAAAAAATTTGATCCCCCTGAAGAGTTTTCCCGTAATGCGCATATCAGCTCTCTCGATCAGTACCGGGAGTTGTATCAGAAATCCGTAGCAGACCCGGAAGGGTTTTGGGCCGGCGTCGCGGAACGACTGCACTGGTTCAAGAAATGGGATACAGTGCGTGACTATGATTTTGTCAACGGCAAAATCCAATGGTTCTCGGGCGGTACGCTCAACGTCAGCTATAACTGCCTCGACCGGCATGTCCTGGCCGGGAATGGCGACAAGACGGCGTTGATCTGGGAAGGCAATGACCCGGCGGAATCAAAGACATTTACCTACAGCGAGCTGCTGGAAGATGTGCAGAAATTTGCCAATGTGCTCAAAGCCATGGGGGTGAAAAAGGGGGATCGCGTCTGCATCTATATGCAGATGATCCCCCAGTTGCCGGTGGCCATGCTCGCCTGCACACGCATCGGGGCAGTGCATTCAATCGTCTTCGGCGCTTTCAGCGCAGAGTCTCTGCGCGACCGCATTAATGATTCTGCCTGCAAAGTGCTCATCACTCAGGATACCGGCGTGCGCGGCACCCGCCAGGATATTCCCATGAAAGCCAATGCTGACAAAGCCGTTTCCGAATGCCCGTCGATCGAGAAGGTCATCGTGGTGCAGCGCACAGGCCAGTCTGTAGAGATGGAGTCCGGCCGCGATGCTTACTGGCACGAACTCATGGCCGGCGCAGAGCCTGCCTGCGAACCCGAGCACATGGAGGCCGAAGACCCGCTGTACATCCTGTACACTTCCGGCTCCACAGGCAAGCCCAAGGGTGTGCTGCACACAACCGGCGGTTATCTGGTTTATGCCTCCTACACTCACGAACTGATTTTTGACTATCACGAAGGCGATGTGTACTGGTGCACGGCTGATATCGGCTGGGTGACCGGCCACTCGTATATCGTCTATGGCCCGATGGCCAACCGGGCGATCACCATGATGTTCGAAGGCGTGCCCACGTGGCCGGACTTCGGGCGATTCTGGCAGATCGTCGATAAGCACAAAGTCAATCTTTTTTACACCGCGCCGACAGCGATCCGCGCGCTGATGAAGGAAGGCGATAAATGGCCGTTGCAACACGATCTCTCCTCGTTGCGCCTGCTCGGCACCGTCGGCGAGCCGATCAAAGAGCCGGAGTGGCTGTGGTACCATAAGGTCATCGGCAAGGAAAAATGCCCGATCGTCGATACCTGGTGGCAGACAGAGACGGGCGGTATTCTCATTTCACCTCTGCCGGGAGCAACGCCGACGAAACCGGGGTCTGCAACGTTACCTTTCTTCGGTATCGAACCGGTTCTCCTCGATGAGCAGGGTAATGAGCTCGGCGGTGCTACCCAGGGCTATCTCGCAATGAAACGCTCGTGGCCGGGCCAGATGCGCACGGTGTATGGCGACCATGAGCGTTTTATCCAGACGTATTTTTCCCGCTTCCCGGGATATTACTTCACCGGCGACGGAGCGCGCCGTGATGAGGACGGCTACTACTGGATCACCGGCCGCGTCGATGATGTGCTCAATGTTTCCGGACACCGGATCGGCACGGCAGAGGTGGAAGGGGCTATCGGCAAGGCCGAGGGCGTGGCAGAGGCTGCCGTGGTCGGCTTCCCGCACGACATTAAGGGAGAGGCCATTTACGCCTATGTGACGCCGATGACCGGAGTTACACCGGATGAGAAGCTCGTGGAAGCGATCCGCAATGCTGTGCGCGAACACATCGGCCCGCATGCCACGCCGGAAAAAATTCAGTTTACCTCAGCTCTGCCGAAAACCCGGTCAGGGAAAATCATGCGCCGGATTTTGCGCAAAATCGCCTCCGGTGATCTGGAAAACGTCGGCGATACCTCCACCCTGGCAGACCCGGCTGTTGTCGATTCGCTGGTGCAGGGCAGACAGTGAGTGCAGGCAGGGGGAAATGAAATGGAGCAAACAGAACGGCCTCTCGCAGGCCGTTTTTATTATCACCTGAGCTGAGCGATTTATTTTTTGGGACCAGAAAAAGCAGCCGCCAAAACAGTTTGGATGGATTGAGATATTCACTTTTCGGTATCTGCTGCCATCCTGTTGTTCGCGCCAGGCAAAGTGCAGATGTCTTTTGTTTTCACCGCCAAGGCGCGAACAGCGCGAAGAAAGCAGAAGAGTAAACAAAATCAGAATCAGTGATTCCCAGCATTTCACCTTGTTTTTCTTTGCGGCCTTGGCGTCTTCGTGGTTCAAAAAAAGCACAGATGATCGTGAAACTCAACAGACAGGACGTATCCACCGTACCATGTCATAACCTTTGGGGTTCACTGCTCCTTTGATGGTTGCAGATGTATAGCTTGAATAATAACAATATATTGCAATAGAAAATATTTTATTGTTTTGGAGCAAACCGCTCAGATTCGGTATCAGAAAGGACAGAACGATGCACATGAGAAAGCTCAGTCTGCTGCTGTGCTTTTTTCTCACCGCCGCGGTGCTGGCGGCACAGCCGGCAGAGCAGAAGCGGCACATGCTCTGGCAGGTGCAGGGCAGTAAGGGGACGGTCTATCTCGCAGGATCGTTTCACCTGCTTACCGAGGATGTCTATCCCCTTGATTCGACTTTCGTCGCCTTGTTCGAAGAAAGCGATATGCTGGTGCTGGAAATTCCGGCGGACTCGCTCCAGTCGCCGGCAGCGCAGCAGTATATGCTGCAGAAGGGGCTATACCAGGATGGCGGCACGCTGGCAGATGCGGTGCCCGAGTCTTTGTACGTGGCGACTTCGGAGTTTCTCTCCGGGGTGGGTGTGCCCATTGCCATGTTTCAGAAAGCCCGGCCCTGGTTTATGGCCATGACCCTGTCTGTGCTGCAGATGCAGAAGCTCGGCTTCAGAGCGGAAAACGGGTTGGATTTTTACTTTGCTGACCTGGCCCGAAAAGCCGGCAAGCCAATTACCGGCCTTGAGACCGTGGCCGGGCAGCTCGCGATCTTTGCCGGCATGCCAGACAGTTTGCAGGCGGCTTTTCTGCAGGAAACCCTCAGTGAAATCGGAACGATGGAGACCAGCATCAAGGAGCTGCTCGCGGCCTGGAAACAGGGCGATGCGGAGAAAATTGCCGCCATGCTGTTTGACTCCATGGCTGAGTTCCCGGCTCTGCAAAAAAGACTGCTGCGCGATCGCAATGAGCGCTGGGTGGAAAAAATCATCCCCATGCTTGAACAGGGCAGGCGTGCTTATATCGTGGTCGGAGCCGGCCATCTCGCCGGTGAATTCGGACTGCCCTCTTTGCTCAGGCAGAAAGGCTACCGCGTGACGCAATTATAGCAGCAGGGCACGCTGCTGCGCGCCCTGCTGTGGATTTCTTTCCCGTCTGCGTTTGATGATGACCCTAGCGCATTAACACCATCCGCCGCGTCTGCACCTGCCCGTTGGCGCGCATCTGGTACAGATAAATCCCCGAAGCCACCACACGGCCCTGCTCATCCCGTCCGTCCCATTGCACGGTGTACTCACCAGCGCGCTGAAAATCATGCACCAGTGTTCGCACCTCCTGCCCGTGCAGATTGTAGATCGTCAGCCGGACCAGCGGGATGCCATCAGATGAGGCGGGTATCGTGTAACGAATCATGGTTTCAGGGTTAAATGGGTTGGGATAGTTTTGCGCCAGGTGCAGTGAGAGCGGTGCTGGTGGTGCCTCTCCAGTAAGCACGGATGTGAGCGTCGTATCCGGCACGCAGCCGCTGTCCCGGATGATCTGCCGCGCGGTCTTGCGGTTGGTGCCCTGCACAAAATTGAACCAGTCGATCACGTAGTTTGAATCTGCAGCAAAATTGAATACATGGGTCACCACGCCGACGACATCCTTTTCCGCCGTGTTGTCATATTTTCCTTTCATCATATTGACCGAAGTCTGATTTTCGAGGAAAAAGTGATCGACCTGGCAGGCCTCGTAGTTGCCCATCCCGATCACCCGCGGCGAAGAAAATCCGGCAGCGGGCTGGCGCCCTCCACCGGTGCGGTAGATGAAATCCGGCTGCCAGTCCACCGAAGAGTCCGGATCGGTCGGCCCGGGGCCGCTCAGTGTCAGCATCAGCGAATCACCCCCGAGGGGTTCCACCAGGCTGCGGAAGACATCCATATTGCCCTTGAAATCGCTGAGTTTCTTGCCTGCTGAGGTGATCGTTGCCTGCGGGTAGTTGGTAAATCCATCCCAGATGGGGTGATAAATGCCGTGGTGATGAGCGCCGATTTCATGTCCCTGTTCCTGCCAGGTGCGGATCTGGGCGATTTTGCTGCTGTCGGCCATGATCATCTCTGCCCACTGCGGTGCAAACTGGATGGTCAGGAGGATGCCGTAGCGGTTGGCGAGATCGACGAGATCGACCAGTCGTGGATATTCCGAGGTGGTGTGCGGTTCGCACTGTACGGTGAAAAATGTTTCGGGGCCCTCGGGTTCTTCGGGCTCCTCGGGTTCGGCCTCACCCGGCGCGCTGATGCGCTTCTGAAAATACTGTTTGTCGTTGCCGAGGCTGTCTTTGAGGGAATAAACGATGCGCGGGATGCCATCCGTGCCGGTGGCGAATGCAGGGAATTTCGTGCCGCCGCTTCCCAGATCGGTCAGGCGCTCTATCTCACTCCAGGACAGGCCGCCATCGAGGGAGTAGCGGACACCGAGGTCTGAACTGCGCTTTGGCCCGGGCGGCGATTCTATACGCAGAAAATACCACAACACGTCACGTTCTGCACTGTAGCTGAAAACCGGAAAGACCGTATAGGCCTCGCGCATGATCTGCGGCGTGCTCCAGGTCGTGCCACCGTCAGTGGAATTCATGTACCACACGAACACCTCGATCAGCCGCCCGGCCGGATACTCCATGATGCCGAGGTGGATTGTGCCGTGTTTATCTATCTGCACCATCGGATCCCACTGCCGCCCGGATCCCCCGGTGATGAGCTGCTCGGTCCAGGTCGCGCCGCCATCGTATGTCACTGCGCCATACACATCCCAGTCATCGCCGGCAGCACGGCTGTCGCGCCAGGCCACGAGCAGGGTGTCGCTCGTGGTCGGCCCAAAGTCTGCGCGCGGAAAACCAGAGTGCTCACCATCATCTTCGCTCAGCATGGCCGGTGTCTGCCAGCTTGTGCCACCGTCAGTCGAGCGAGTGTACCACACCTCGGCTGGCTTGCTGTCATCATCGGTATCACCGTCGTGCCAGAACACGTGCAACCGGCCGCTGGCATCTGTGCTGATAAAATTATAGGAAATTTTATAACGGATTGAATCAGAAACGCGTTGTGCTCTGGCCCAGGTCGTGCCGCCATCGCTGCTGTTGGTATAGTACAGGCCCACTTCCGGCGCACGGGCTGTGAAAATAGCGTGTATGACATCGTCCTGATCTACGGCCATGGTGATACAGCAACTGCCGATCAGTCCGGAAGTTGCCTGAAAATCGGTCGGTGTGGTCCAGGATGTACCATCGTCATCCGATGTCGTCTGATAAAGCTTTATACCACCACTGGGAGCGGTTTCGTTGTAGATCAAAACGAGCTTGCCGCTGCTGAGAATGACCATGTTGTTGCCGACATTGCCCGTGGCTGAACCGCCTTTGTCCGGCACCGGGCTTGGGGTAGTCCAGGCCGTACTCAGGGAATCCTGGCCGTGTAAGCTGAGCGAAATGAAAAGCAGTGAGATAACAGTGACAGCGGGTATAAACCTGTGCATGACTCCTCCTGATAGTGTACTTCGAAATGAAGAGAATAATGAGGTGGTTTGGTGCGAAAGGGGGTTTTGGTGACAACCTTTGTGCCAAAAGTAAAAAACAACCGTGCCCCGGAAGAGAAAGGCAGAAAAAGCAGAGAATAAACCTCTGATGTGTACCTGTGGGTACATGGGGTGAGTGGAATGGGACAGTTTCAGTTATGGAGGAATGCTCATCTCATCACACCGTATCTCGTCACACCGCTCCTGCGGTGTGACGCCCCCGTGCCGCTCCGGCGGCATTACACAAGCGCAGCGAGATACCGCTTCCCCCGAAAGCCCGCACCCATCCCCGAACCCTCATTCCGGTTTCCCCACAGTGGAAGACCGGAATCCTCCTGACAGGATGAAACGTTCGCAGTGCATGATTTATCGTGCCTCTGCACGTCGTCAGTGCCCTCTCAGCAAAAATAAAAAAACCGGCCATGCCGGCTGACAGGGCTATCAGCATGGCATGAACCGGTTTCCTCAAACAGGGTTGGGTTTGAGAAGAGAACACTGTCTTAAGACAGCAGGGGCGCACGTCCTGTGCTTTTTTAAAAGTTATCAATACAAAAAATGAGCAATCTGTTATTCTTCCAGAGGATCACGCAGGGGTAACCCGCCGGCTTTTAAGCTGCTGAGTAGTCTCCTGTAGCCAGATCCAGGGTGAAGGAATTCCCGCTCGGCAGGGTAACCTTCACCGTGTTGCCGCCACTGAAGGTGATCGTAAAGGTAAAGGAATAATCCTGCTCATCCGAGGCATTGGGGCCGCTGGCTGTGTATTTTCCGGCGATCGTTCCGGTCATGGTGCCGGATGTCGGAAACTGCTGCGACTGGCTCAGATCAACGACGACATCTTTGATGGAAAAAGAGCTGGCGGCAGCGACAGACAGGCTGCGAACGGCGGATTTGATCTCATACGTCGAGTTGTTGTTGCCGGCCCCGTTCAGCTTCATCATGCCGGAAAGGATATCCTCGGCAGTCAGGTTCGAGCTGCTGTTCAGCGTGATATTCAGAAAATCGCGGGCACTTTTGTTGCTCCCGCTCAGCTTGCCCTGATAGACAATTTTATCCGTACGCCCGTCGATGTACCACGGCAGCTCATTTCCTTCCTGATTATAAAACCACAGATTCAGAGTGTAGGAAATCCAGCCGTTGGTGAAAGTGGTATCAACGCCGGCTATCTGCATGCCTGTTTGCCTGGCGGCAGCACTCGTACTGCCCGTCGCCAGTGAAGTCATCATTTCGACATCTGCCATGATGCCCCCATTATCCGAAGCAACTTCAGCAGCGATGATAGTCATTTGTTCGTTATCCGAGAGTTCTGTGTCGTTTGCTTCCGGTTCGTTCGGGCTCTTGCTGCAGCCAAAGGCAAACAGTACGGCAAAGATAAGTCCGGTAAGAATAGGTGCACGTTTCATGATAACATCTCCTTGGTTTGTTTTGGGTAATCTGCAATCGCGCCGTTATCCTGCGGCGCGAGCACGTTTCCTGTGTGTGGGGCTAATATAAGCAATCGAAATCGTGAATGTGTCACAGCCGCGTTGTAATCCGGTTGAAAAACGCTGGCAAGATTGCTGCGATTCGTTTGCCTGCTGCAACAGCTTTGCAAGATGCTCCAGCACCGTAACAGCGGCATGAGTTCAACCCGGGACACAAACTTGTTGCGAAAGTGTTGCGGCGGGCTTGCATTTTTTCTGTGAGTTGTAAAAATCTTGTTCTGCTGGCGCCCGAATGCGTATCTTGCCGGCGTGATACATTCTGAGTTTTTTCGAAGGAAGGCTGGGTGCTCATGAAAAAAATTGTGCTTATCGAAGATGAAAACGGCATCGCGCGCATGATCAGCGTGCAGCTGCAACTGGTGGGGTTTGAAGTGATACAAGCCAGGGATCTGGCCACGGCGTTGGAGCTCGATCTCAGTGAATTCGATATCATCGTGCTTGACTGGATGCTGCCGGATGGCGACGGCCCGGATGTCATCCCTGAAATCCGGCGCAGTACCGATGCCCCGATTCTCATGCTCACGGCACGCTCGGAGCTGGTGGATAAACTCACCGGCTTCGAAGCCGGCGCCGACGATTACCTCACCAAACCTTTCGATATGATGGAACTGATCGCGCGCATCAAAGCCCTGCTGCGGCGCAGCGAAAAGCAAAAGCCTGAAAAGACAGAAGCGCAGTTGCGGTACGGAGAAATCGAGATGGATGTGGATACACGTAACGTCCGCGTTGGCGGTGAGGAGGTGGTGCTGACACCGACGGAGTTTAAAATTCTGGAGATATTCATGCGCGCGCCGGGGAAGGTCTTCAGCCGTGATGAGCTGATCGAGCTGGTGATGGGCTATGAATACGAAGGCTACGGCCGCACGCTGGATTCCCATATCGCCCGTTTGCGCAATAAAATTGAACCCGATGGTCACGAGAGGCAGTACATCAAAACCGTCTTCGGCGTCGGCTATAAATTCGGGGACGAACGATGAACTTTTCCTCTTTCCACACCCGCGTGCATGTCGTGCTTGTGACGACCGCCATCTCTCTTTTCCTGGTGCTGGCGCTGATCATGTCATTTTTCTTCCGCGTGGCTGTGGATAAGATCATGCAAGACCTCGAGAGGCCGCGCATGATGAATATTTTCGCCGAATTCGACCAGCGTTTTGATGAAAACAGCACGGCTGAGGAGATCACCGCCTATCTGGAAACCCTGTATCTGGAGTTCAATTTAGCAGTTTACGACCCCTCTTTGCAGTTGATCGCCGCGCTGCTTGTGCCCGGCTCGGAAACGAGCTTTGATAATGTCCTGGAAAATAAAGTGCGGCTGACCGGTTTTGTGCATGTATTTTATAACCCGAATCCGGATTCGCGATTTCGGGCCATGAAGGTGGATATCGTCATCCCCAACCAGCCGGTGCTGAGGTTGATGATCATTCTGACATTCATCGCCATGGGGATCGTTTTCGGAGTGTTCTATTATGTCAGCCTGCGTCTGGGGGCTGACCTGAACCGGCGGCTGGAACGACTGAAGAACGGCGTCGGGCAGGTTGCCTCGGGAAATTTCGATATCAATCTCGACGAAGATGGCAAAGATGAAATCGCCTTCCTGGCGCACAGCTTCAACCTGATGTCGCAGAAAATCAAAAACCTGGTTATCTCGCTGCAGGAGAGTAATGAAGTCCGCCAGCGCATGTTTGCCCATGCCTCCCATGAAATCAAGTCGCCGTTGACCTCCATCAAGGGATTTGTCGATATCATCGAGTACACCGATGTCCTGCCCGAGGAACAGCAGAAGAATTTGCTGCCTGCAGTCAAAAAAGATATCAACCGGGTCATCAAAATCACCAATGATATCCTGCAACTGGCGCGTCTGCGTGATCCGGGTTTTCAGCTCGATATGCAGACAGTGGACCTGGCTGCCCTGCTGCGCGAGGAGCACAGCCACTTTGCCGGCAAAGCCGAGACGCACGGGGTTGAGAGCGTGCTCGATATCCAGGCTTCTCCCCCTTTGCTGACCCGCACTGATCCGGACCGCCTGGCGCAGATTCTTGACAATCT
>WFTM01000183.1 GCA_015485525.1 Candidatus Zhuqueibacterota bacterium | reverse complement strand
TCTCCGGGTTGGCCTGGCAAGATACGGTCTCCGGCACATGGACAGTCTCGGCAGGCCGGGTTGGGGGGCGGTGACGCTGGAGCGTCGGGAGGACGTCACACCGCAGGAGCGGTGTGACGAGATGAGAGATGGGATGAAATCATGGTTGCTGTTCGGAGCCTGGCTGCAATCACCGCATATCACTTTCCTGCGCGAGGGCATTGATTTTGCCATTCACGTGCTTCTGGGTATCGATGATTTCTCCGGCAGCATCGACCGTGGCAGCATGGCAGGTAACGCATGCCGTCGTTTCGGCAGGATTATGACCCGCAGGTGGCAGCGCATGGCACGTCCCGCATGCCGCACTGGCCGGGTCTGTCCATACCGGCGTAGCATTGGCACCGGCAATACTGTCTGCTGCGTAGATAAAACTCAAGGTCGCGGTGGCTTTGTTGAGTTGCCAGTTGCCGTGACAATAGGTGTTACTGCAGCTCCCTGTCTGGTCGTCATATTCCCCCTGCGGCATGAGCTGGCCATCAGCAGAGGCTGTGGTTGCGAGCCAGCCGTCAAAAACCACTTCTGCCCTGCCATCGCCATCGATATGTCCGGGTGAGTTCAACGTTGCCGGCACATCGTGACACTCAGAGCACATGCTCGCAGCCGAGGTGCTGTCCACCAGAGCGAGATGCGCCTGGTGCGCGCCGACGGCACGAGTTTCGGTGTCCCTCTCCCCGGCGATGCCGGCCGGAGGCGCAGCATTGCGCAGGTCCGAAGCGTCAGCATCGAATTGGCCGTGGCAGGTGTTGCAGGCCTCCGGCCCCTTTTCCTGAACATGACAGCTCAGGCAGGAAGTATTCTGTTTCTCTGCAGAATAGTCCGCACCGTGGCAGCCGGTACACGAACCCAGGGGATAGCCCTCTGTTTGCAGAAAAACAGCGTGCGAGCCTTGCCCCTGCCCGGCCCATGTTTGCGGATGGGGATAAGATGCATGACAGCTCCTGCAGGAAATCTGCACCAGGCCGCCGTCATAATCATTGCCGTGACACTGGCGGCAGTCAGCGGAATCATAGTTTTTACCGGCCAGCACGGTGCCATGAAACTGCGGTGAGCCCGGCGTATTCCAGGCGGTATCATGTATTCGGACGGCCTGATTTTCTACCGGCGCCGGCTCCTGCGGCGTACTGCAGGAGAAGAAAATGGCCGCAACGACTGCGAGCGACAGAAAAGATTTCATTTTTCGATCCATCATTTTATCCCGTGACAATATCCACAGAACCCAATGCCTGCAGTGCGGGTGTTGGTATGGCAGGAATAACACAATGCGCCGGGGTCATCGTGCCAGCCATTTTCTCTCGTGTTCAAGAAACCACCTACGTGCGTTTTCGGATCATTCCCGAGCCCCGGCAAACGATCGACATGACAGAGCACACATTCCGGATCCTGACCGCGGGTATCATGACACACCGCGCATGAGGCGATATCGCGACGGGCCAGCTCGGCATGGCGGCCGCCACCGCTGCCCACGCCCAAACGGGTAAAATCTTCGCCCAGGTGCGACATGGGCTGCGGGCGCAGAAAGCCGGAATCCTGATTCTGGTCATGGCAGGAGCTGCAGAACTGCTGCTGATCATGGCAGGAAACGCAGTCCGAGCGCTTGCTGCGAAAATCCAACCCATGGGTAAAAACATAATTCAGATCGTGCACCCGTTGTTTCACCAGCCCCTTGCCGGCAAAGGCGTTGACGCGGTTCTCCGGCAACGGACGTTTCAAATCCGACAGGGTGAACATCACTTCTGCTGTGGCATGGCAGCTTTGGCAGTCATTATCAGTATGGCAGGAGGAGCAGTCATTGGCCGGCGTATCGACGCGGACGAGACGCTTGTGTTCTTTGATCCAGTCGAGCTCGACATGGCTGACCGGCTGGCGCGTTTCGACATGCGAGTGGCAGGTTTCACAGGCCGTATTCTGGCCCTGATCTTCATGACAGGAAATACAATCGGCCATTACCGGCAGGTAGGCTGTCGAAGGCTCTTCCGCCATCTCGACACCCTGATGGCAGGTTGCACAATCCAGCTCCCTGGCCAGGTGTTGCTGGTGGTTGAAAATCACTTCCCGCTGCGGGCTGCGGAACGCTTCGCGCACGCTGTCTTCAGCGTGGCAGGTGCTGCACTCGCTTTCATCTTCGACTTCATGACACTCTGCACAGGTTTCCTCCACGGGGAGCAGAAAATCCTGCGCTTGGGTGCTCGTTTCTGCCGCGGCATGGCAATCACTGCATTCCGCCTCTGCCTCTTCAGTGTGAAATTTGTGAGAAAACGTCACTTGCGCCCACTGCTGCACCGGGTCTTCCCATGAGGTCAGATCAGAATAGCGGGAAAAAGCGATGATGCCGGCAGAAAGGAGAACGACGAAAAAACTATACTGTACTGATTTTCGCATAATTGGGTCCTGGTTTTGTCATCTTCCGGTGGTATTGGCAAACCAGTATTGCAAACGGAACAAAAAGCGGCTGTCTATTTTGTAGTACGTGTTGGAAAGAAGCTGAAGCTGAGAATCGATAGAGAAGAGACGGCGCGGAGAATACCGCAGGCCCAGAGCTGCGCTGAGAAGGTTGTTCATTTCCGAAGCATCGCTGTCGAGCTTGTACGCAGCCCAGGAAAGCATCAGACTCGGCAGCAGCTCGCCCCGGTGCATGGGATAGTACAGAGCGGCATTCACGCCGTTGAGCAGGCCGGCATAGCCGCTGCGGTGCACATAATTCAACGAACCGAAGCGCGTGCTGCTGCCCGCAGTGAAACGTACCGAATTGGCATCGTTGTACAGCACCAACGCAGAGTTGACAAAAAAACGCATGCCACGGGAATGGCGATAGTGAACACCGGCCTGCAGCTCGCGGTTGTCTTCCACATTGAACACGGAAAAAATGGAGTTCCATGGCAGTCGAGGGGAGCGGAATGTGTACGCGCCGCTCAGTGTCCAGCGGCCGGCAATACGCGAGCGCGCAGAGAACTCAACACGCGAAAAGCTCTGGCTCTCCACGTCAAAATCCGTGCGCGCGTAAAACGATCTCCCGGCAAGCGGCTGCCAGCTCATGTCTATGCTGGCGAACTCGAAGGCCTGCGTCTGCGGTTCGATAAACTGAGTGAACACCGAACCGATCGAATCAGCCCGCAAAGTGCGGTAGCCGGGACGGGTCTGATTTTTATTAAAATAGGACATATTCACATGCAGCGTTTGCAGCGGCGAGAAGCCGAGTTCACCCCCGAGCAAAAAATTATCCCCACGATTTGCGATCAACTCTGCCTGCAGTCGCTCCGGGGTGAGGCTGCCCCCAAAGGCTTTCAGGCGCAACCACGTGCCCTGACGCAGTGACAACACAGCGCCATCTATAGTGCCGGCACCAATGCCTCCAAATACCGGTACCCTCCCGAGCTGCACCTGCCCTGTTTTCAAAATCCCCTGCCATTGCAGATAAAACGAATACAACCGGACCCGGGCATCACCATCGATACGGGTGGCAAAATCATTATCCACCTGTGCATAGGAACGAAACAGAAAGGAATGGCCGCGCACGTCGAAAAGCACGCTTTGATAGCCCCGAACATGCAGTGAAGCGCTATCCACTGTGTCGCTGCGCTGGAAGGTATAGAAGGAGCTGGTCAGACGACCGGAAACCCGGGTGTTTTGTTGTGCGAAGAGGAGTGCTGGCAACAGTCCGCAACAAAGAGTCATCACAAAAGCCGTTTTGCATCGATACATGGGATTGCCTCGATTTTAGCTTATGCCAACAGCCCGGCAGTATCCTATGAATGCTGCCGTATTTTTTGTGTCTGTGCGCCGGTGGGAGAGGCCTGAAGATGGCTCGAAAAGATAGAGGAAAGTCTGGACAGGCCCTTGAAGTGTATGGATTTTTTTGCAACAGTCGTTCCAAAACAACAGGAGGAAAGCATATCACCGGCAGGTGTACCCCTAATCCGCGGCCGAATTATGAAAAAATGTCCCACAGGTTGCCGCATTGCAAAACGAGCCTGACACGATGACACAAAACAAAACTCTTTGGGAAGAAGATGGTGACGCCATAAAAATTATAATAACAATAAAAACAAACAGATACAGACTAACAATAAATTTTGGCATATCGCTTGTATAGACATGGGGCGCAACAACAAAATCATCTGAAAAAACTGTCATTTTGTAAAAATATCAAAGAAGGAGAGAAGCCATGAAACTGGTAAAATGGAACCCGATGCTGACCATGTCCCCCTTTGAGCGTTTTGTCGAAGATGTACTCGGTTCTTTTGAAAGCGGACGCAGGATGCAGAACGATCAATGGATACCCCGTGCAGACATCACCGAAGACGCTGGCCAATACTACGTCCATATCGAGCTGCCGGGCGTCAGCAAGGACGACGTCAACATCACCATTGCAGACCACGTTCTGAGCATCACCGGCGAGAAAAAAATTACTGGGAAAGATGGCGTTAATGTTGTTTTCAACGAGCGGGTTTACGGTACATTCGAGCGCAAATTCACCCTGAGCGATGACATCGATCATGCCCACATCGACGCTTCTTTCAAGGATGGCGTGCTGACGATCACCATGCCAAAAACCGAGAGGGCAAAACGCCGTGAAATCAAGGTCAAGGGGAAATAATCTGAACACGTCTGGATCGGGAACAGCAGCTTCATCGTTTTAGACCCGATCCATTTTCAGGAATTTGGTTAAAGCGTATTTTTGATTTCGTGCACAGCCAGACCGGCGAGGTGACCAGCAGTTTTCGCTCAACCACCTCGCCGCAGCTGGCTGTGCTTTTTTTTTACCCAATCATCCACTTCCTCGCACCAGGGAGAATCATGGAGTCGTACACGGTTCTCAGCGATTCCTTTGCAAATCAGCGCTTGCCGCAAGAAAACGCGGGATAATCTAAAAACTTTCCGGTCACATAAACTTTCCCGGCTGTTCAGAGCCTGCCGGGCTATCGCGATTTGCAATCTTGCGAAAAACACCGCACTGTGATTCCCAATGTTAGGAAACCGTCCCTTCTGCAGCTTTGCTCCCTCATCCTGCTCCACACCGCTGGACAGGAATGCCGGCAAACACCAGCCTGAAGAGCGCCAACCCATCCTATATAAACTCTGATCACAGCCATCGCTCTTTCTTTGGTATAAATTTTGACAAAAATAGTATGGCTTTTTCAAATTGGAAAATCTATCCGTGTTTCGAACCCACCGGAAGGAGATGTAAAATGAATTCTCGGAGTTTTTTCTGGATCGGGATTGTAGCCTTTCTGCTGACTGCGTCAGGACTGCTGCAGGCGCAAGACAAGCAGTATAAATACGTTGGCAGTAAAAGCTGCGCCACATGCCATAAAAAAGAAAAAACAGGTGCAGCATACGTCAAATGGCAAGAGAGCAAACATGCCGAGGCTTATACGGTTCTGGCTTCGGACAAGGCCAGGGAAATCGCCGCAAAAAAGGGGATCGACGACCCGCAAAAATCCGATGAGTGCCTGCAGTGTCACGTAACCGCACACGGAGTGGACCCATCACTTCTGGGGAAAAAGTACAAAGTCGAAGACGGTGTCGGTTGTGAATCCTGTCACGGAGCGGGCTCAGGCTACAAAAAGAAGAAAACCATGAAAGCCATCAGCGCGGGCAAGCTGGACGGCGCCACTGTAGGGCTGATCAAGCCGGACGAGGAAACCTGCAGGAAGTGCCACAATGAAAAGAGCCCGACTTATAAAGAATTCGACTACGAAAAGAGAAAAGAAGAAATCGCCCATCCGACCCCGAAAAAAGAAAGTTGAGCCTATCCCGGTTTTATGGCGATTTCCCTTCAGAAGGTATCGGGACAGGGCTTTGCTGAAATTTTTCAGTCTGTCAAACCCTGCGAAAGAGACGAGCGTCGTCGCAGTACGTACGAAAACATTGTCCAAAGTCTTTTCCAGGATTACCCGCTATCCCTTCACATCTCGTTCATTGCTTGACAAAGCGGGGGAAAGCACCCTGGGTGCAGTCGCGCTTGTTTGATCTCAACAGGCGTGAGCCAGTGTTTTAGGTTCCTAACCGATGGGCAGAATGATGAGACTTGCCGGAATTGCGGGTATGATCGTGCTGTTCTCCTGTACCTTAAGTCTTGCACAGTCCAACGAGGAATGCCAGGAGTGCCATGACGACCCCGAGGCCACGGGTGAAAACGAACGCCGTGGCGAGTACTCTGTTTATGTCGATGATGAGCTTTATTCGAACAGCATTCATGGCGACCTGGACTGTATCGAGTGTCATGAAGAGCTCGAAGGGGTCGATTTCCCACACGACGAAATTGAAACCAGGAAGGTTGAGTGCGGCCTCTGCCACGAGGATGCTGTGGCAGAGGTTTCGCACAGCGTTCACAGCCCGAAATTCAGAGACCGCGCGCCGGATATCCCCGGGTGCAGCGACTGCCACGGTGTGCACGACATACTGGCTGTGGATGATCCGGCCTCCAGCGTGAGCAAAGCCAACCAGCCTCGCACCTGTGCCGTCTGCCATGCCGATGAGGAGATCACCGAACGCAATCGGATCGTGCTGCCGAATGTCATCAGCCACTATTCGGAGAGTATCCACAGTCGCCTGATACGCTCCGGCAACACCGAGGCGGCAACCTGCTCTGACTGTCATCATGGGCATGAAATCCTCAGCCCTCTCGAGCAGCATTCAACGATTTTCAAACCCAACATCCCAAAAACCTGCGGCGCCTGTCACGAGGACGCGCTGGCGCAGTACGACATAAGCCTGCACGCTCAGTCCCTGAACGCAGGCAACAAAGATGCTCCGGTCTGCACCGACTGCCACAGCGAACACGATATTCTGAAGCCTGAGAACCCGGCAGCACCGACGCACGGTTTTAATGTCGCAATTGAGGTGTGCAGCCCGTGCCATGCTTCTGAACGACTGGCAAAAAAATATGGTTTTCGGTGGCGGCAGGTAAAATCCTTCTCGGAAAGCTACCATGGTCTGGCCCTCCGGGGCGGAAAATCCACTGTGGCCAACTGCGGAAGCTGCCACGGCGTGCACGACATCCTGCCTTCATCAGACCCGCGCTCGCGCATCAACCCGGCGAACCTGCAGGAAACATGCGGCGCCTGCCACCCCAACGCGACGGAAAATTTCGCGCGCGGCAGTATTCACTTTACCACCGAGCTGGCGGAAAACAAACTGACCTATTTCGTGCGCATGTTCTATATCTTTCTCATCACCGTGACCATCGGCTTCATGCTCATCCATAACAGTCTCGATTTTGTGCACCGGGTCAGAATTCTATACCAGAAGAAATATCCCGATTTATTCTCACACCAGCGCTCTGAATAGAGAAAGGCGGAATAACTGAAAATTTTTCGGGCCACAAAACATCTGTCACCCATGAGCCGTTCTGCTATGGTTTTGTTGTCTTTTCTAATCTCATGGCAAGCAGAGAAACATAGGGCTGTTTTCTGAGAGCAGGGGGGCGCTCTCTCTGGCCGTTCACAGAAAAGGCAGGATGACGGAATGCGTTCACCTTTTAAAAACCTCTGAATCTTCAGGCAATGGAGCTTCCCTTGAAAAAGGAAAGTGAAAAAAAGACAGGCCGCAGAGGCCAGAAACAACGGCGCACAAAACGCATGTACTACCTGCGCTGGACCCGGCACGAACGCATCCAGCACTGGCTGCTGGCCGGGTCGTTTATCGTGCTCGTTTTCTCAGGTTTTGCGCTGGAATATCCCGAATCGTGGTGGGCCTGGCCGTTCATAACTCTGGCGCCCGCGGTGGACCTGCGCGGTACCCTGCATCGCGCTGCTGCAACCGTGAACATCGCGCTGGCGCTTTATCATCTTCTCTGGCTGATCATCTCACCGCGCGGCCGCGGGCAATTCCGCTTCATGATTCTGCGCAAGCAGGATTTCCGCGATATGCTCAACATGTTGCGGTACAACCTGGGCAATATCTCCCAACATCCCAGATTCAGCCATTTTACCTACTGGGAAAAATTCGAATACTGGGCGCTGATCTGGGGAACGATCATCATGGCAACGACCGGCCTGATGCTATGGTTTGAGAACGCAACCCTGCGCCTGGTCCCGCTGAAGGTCATCGAGCTCGCCACTGTCATCCATCTGTATGAGGCCATTCTCGCCTCATTATCGATACTGGTCTGGCATTTCTATTTTGTGATATTCAGCCCGGCTGTCTATCCGATGAATTTCAGCATGATCTCCGGCTACCTTTCCCGCGAAGAGATGCTGGAAGAACACGAACTCGAGCTCGCATTTTACGAAAATACCGAACCGATTCCTACGAACGAACCACGGTGATACAATGAAAAAATCGCAACGCCCTCCAAAAAAGTATATCACCTCCTTTTACAACACGATAAGCCTGATCGGCGCCTATATTGCAGCCGGCTCTTTCGGGGTGATCATCCTGCTGATTTTGATGGACGCCCTTTCTCCCCACGGCACACCTTATCTCGGCATCCTGACATGGATCATCATGCCCGTTTTCCTTGCCATCGGCCTGCTGCTCATCCCGCTGGGGATGTGGCGCGAACACGTCAAACGGCTGCATGGCAAAGGCACACGTACTTTACCCAAGCTTGACCTGAACGAACCCAGCCACCGGCGCAGTGCGTTCTTCTTCCTGGCAGTCACCTCGGTGCTCGCTCTGTTCACCGCGCTGGGAACCTATCGTGCCTTTGAATTCTCAGAATCCGTGACGTTTTGCGGCCAGGTATGCCACACGGTGATGGAACCCGAGTTCGTCGCCTACAAGAGCAGCCCGCATGCGCGGGTAAAATGCGTCAGTTGCCACGTCGGCGAAGGGGCTGAGTGGTTTGTCCGTTCAAAGCTGTCTGGTGTGCGGCAGGTTTATTCTGTGCTGTTCAAAAAATACAGCCGCCCCATCCCGACCCCGATCACCAGCCTGCGTCCGGCGCGGGAGACCTGTGAAAAATGCCACTGGCCGGAAAAATTTTACGACAAAAAACAGACCGAACGCGTTCACTACATGCCGGATGAAAACAACACACGCTGGTACTATAACATGCTGATCAAAGTGGGTGGCACCGACCTGGTTACGGAACACAGTCTCGGCATTCACTGGCACATCAACAACAAAGTCGAATATATCGCTACAGACGACAAAAGGCAGGTGGTGCCATGGGTCCGGATCACCTACAAAGACGGCACCAGCCGTGTGTTCACATCCGAAGAAGAAACCGATGGTATCGATTTTGACAGCATGCCGAAACGGGTGATGGACTGCATGGATTGCCATAACCGGCCCTCACACATTTTCGAAGCGCCCCAGCTTGTGATCAACAAATTTCTCGAATCCGGCCAGATCGACAGATCGTTGCCCATGATCAAATCGACTCTGGTGGATCTTTTCGAAGAGATCGAAGAGCTGGAAACAACCGCAGCAGCAGACAGCATGATCGAACAGACAGTGCGGGAGTTCTATGCGGAAGAATATCCGGAGATCAGCGAAACCCGTGCTGACAAAATCGAGCAGGCCATCGAAGTCGCCAAACGTATTTACAGCCGGAACTATTTCCCGGCCATGAAGGCCAACTGGAAGGCGTATCCAAACGACATCGGCCATCTGACCTCTGTGGGCTGCTACCGCTGCCATGACGGCACGCACACATCTGATGATGGTGAAGTGATTTCCAACGACTGTAATCTGTGCCATGTGCTGATCGAGCAGGGCGATGGTGTCACCGTCAAGGAGCAGGACCTCAACGGTCTCGAATTCAAACATCCGGAAGATATCGATGAGGAGTGGCGTGAAACAGGCTGTTATGACTGCCACGGGGAGTAGAAAACTCGATTCTTCCTCGAACCGTGTAGGGCGGATTTAGCATACCTGTCGGCAGAGGAAATTTTTGCGGTTGCGTTCATCTTCTTCCTGCTTACACCTGATGGTCATGAGGAAGAGTTGCCGTGCCGGTGGCTGTTTGGGGGGATGCACGTGCGGGATGAAGGCTTCCCTGGCCTGGTGCATTCGGGTCTCCTGCTTTATCATGATCCCTGCGCGGCCTCAGGGATGGCTGCGAACCGTATGGCACAGACATGAGGAGCCTAAACCTTATGAAGGCTGCGAGCCTTCGCAAGGTTCTGATCAAGGACTTACGAGAATTTTCATTCACTCTGCTTCCCATGCGTGAAGCGTGATTCCCCCCCTACGGGATAAAGCGACGCCGGCCGGCCCATGTGTCGTGCGTCGCACCCTCCTTTCCTGCCGGCGCTGAAAAAAACAGTTGCAGTTTCACGGCTTTTTCTGTATACCTGATGATCCGGCAGCCTCCTGCCCTGATTCCTGTTTAGATGAAACCACGGTTTGTGTTTCCCCGATTTGTTGCTGACGCCCGCATGCGCTTCAACACTCCACACCCTTTGTGTCGAGTTCTCCGGCAGCACAAACTCTGACCAGAAACCCTGACGTTTTGGAACCGCTTTTTTATCTGCTGGCGAAAGACCATACTCATGGAACTACCACCCGAATCACACCCTGCAGAGACACGCCGCGCTGAGCTCGCACTGCTCGGCGTCATCATAGCCTGGGGGATGAACTTTGCCGTCGTCAAAGGCGCCCTGACCGAATTTCTGCCTCTCTCGTTCAATGCAAGCCGTTTTGCTATCGCATCTGTTGCCCTGTGGCTCATCGCCAGCCTCAAAGGCATCGACCTTCGCGTTCCCCGTTCCCTGCTGCTCAAAATCACGATCATCGGTGTGATGCAGACGACCCTGTACCAGATTCTGTTTATCGAGGGCATTGCCCGCACAACAGCCGGGAACTCGGCGATGATTCTTTCCACAACACCAGCGATCGTCTCGCTGCTGAGCTGGCTTCTCGGCCGGGAAAAACTGAACCGCTGGACTGCTACGGGCGTTGTGCTCGCCTTTACCGGGCTCTATTTTGTCATCAGCGCGGGCGGCAAAACCATCAGCATGAACAGCACAACCCTCACCGGAGACCTGCTCACCCTTCTGGCGACCTTGCTCTGGTCATTGTACACGATTTTCGCGCAGCCTTTTTTCAGCAAAGTAGAACCGCTGAAATTTACCACGCTGGCTACCCTGCTCGGCTCCATCCCGTTGCTCCTATGGTGCACGCCTGCCTTGCTCGCGCAGAACTGGCATGCCATCAGCCCGGCCGGCTGGGGCGGCATGCTCTTCTCAGGCCTGATCGCCATTGCTATATCGTTCATCATCTGGAACTACAGCATCGCCAAAGTTGGCCCGACGCGCACAGCGATTTACTCCAACCTTATTCCTGTCGTTGCCGTGATCACCGGGGTGCTCTTTCTCCATGAACGCCTGCGGCCGCTGCAGGTTTTCGGTGCCGTACTCGTGCTCAGCGGGATTTTACTCACCCGTATCGCAGCCCGGCAACCGAAAAGCGCAAAATGACCGGAGACGTTTTTGAGCTCCCGAGACTACAGACCCTTCAACAGCGCCAGCAGCTCCGCTTCAATTGCCTGGCCGCGGTCACGGCCATACCACAGATGCAGCTTCTCCTCGATCTCTTCGTGAGGTAGATTTTCTGCGCGGAGGGATTGATAGAGCTTGCCGGCCTGCTCCGGACGCGGCCCCCAGCGGAAAAGCTCCCGGCCGTCTTCTGCAAAGGCAACAAACTTGGGAATACTCATCTTGCCATTGGTGAGATAGAGCTGCATCACCTCTGGATTTGTATCGCGCAGCACAATTCTGAGGGTGATCTGCGGATTGCTCTCCGCCAAAAGTGAGATGATCGGCAGCGACCAGGCAGAATCGCCGCACCACGGCTCTGTCAACACCAGCCACGTCTGCGGGCGCTTGATTCGCCTGACGGCTGCCAGGAGCTCATCCGAGGGCTTATGCGTCTTCAGTAACCGCCTGGTACGGTGGGCATTCAAATCAACAAATGCCTGCATCTCTCCGGCGCTTTTATCCGCTGCCTGCTTTTCCATCAGTGCCACAAAATCTGTGTACTCCATTCCACGTTCGATTTGCTGCGAAAGAGTCATGATTTCCTGCTCCTGAGGGTTTATCCACTATTGCTTTCCGTACAATTCAAATGCGGACATTTTACAAAACTATTTTTTGATTTTCAATGAATTGAAAAACCTCATCTAATTGTTATCCGAAATTAGCCCGCGATGCCGCTGGATCGGCAACTTGGCGTCACACCGCAGGAGCGGTGTGACGAGAGGGAATAAAAAAGGCCGCCGGAAAAATTCCGGCAGCCTGTGCTTTGCCATTCCTTGCCAGCTCATGCCTTCCTGAGCGCTTCGAAGACCAGTTTCCCTTCGTGTGCATCGATACGGAACGCACGAATCTGGCTGGTGTCTTCGGAAAGAATCCGCGTCGCCAGCTCATTGACGATTTCCCGCTGAATGATCCGCTTCAGCGGACGGGCGCCGAAGACCGGATCATAGCCTTTTTCGGCCAGATAATCGCGCGCCGCATCAGTGAGCTCAGCATCGAGATGCTGGCGATGCAGGACGTCGAGTACCATGCGCTGGAACTGGATATCGACGATCGAACGGATATGCTCCCGGCCGAGGGGATGAAAAACGATGATTTCATCGACCCGGTTGAGAAACTCGGGGCGCAGTTTTTTCTGCAACATCTGCAGGATGCTGTCCCGCGTCTCGTTGTAAATCGTCTCTTTGTTCTGATCATTGATCGACCGGAAGCGCTCCATGATCAGTTCAGCGCCGAGGTTCGAGGTCATGATGATGATCGTATTACGGAAATCCACCACATGGCCCTTGCTGTCGGTCAGCCGGCCGTCATCGAGAACCTGCAAGAGAATATTGAAGACTTCCGGGTGCGCTTTTTCGATTTCGTCGAGCAGTACGACAGAGTACGGCCTGCGCCGGATGGCCTCCGTGAGCTGGCCGCCTTCTTCATAGCCGACATAGCCGGGCGGCGCCCCGACGAGGCGGGAAACGCTGAACTGCTCCATGTACTCGGACATATCGATGCGCACCATGGCGTTTTCATCATCAAACATAAACTCTGCCAGAGCCCGTGCCAGCTCTGTTTTGCCCACACCGGTCGGCCCGAGAAAGATAAACGAGCCGATCGGCCGGTGTTCATCGCTCATCCCGGCGCGGGCGCGGCGAACGGCAAAGGAAACCGCCTCGATGGCTTCATCCTGCCCGACCACGCGTTGCCGCAGGCGCTCAGGCATCTTGAGAATCTTTTCTTTCTCGCTTTCCATCATCCGGCTGACCGGAATACCGGTCCAGCGTGATACGATGTCGGCGATGTCCTCTTCCTGAACCTCCTCTTTCAGCAGCGAGCCATCTTTGTGCAGCTCTTCGAGCTTGGCGTTCAGGGTCTCAAGCTGTTTCTGCAGCTCGTTGATCCGGCCATATTTCAGCTCAGCAGCACGGTTGAGGTCGCCGCTGCGCTCTGCCTTTTCGGCCTCGACCTTCGTGTCTTCGATCTGCTGCTTGACCGCGCGAATCTGCGCGATGGTTTCTTTTTCAACCTGCCAGCGGCCTTTGAGCTGGGCTGATTTTTCCTTGAGATCGCTGAGTTCCTGCTGCAATTTTGCCAGCCGGTCTTTCGAGGCCGAGTCCTTCTCCTTTTTCAGCGCAACCTGTTCGATTTCGAGCTGCTTGATACGGCGTTCGATCTCATCGATCTCCTCAGGCATGGAATCGATCTCCGTGCGCAGGCGGGCTGCTGCCTCGTCGATCAGATCGATCGCTTTGTCCGGCAGAAAACGTTCGGTGATATAGCGATGGGAAAGTGTGGCCGCGGATACGATAGCGCCATCGGAGATGCGCACACCGTGGTGCACTTCGTAGCGCTCCTTCAGTCCGCGCAGGATGGAAATCGTATCCTCGAGGGAGGGCTCTTCAACCATAACAGGCTGGAAACGCCGCTCCAGCGCTTTGTCCTTTTCGATGTGCTTGCGATATTCATCCAGCGTCGTCGCGCCGATGAGTCGCAGCTCGCCGCGTGCCAGCATGGGCTTGAGCATATTGGCAGCATCGACCGCTCCTTCGGCTGCTCCGGCTCCGACCATGGTATGCAACTCGTCGATGAACAGAATGACTTCACCTGCAGCTTCCTCAATTTCCTTGAGAACTGCTTTCAGGCGCTCTTCAAATTCACCGCGATATTTTGCACCCGCGATCAGCGTGCCCATCTGCAGCTCGACCAGGCGCTTATTTTTCAGAGACTCCGGCACGTCGCCGTCAGCGATGCGCTGCGCGATTCCCTCAACGATGGCCGTCTTGCCCACACCCGGATCACCAACGAGAACCGGATTATTTTTCGTCCGCCGCGACAGCACCTGGATCGTGCGGCGAATTTCTTCATCTCGGCCAATCACCGGATCGAGTTTGCGCATACGTGCCATTTGTGTCAGATCACGGCCAAAGCGCTCCAGGGCCTGATACTTGCCCTCAGCATCCTGATCGGTAACGCGCTGCGTTCCACGGATGTCCTTGAGTACTTTGAAAATCGTATCGCTGTTGACACCTTCGGCGTTGAGTATTGCTGCGGAAGTGCCATTTTTCTCGCTGGCAATCGCGATGAGCAGATGTTCGCTGCTGACATATTCATCCTTCAGCTTACGCATCTCGGCCATGGCCTCGGTGAACACATCGTTCAGGCGCTTGGATACGTAGATATTCCCCATCGCGCCTGCGCCGGAAACCCGCGGCATTTTTTCCACTGCCTCGCTGACCTGCTGGCGGATTTTCGGGATATTAGCGCCGAGCTTTTTTAAAATCGACAGCGTTACACCTTCCTGGTCATCCAGCAGCGCCAGCATGAGGTGTTCAACCTCGATTTGCTGCTGACCGTGCTCCATGGCAAGCTGTTGCGCCTTGCTCACCGCTTCCTGTGCTTTGAGGGTAAATTTATCAAAAGTCATGGTTTCATCTCCTTCAATTTAACAGGCTGTATGAGAGCTGCTCCGGCACGAATACCAGCCGCGCCGGAGCAGAGGAACAGATGTTTTCGGCTGCATCTTGTCCGCGAAGCAGCCTGCTCAGGTTGGATGCTGATCCTGCAAAGCTATGAACCGCGCGCACTCACGTCCGCTGCCCTGAATCATGACGACGGGCCGCGAACATACCTGAGCTATTCTGAAAAAGCCGGGACAGATTGTTCGGCTAAAATGCTGTCATTTCCTGCCCGAAACGCGCTGTCATCACGTTTTCGGGGAAAAAGTTCATCTCGCGCCTGTGGTTAGAATCGCCACACCGTATAGTGTGTGCTCTCCAGCTCCCTGGCTGCCCGCCGAAACTGCCAGGCGAGATACCACACGAACAATCCGGCCCACAACAAAACTGTTGCGACCAGAAAAGACAGCAGCTCGGGAACGAGAATAAGCAGAATGGCAAATAAAATCAAACTCGTGCCCAGCAGAGCGTATGCTTTCCAGGAATCTCCAAGAAATTCTCTGAGATTGTCATGAAATATCGTCGTTCGGAACATAGCCATCATCTCCTTTCTCATTGTGATTATTGCGTGCTTACTGAAACAAATCCGGTGCCAAAGAAAAACAAATAGACTAATAGCA
This sequence comes from Candidatus Zhuqueibacterota bacterium, assembly GCA_015485525.1. Classification (GTDB taxonomy): domain Bacteria; phylum Zhuqueibacterota; class Zhuqueibacteria; order Zhuqueibacterales; family Geothermadaptataceae; genus Geothermadaptatus. Next base: position 1,293 of record WFTM01000183.1, on the reverse strand, counting down.
ATAATTACAATAATTTAGGCAAACATAGCGGGCAACAACACCTATGCCATGATGACAGGCGAATTGCGCATACTTCACACTGCTCAGTACATCTGACAGACTCCCGCCTGGTATTCTCATCAAAAGTCGGCTCCCCGCGACGATCGTCCCAAAGAGAGGCGTTGATTTGCAGTAAAAAAATCCGTACTGTTGCGCAGTTTCATGCAACAGATTTTGGCAACACCACCAATCCCGGGCTATCTGGTTGCCCGGACAGAGGCGGTAGAGTATTTTTGTGCGGTGACGCTGGAACGTCGGGAGGGGTCACACCGCCGGGGCCGTGTGACGAAATGTGGATGACGCGTTCGTAGTGCACGCTTCAGCGTGCCCCAGAAAGTCAGACGTCACAACGCAGGAGCGGACGTCACACCGCAGGAGCGGTGTGACGAGATAAAATAAGAACCTGAAATTTTATCACCACCATTACAAACAGATACACCAAATCATAGAGCAACACGATGAAAACTTCTGCACACGACCTCATCTTTGCCACGCCCATGGCCAAAATTGCGGATTTCACGTTCGATGATCAGGTCGCCCGGGTTTTCCCGGACATGATCCAACGCTCGGTGCCCGGCTACAGCACGATCATCAGCATGATCGGCACGCTGGCGCAGCGCTTTGCCACTGCAGGCAGCACGTGCTACGATCTCGGTTGTTCTCTCGGCGCAGCAACGCTCTCCATGCGCCACAGAATCGAAGCAACCGGATGCCGCATCGTGGCTGTGGATAATGCCCCTGCGATGATCGAGCGTTGCGGCAAAATCATCGCGGAGGACACAGGCACGGTGCCTGTTGAGCTCATCTGCGACGATATCGCAAACATCGAAATCGCAGACGCATCCGTCGTCGTGCTCAATTTCACGCTGCAGTTCATCCCCGTTCAGGAGCGCCCGGCGCTGATCCGGAAAATTCACAGCGGCATGCGCGACGGCGGCATTCTCATCCTGTCGGAAAAGATCGCTTTTCCGGATGATCGTCTGCACGATCTGTACATCGACCTGCACCACAGCTTCAAAAAGGCCAATGGCTACAGCGATCTGGAAATTGCACAAAAACGCACGGCACTGGAAAACGTCCTGATTCCGGAAACCGTCGCCAGCCACCGTGAGCGAATCCACGCTGCCGGTTTCACCAGCTTCGACATCTGGTTCCAGTGCTTTAATTTTGCCTCGATGATAGCATTGAAATGATCGACTACAGCGATTTTTATACACGGGCTCAGGGCACTCTGCAACAGTGGTTTGCCATCCT
>WFTM01000182.1 GCA_015485525.1 Candidatus Zhuqueibacterota bacterium | reverse complement strand
GGTGGACTCGGCCCTTCCCCCTACCCTGTCATCGACACAGTACGGCGCAAAACCGACACCCTGGAGCGCATCAGCGAGAGCGGGCACACCCACGCCCTTTGGCAGGAGGTAAAATCCTCCTGCGCGCGCTTGCTCGGTTGCGCCCCCGAAGAGCTGGCGTTAACCCGCAATACCACTGAGGGTATCAATATCGTTTGTCACGGCCTGCCGCTCAAGGCTGGTGATGAGGTCATCACCTCAACCCACGAGCACGTCGGCAATACCCTGGCCTGGCTGCTGCGGCAGAAAAAGGATGGTATCCATATCCGTACATTTGAACCATCCATGCTCTCTGCGCAGGAAAACATACAGCGCATCGAAAAACTGATCACGCCCAGAACCCGGGTGCTCAGCCTGATGCACGTCTCCACAGCAACCGGTCATGTGCTGCCTCTGCGTACGATTGGCGAACTGGCGAAACAGCACAAGTTGTGGTTTTTTGTCGATGGTGCACAAGCGGCCGGCATGCTGCCGGTTGATCTGGCTGAAATCGGTTGCCACGCCTGGGCGACGAGCGGCCACAAATGGATGCTCGGCCCCAAAGGTACGGGCCTGCTGTACGTCCGCAAAGATATGCTCGATACAATCTCGGCACAATGGATCGGAGCCTACTCCAACAGCGGTACGTTCGATATCCGTACCGGCGAATTCCACCTGCATCCGAGTGCGCAGCGCTACGAATATGGAACTGTCAATACAGCACTGGTGGCCGGGCTCGGGGCGGCAGTCCGTTTTCTGCTCGATATCGGCCAGGAGAACATCTGGCGGCACAACCTGGCTCTGGCGAATAAATTGCGTGCGGGCTTACGTGAGCTTGGCTGTGAGGATTTATCAGCACAATACCCGGAAGGCAGCAGCGCTATGGTCACGTTCCGCCTGCCGGGCATGGCCAGAGCTGAGGTACAAAACCTGCTTGCAAGCAAGCACAAGTTGCGCACACGCGGAGTTTATGAGGGAGGGCTGGACGGCGTGCGTATTTCGCTGCATCTGTTCAATTCATTCGAAGAAATCGACCGCATCATCGAAGCGGTTGCGGCGATAAAAAAACACAGGAAATGATATGCGCATTGGTTTTGTGAGCGATGAAATTGCTCCGGAGGTTGGCAAGGCCGTACAAATCGGTACGGCATGGGGGATCACGAACTATGAACTGCGCATGATTGGAGACAAACGCGTTCCCGAGTGCAACGAACAACAAATCGGGGAACTGCTGGCCCTGAAACAGGAATTCGGTATTCAGTACACTGCCCTGTCGCCCGGACTGTTTAAAGGCACCTGCGGAAACAGCGCGCGCCTCGCCCGGGAGATGGAGGATATCCTGCCGCGAACATGTGAGATGGCCAACCGGCTCGATTGTCCGCTGGTTATCGTATTTGGATTTCAGCGTTTGCAGGAGCAGGGGGAACACGAAGAGGAAGAGGTTGTGCAGGGCCTGCAGCGCGCTGCCGGCACAGCGGCGGCATACAACATCACCCTGGCGGTGGAAAACGAGCCCGGCTTCTGGTGCGACAGCGGCAGCAATACCGCGGCCATCCTCGATGCCGCGGCGATGCCAAATCTGCGCGCCAACTGGGATCCGGCCAATGCCATAGGCAGCGGTGAGCGCCCGTTTCCCGAGGGATATGCTGCTCTGAAACATCATATCGTCAACGTGCACGCCAAAGACACCCGCGAGGGCGCGCTGACTGCCTGCGTCCCACTTGGCAGCGGCAAAGTTGACTGGCGCGGACAATTGCAGGCGCTCAAAGAAGATGCTTATGCTGCTCAGATCACCATCGAAACCCATTGCCTGCCGCTGCTCGATATGTCGGTGCGCAATCTGCAGTTTCTGCGCAACCAGCTTTTCTGACCTGCAAACCCTCTCACGCAGTACCGCGCTGCATCAGATGGAATTCAACAAAAAAAGGACAGTATCTCACCCTTTATGTGACGAGATGCTGCCCCGAGAAAAGCCCTGACGGCCCCGTGCTGATACCTGAGGAATCAAGCATACAAACAGTAGCCGGGACAAATCAAACCCGGAACGTGCGCACTGCTTTGATCGCTTCCTGCCAGCCATGGTAGTGCTGCTCGCGTTGCTGTGCCGGCATCGCAGCGTCGAAACGGCGGGCTACCGCCCAGTTGCCAGCGATTTCCTGCTGATCCTTCCAGTACCCCACAGCCAATCCGGCGAGATAAGCGACGCCGAGGGCTGTTGTTTCTGCCACGCGTGGCCGCTCGACCGGGACATCGAGGATATCAGCCTGAAACTGCATGAGAAAATTATTCTCCGAGGCTCCACCATCGACGCGCAGCTTTTGCATGCTGATGCCGGTATCGTTCTGCATGGCCTCGAGTACATCGCGGGTCTGGTACGCCATGGCTTCGAGCGCTGCACGCGCCAGGTGCCGGTCTGTGGTGCCCCGGCTGACTCCCAAAATTGCACCGCGCACATCGCTGTCCCAGTATGGCGCACCGAGCCCGACAAAAGCCGGCACAAAATACACCCCGTCGCAGGAATCGATCTCAAGCGCCAGCACTTCGGATTGCGCCGAATACTCGAACAGGTTCAGGCCGTCGCGCAGCCATTGAATTGCCGCACCGGCGATAAAAACACTGCCTTCGAGAGCATACTCCACCCGGCCGTCGATGCCCCATGCGATGGTGGTCAGCAGGCCGCTGCGCGAGGCAAAAGGTTTGTCGCCAGTGTGCATGAGCAGGAAACAGCCCGTGCCATAGGTATTTTTGACCATACCGGTTTCAAAGCAGGCCTGGCCGAACAGCGCGGCCTGCTGGTCTCCTGCTGCGCCTGCTATCGGCACGCTTTTACCGATAAAATCCTCTGTGCTATGGCCGTACACTTCGCTCGAAGGCCGCACTTCCGGCAACATGCTCATCGGGATATTCAGCAGGGCGCACAGGTGTTCATCCCAGCGCAGGTCGTGAATATTGTATAACAAAGTGCGCGACGCATTGCTGTAATCCGTCACGTGCACTTTACCGCCGGTCAGCTTCCAGATCAGCCAGGTATCGATGGTGCCGAAAAGTAAATCACCGGCTTCGGCACGTGAGCGTGCATCCGCGACATTCTCGAGCAACCAGGCGATCTTGGTGCCGGAAAAATAAGCATCCACGACCAGCCCGGTTTTTTCGCGAAACAAATCGGCATGGCCCTGCTGTTTCAGTTTGTCGCAAATATCCACCGTTTGCCGGCTCTGCCAGACAATGGCATGATGGATCGGCTCACCTGTGGTCCGGTCCCACACCACGGTGGTCTCGCGCTGATTGGTGATACCGATCGCGGCGATGTGCTGTGCCGAAACGCCGGCTTCGTCGAGAACACGCCGGCTCACGTGCAAAATACTCTCCCAGATTTCCACAGCATCGTGCTCAACCCAGCCGGGATGGGGAAAATATTGGGTGAATTCCTTGTGCGCTGAAGCGATCAGGGCACCACTTTTGTCGAAAAGGATTGCCCGCGAGCTTGTCGTCCCCTGGTCCAGTGCCAGAATATAGTTCTGATCTGCCATTTCTGCCTCATCGGTTCATTTGATTATCCGGCCGGTTCGCCCCACCTCGGCAATCCGGCCGGAGCAAAGCGGAGTACCGGAGTCTCCCTGTTCCATGCTCGTGCTCAAACGAGGAGATTCCGGTATCCCGCTGCGCGGAAACCGGGATAACGAGGCGCCGTCATCCCGGCTGGCATCGCATGCATCAAACCATGCTTTTGCGCAAGGTTCTTTTCAGTTGTTTTATTTCAGCTCGTACCTGCTTCAGCTTATCGCGCTGCTTTTCCGCGATGGCTGCGTCGCGTTCCTTTTTCAGCTCCCGGATGCGTTTCTTGATTTTGTCCTTCTCAATCCCGACCGCACGATGGTGCTCAAATGTGTCGATATTCAGGGCTGCACAGATCGCCTTGAGCAGATGATCTTTGTTCAGTTGCGTATATCCCTTGACGGCTTCGTGCTCAATTCCCGAGGCGATCTCCCGCAACTGCGCGACTGTCTTGCTCTTGAGTTCCTTATACGTATATGCCATTTCATACCTCCTTTGAAAGGTCATCGTTGTATTGGATTATGCTGAACAAGGACTTTTTTGCGAAATCCGGGTTGAGGGCATCGTTCCATGTATCCTGAAAAAATCAGACTTAAGCTGAGCAATTTATTTTTACAAAAGAGCATCTGGTTATCCCGTTCTCACAGCTTTGGGCTGAAGCCGGATTTCACCGCAAAGGCGCGAAGAGCGCGAAGAATTTAGCAGTGTCGTAAAATTTGCACCAGCAGTTCCCGGCATTTCTCCTTATTTTTCTTGGCGTCCTTAGCGTCTTAGCGGTTCAAAAAAAATGCACAGATGACATTCAAACTCAGCAGACAGAACGTATCCAGCGTTTCTGGTATGAGAATCAAAAAAGCTTCTG
>WFTM01000181.1 GCA_015485525.1 Candidatus Zhuqueibacterota bacterium | reverse complement strand
GGAAACTCACCGTGCTTCCGTTTTCTTCACGCAGTTCAAAGACCGAGACCTTGTAGTTTACCGCACCGACGACCTCATCCCACTGAAAGGTGATCACGTCACCTGTGATCAGCGAGCTGTCAGCCGGAGCCACGAGTTGTGGCGGTGGCAGATTGGAGGGCACATCGACGACAAACTCGATCACGCCGCCCTGCACCGCAGAGGTAAATGCCGGGTGGTTGCCGTAGTTATTGAGAATGAGATAATTATAGGTGATGCCGGACATCAGCGGAGGCGGTGTCCCGTTGGTGGCATCGAAAAAGCCGGAAGGGTCGTATGCCCCGTACTGGATCGACGTGTTCGGCGTGATCGCCTGCCAGATGATGTTCGCCCCCTGCACAACGGTCTGGCCGTTTTCGTCTTCGGTGATTTGTATGGGGCTGTCTGAGACGATGATATGGTAGTAGGGCACTCCATCGACGGATTGCCACTCAAACGTGGGCGTTGAGGTCGTCACCGTTCCTTTCGGGCCAATGACGTCCGCGGTAACCTGCGCTTCGATGATGACCGGGAACTCTGCCGAACGGTTCTCATCCGCAGAAATCGTGGCATCAGGCGAATCGGTGATCACGCCGTAGTAGATACCCGGCGCCCCAAGCCCGACCTGAGAAGGCACAAAAGGTGCGGTGCTGGTTTCGCCGTCTTCCGGCACGCTGCCGAGGGCATAATTGCCCGGCGAAGTGCCAAATCGGAAATAACCATTCAGCGGCGTCAGCTCAGTCCAAGACACCACAGCATTCTCATTCGGGCCAACCATACCAAAGGGATGCGCGACGATCATATAGCTGTCGCTGGTCTGGATGATCGGCATAGAGTAGGATATTCTGACACTCTGCAGCTGCTGAGACGCCACCGGCACGGTGGAAACCAGCACAGCAGCGAAAGCGAGTATCCACGAAAATGTGCTCATCTTCCTGATTTTCACAGCGTGCTCTCCTTAAAAATTATATGTGAATGAAAATTTCATCAGCGTAGCTGTCGTGGTGAACAGCAGCAGGTCTGCTTTCACGCCGGGGAACAGAATAAAACTTTTGCCAAGAGCAAACGAGGGCAGCACAATCGCCTGCCGGGTGTTGCCGTTTGCGCCACTCTGGTAAGAAAAGCCGGATTTGATTTCGCTGGCTGTCATGAGACCAAAGCCAAAACGCAGACTTGCCTTTGGATCGACCCCGAGCAGTTTCAGCAACAAAGTTTCCGGGCTGAGAAACCAGGCAGCAGGCACTTCCGCGCCGAAACGCACCGCGTTCTTGATCTTCAAGCCCTGGACATAGTTCAAATACTGATATGAAAACTCGCCAAAGTACTGCACGACGTTCAGCGCCAGAAGCGAACGGCTTCCAGTCCGCTTGGAGATACCGAAGGTAATAGAGCCCGGCATTTTCAGGGTAATGCGGTCGCCGGTGGGATTTTCGAAGCGCTGGGTCAGGGTCGGTTTGGCAAGGTTGAGGTCCGTCACGCTGAAGATGGAGGCATTCTCATCACCGCCGAACATGTTTTCCGCCTGCAATGCCGGAATTTTATTCTGGACAAACTCCATTTCACCGGCCATGGTCACGTTCGGTGTTTTGCTGAAGACAAAATCCAGCCGCCAACTGCGCGAGAGATGAAAAATTGAAGAAAAGCGAAAGCCCCAGCCCGAGCCGGTGTAGGAACCATATGCCCACTGGTCCAGGGTATTCTGCTCACCATCCTGCCAGCGAATGCTCTCATCATACGGGTCGTTAAAAGCATATTCCAGCCCGGAGATCGCCCCTTCCTGCCGCAGCAGCATGATGCCATCGAGTTTAAAAAAAGCATTGAGGTCAACGCGCGTACTCAGCCAGTCGAGGGCAGCACCAACTTTAAAACGCGGGGTCACGCTGTATCCATAGCTTGCGGTGAACTCGCGCGAATACAAATTCAACTTCACCGTCGGGCTCATGCGGGTGGCAAACTGCACGATAGTGACGGCATCACCGAGGTCTTTGCTGGTCTCAATCATGGTGGACAGCCCGCTGCCGACCACATCCATGGTCAACGAAAGGGGCTGGGAGATGGCAAACCCGAAGGTTCCGAAGCGTGAGGGCATGACTCCAGCGCCCGCGCCGCCAACAGCTGTCTGCCCGAAGCGGATGTTCAAATCCGGATAGGTTATTTCACTTTGAGGAATGTTGTATTGCTCCAGTGCCGAATCGACACCGTTCTGGATTGCCTGATCCATTTCGACCAGAGATGCCGCATTGAACATAACCGGCGGCGTCATATTGAGCACGGATACAGGCCGGTCAAACTCTGCCAAGGCTGCCGGATGGCCAACCGCCATGGCAGCGTCGTTGGACAGGCTGGTCAGCGTGCCGCCGAGTCCGGCAGTACGCACCCCCGGCCCGCCGAGAAATGCACTGTCAAACCCAAAACGGATTTTATAACTCCCTCCTGCGAAATAAGCAATCGACAGGTCTTCCTGTGCTGAAAGATTGACACTAAACAGACATGCGAACAGCACCGGTAGCATCTTCTTCATCATCAAACTCCCTGAACTGGTAACCGGTTAACGAACTTTTTGACTATATGCATGTATCGCCCTCTTGCTGCTGCACTTTGACATATCTGGTGAAAAACTTTTGTAACCTTTATTCCTCAGCGCCTGAAAACACAGACAAGGCTTCCGGGGCTTTCCGCTTGTGTTTTCACGATGGCTTCTCTATATTGGCAACCAATTTTTCAGGCAAAAGTACGCGGCAGATCATTCTGATCTGAAAAATTCATGAACGGAACGGGCGTGGCTGGTAGTGCGTCCGGGCTCGTATGCAGTGAGCTTGCCGCACATTGGCAAGGGGGTGGATTTACAGGAGCGGTTTCGATGAAAATCAGACTATTCATCTGCGCCACTTTCGCGCTGATGCTGGTTGGCGTGCTGTCCGGCTGCGAGAAAATAAAACCCTATCTCGGCTCGCAGATCCGCAATGAGTTCGTTCATTCGGCCGAGATGAAAAAATCGCTGCCTCTGGTCATGGTTGTGCCGCAAAACTATGACGAAGCCGGAAATGCTAAGAAGCGTTACCCTGTCGTCATCCTCCTGCACGGCTATGGCGGAAATGCTGCCCAGTGGCAGAAAATTACCGACCTCACCAAACTGGCCAACCGCTACAATGTGCTGCTCGCCTGCCCGGATGGTGGCAAAGACTCGTGGTATTTTGACAGCCCGCAGGACCCGGACAGCCGCTACGAGAGCCACATTATGAAAAATGTCATCACCTTTATCGATTCCAGCTACCGGACTCTCGGAGCGCAGGGGCGAGCCATCAGCGGGCTGAGCATGGGAGGCCATGGTGCTCTGCGTTTCATCTCCCTCTATCCCGACAGTTTCATCGCTGCCGGCAGCATGAGCGGCATACTCGATCTGCGTGTCTTCCCGAACAGCTGGCAGCTCAGCGAAAAACTCGGCAGCATCAGCGAGGAGCCGGAGCGCTGGTTCGCGAACAGCGCTGTCAATCTGGTTGCGAACCTCAAGGGGAAGAACAAACACATCATCGTGGATTGCGGCACAGAAGACTTTGCCATCGCTGTCAATCGCGCCTATCGCGATTCGGCAGCAGTGCATGGTGTGGAGATCACCTACGAGGAGGGTCCGGGCAACCACAGCGCGGACTACTGGGCTAAAAGGCTACCCGTGCATCTGGATTTTTTTAAAACATTTTTCCAAGAGGAAGAAGAAAAATAGCAGGCGCGCTATTGGCCCGGTTTTATGCAACCCGGCATGGCGCAATGGGTGGTCGCAAGTCTGAGAAAACAATCATCGTTACAACAGTATCAAACACCATTTCCCCGTTATTCCGTTTTTCCGGCGTGCAACAGCATGTCATGGGGAAAACGGGCTAACACTATCTTTTCGTCGCGAGTGGAGGAGAATATGAAACTGGCTTTACACTGGAAGATCATCATCGGGCTGATTTTGGGTCTTATGTACGGCCTGCTCAGCGCGTACATGGGCTGGGGAGATTTTACCACTGAATTCGTCGCACCATTTGGCATTATCTTCATCAATTTGCTCAAGCTCATCGCTGTGCCGCTTGTGCTCGGCTCTCTGGTTACCGGGGTTGCATCGCTTTCAGATGTGCATAAATTATCGCGCATCGGCGGCAAAACCATCGGGATTTATATCGTCACGACGGCCGTGGCTGTCACAGTTGGCCTGCTCGTAGTCAACAGCCTCAAACCGGGAGAAAGCGTGCCTGTGGAAGTACGGCAAAAGCTGGAGGCAGCCTACGCCCAGGACGTCACCAGCAAGACGCAGGCTGCAGAAGAAGCCAAAGAACGCGGACTGCTTCAGCCCATCGTCGATATGGTGCCGGACAATATTTTCAGCTCTGCATCGAGTAACCGTAACATGCTGCAGATCGTCTTCTTTGCCATATTCTTTGGCATCGGCCTGATTCAGATTCCGGAAAAATCAGCCAAACCATTGCTGGCGGTGTTCGAAGCCCTCAACGATGCTGTGATCAAAATGGTCGATATCATCATGCTGATGGCACCGATCGGCGTGTTCGCACTGCTTGCAGACACCATCAACACCATCTCCAAAGGAAATCTTGCCCAGGTCTTCGAGCTGCTCAGCGCACTGGGTTTTTACAGCATAGCCGTCACTTTCGGCCTGCTGCTGCACATGTCCGTGACCTACCCCCTCATTCTCAAATTTTTCACGCCGATGAAACTCAAGACCTTCATGCGCGGTATCGGCCCGGCGCAGCTCGTTGCTTTTTCCACCAGCTCGAGTGGTGCAACTCTGCCGGTTACCATGGAGCGCTGCGAAAAAAACCTCGGCGTTTCTGAAGAAGTGTCCTCTTTTGTTCTTCCCCTCGGCGCCACCATCAACATGGACGGCACGGCCCTGTACCAGGCCATCGCAGCCGTATTCATCGCCCAGACCCTGGGCATGGGCCTCGATATCGGCGCGCAACTGACCATCATTCTGACAGCCGTGCTCGCTTCCATCGGGACCGCGGCAGTGCCCGGAGCCGGTATCATCATGCTGGTCATCATCCTTGAAGCAGTGAATGTCCCCAGTGCCGGCATCGCCCTGATTCTTGGCGTGGACCGGATTCTCGACATGTTCCGCACGGTCATCAATGTCACCGGAGATGCAACGGTTGCCATCACTGTCGCGGCAACAGAAGGACAGCTCGGCGAGCCTGATTTCAGTGATGAATAAAACCGGGGATTCTGTGAAGACCAAAGGGGAGCAATCTGCGTCAAACGCTCTATTATGACAAGAGACACCCAGGTGCCGGACTCTGCTCAGCACGGGGATGGCACCTGATATCAGGGGGACTGATAGGCGCGCAACGCAACGGGTGAGGAGACCACTTCCATCAGCAACAGGAGAGATTCAGCGGTCGCAGCAGCTGTGCTGTGGGGGTTGGCTGTGTTGCGAGCCTTGATATAGCTCTTTGCCCGGCCGGTTTTTACGTCATACATGAGTTCATGAGCGAGATTTTTGCCGCGCAGCCAACGCGCAGCCTGGCCGGCGAGACGGGCAAAGGTTTCCTCACCGGTTTCCCGGTACACCGCCAAACTCGCCAGCACCACCGGCCGGATATGCTCTGCCCGCTGCGGGAAATAGATGATCTCCGATGGGTATTTTTTCGCCCGCAGCCAATCCATGCGGTCTGCAAATCCACGTTCCAAAAGCCAGGGATAAAAATAGCGGACTTCCTTTTCTGCAGCAGCCAGCAGTTCGGGGCGGCCGAGCAGTGCGCTCGTTTCCACCAGGGCGTGTGCCTGGGCATTGCTCCAGCCATGCCAGTAGTGCAGATAGGAAAAGAACATCCCGTGGGCAAAGCGCTGCTGATCTGACTGCTGCATGGCAAGTATTCCTGTGGCCAGCCTGTCCATCACCTCACGCCAGGCTGCGATTTTTCCTGTTGCGCTGCAGTATGCGCTCAGCCCGAGCAGCAGCTCACTGCTCGCGTCTGCGCTGTGTTTATTGATCAGCCAGGTCGGGAAGTGCATTTCATCGATTATCGTATAGTCCGGATAACTCTTCTGTATCGCCTGCAAGCGCGGTTGCACCCGGGCAAATGCTGCATCGACCTCATCGGCGAGATCAGGATACCGGCCACGCAAAAAAGCAGCGCTGCGTCCCAGAGCCCAGAGGGCTTTGGCCGCAGGATAGCCAAACGCAGCCTCTCCCCTGCGCAGGACACGCTTCTTTTCAGCATTGAGAAAAACACTATTGTGCCAGCTGCCATCTTTGTGCTGCATGGCGAGAAGGAAACGCACCAGGCCGGTGATGTGGTCAAAATGCGTGCTGTCCCGGCCCAGCTCATGCCAACGCAAATAGGCGAGCACGGCACGGGCAGCGTCTTCGACCGTGCCATCGCCGTCCTTCTCCGGCCGTGCCAGGCGATAGTCCGGATAATCCGCCCGGAAATGCACATAGCGGACCGGTCGCCCGTCTTCCAGCACCACCGGGCGCACTAATGTATCGAGATGGGTAAAATTGATCAAACTCAGCCCATCTGAGACCTCACTGTCACTGCATGAGAAGGAGAACAGGGTGAGACAGGCGAGCAGAAAATATGCTGCGACGGGTTGCATTTTCATGGCGGCATCGCTGTTTGGGGTGAGAGGGGCTTACAGGTAAATCGTAAACGTCGTACCCTTGCCGGGCTGCGAATCCCTGAGAATGAGCTTTCCGAAATGATACTCTTCCACGATGCGCTTGCTCAGGTTCAAACCCAGGCCCCAACCACGCTTTTTGGTACTGAAGCCCGGGCGGAAAATATTCTTCCGTGTCTGCACATCCATACCACGACCATCGTCGCTGATGTCGATACAAACCTGGAAATCATGCCGGTCAAAAGGCGCAACGTGAATAATTATTTTACCATCATTGCTGCCGATTGCGTCAAGTGCATTTTTGATCAGATTCTCCAGAACCCATTCGAAAAGATCGACATTGAGCGGTACAGGTTTATCATATTCAGAATGCAGAACGAGTTCAACGCTGCGATTCATCTGTGGCAACCGGCGCTGGAAGTAGGAAATCACGGAACGGATGACTTCATTGATGTCGGTGGGAAGAAGTTCAGTGGCGGTACCAATTTGCGAAAAACGCTGCGCGATGCGGTTCAGGCGATCGATATCCAACTGCACATCGTCGAGTATTTCCTGCTGGGCCGGCTGCGAACACTTCAATCGCAGGAGCTCGATCCAGCCCATCAGCGACGAAATCGGCGTGCCGAGCTGATGCGCTGTTTCTTTAGCCATTCCAACCCAGATAAACTGTTGCTCACTGCGCCGAATACTGTTAAAGCCGATAAAACCCACGAGGATGAACAATGCCACAGCCCCGATTTCGAGATAGGGCAAAAGCTGCAACTGGCGGATCGACCTGGAGTCGCCGTAAACGAGATAGTTGATCACCTCGTCTTTGTAGCGTACCGGCACCGGCTCTGCTTCTTTGCGCATCGCATCCGCCAATTCGCGCACCTGCGCCAGCGCCTGCTCGGAAAAATCCATGGGGTCTATCCCGATGCCCTTCCAGCCGGTAGGGTTGCCGTCCTTGTCGGTAAGAATAATGGGGAAATCGGTGCGCTTGATGATCTGCTCGAAAATAAAATTCAGATACTCATCATTCGCATCCGAGGAGGCAGCCTGCTGGTAAAACTGTGTGTAAAATTCGAGGATGCCACGCGACTCACGGCGCAGGTTCTGTACCAGACTCTGCGAATACCACAGCACCGCGCTGATGATGATGATGGCAAAAATGAGCAGGAAAGATTTGAATCTGCTGCTGATGAGATAAATTCTGCTGTTCATAGTATTTTATCAGCCCAATGCTGCCGGGTTGGGATAAACCGGTTCCAGTATCCGGCTAAACCTGCACGGGTTCGGCAAAAATAGCGTCGAGAACCACGCCGATACTGTTGTGAATCGCTCCGTTCGTGGCGATGATATTGCCTGTCTCCCAGTAATTTTCGTCACGGTGAAAACCGCTGATGCGCCCTCCGGCCTCGGCGATCAGCAGCACGCCTGCAGCAATATCCCACCGCGCGAGATTCAACTCCCAGAACCCATCGAAACGGCCGGCAGCGACATAAGCCAGATCGATCGCCGCTGCGCCCATGCGGCGGATATCCCGAACCTGGTCGAAAAACCGGCGAAAGCTGAGCAGATAGGGTTCGATATCCTCTTTGCTGCGGAAGGGAAATCCGGTCGCCAGCAGGCAGTCTTCCAGTTTGTCCGTCCGCGACACGCTGATCGGACTGCCGTTGAGAAAAGCGCCGCCGCCTTTACGGGCGGTGAAAGTCTCCCCGCGCACAGGGTCATGCACCACGCCAATAACCGGCACATCGCCTTTCATCACGGCGATGGAAACAGCAAAATTGCGCACGCCGTGGATGTAATTGGTCGTCCCATCGAGGGGATCGATGACCCACTGGTAGTGACTGCCCGTGCCCATGGAACCGCCTTCTTCAGCGAGAATCATGTGCTCAGGGAAACGAGAGCGGATGATATCGACGATCGTATTTTCCGAGGCACGGTCAACTGCGGTGACATAATCAAAAGTATCTTTGTGCTCCACTTCGTAATGCTGCACGCGCGAAAGATGCGTCATCAGCACTTCTCCACCTTCCTTTGCTGCCTCCATGGCGGTGGATAACATGCGGCTTTCCAACTCTGTGTTACTCTTTTCCGTATCCATCTTTCTCATCCCTGTATAGGTTCAAAATCGTTTCAGAAACCGTAGCTGATTTGAGTAACCTGAACAACAACACGCCTTTTCCCGATTTATTCATAAATAAGCACGTCTCCGGCAAAAATCAATCGAACTTTACGATGGTAACCCCCTGCCCCCCTAAATGCTGTGGTGCAGAAGCCGTCGCAGCGATGCGCGGGTGCTTTTGCAGCAGCTCATGGACAGCCTTGCGCAGGGCTCCGGTGCCGGTGCCATGAATGATGCGAACCTCGTCCCAGCCATAAAACAGCGCGTCACTCAAGTATTGTTCTGTGATATCCAAAGCCTCCTGCACGCGCTTGCCGCGAATATCGAGTTCCTGCTCGACTCTTCCGCCTGCGGTGATACGAACACTGGTTGTACGCTTTTGATGGCGAACGGTTGCCTTGCGCAGGTCTGAGAGTGGAGCGCTCATCTTTATGCTGCCGGCCTGTATGAAAACTTTGCCTTCTTTATCCGGAGCAGCCAGAATAACAGCGTTTTGATTTCCGGGAGCCCAGATCACCTCGGCTCCGACTGCGATCTCTTCGGGACGAAGCTGCTCCTGGGCAGCCGGCCCCCTATGTGGTTGTGCTATTTTCTTTTTTTCAATCTGAACCGTTTTGCGCGCTTCTTCGACCAGCTCGCGTGCCTTGCGGATTGAATCGCGCGAAGCCTGCTCGCTGCGGATCATGCGCACAGCCTGCTCCACTGCTGCATTGGCTTTCTGCACAATCTCTTCGGATTCCTGCACCGCCTTTTTCTTTATAGCACGCTCCTTGTCCCGCAGCGTGGCGGCGCGCTCCTCGTAGAGTTTGATCAGCGCGCGCAACCGGTCATTCTCAAGACGATTCTGCTGAATAAGCTCCTGCTGCTCCTGCACCTTTTTTTCAAATTCTGAAATCAGATGATCCAGCCTGTTTTTGTCGCTGCCGAGCAGCTCACGTGCCCGCGCGACAATTTTTTCCGGCATGCCGATACGCGCGACGATCTCAAAAGCATAGCTCGATCCCGGTAATCCGGCACGGAAACGGTACGTCGGCTCCAGTGTGTCGATATTGAAAATCATGCTGCCGTTTTCCACACCCTGCGTGTCGTGAGCGTACTGCTTCAGCGCGCCGTGGTGCGTGGTGACCATGGCCCGGGTATGCGACTGCCTGAGCGCTTCGAGCGCAGCAAGTGCAAGCGCCGTGCCTTCCTCGGGGTCCGTTCCCGCGCCCATCTCATCGATCAGCACCAGATCATGTTCACCGGCATGGTCCAGCATATCGCGCAGGCGGCTCATGTGCGAGGTGAAGGTTGATAGATCATTTTCTATTGACTGCAGATCACCGATATCGACGTACAGATCACCCATCAAACCGATTTCGCTGTCCGCGCTGGCGGGAATGTGCAGCCCCATTCTGGCCATGAGAACCAGCAGGCCCACGGTTTTCATCGCCACGGTTTTGCCGCCGGCATTGGGCCCGGATATGATCAGCATGGTGAACTCTCTGCCCAACTCGAGCTGCAGCGGCACAACCTGCTCTTGTGGCAGTTTGTGCAGCAACAGGGGGTGGCGGGCTGCATAGAAAACCAGTCTGCCCTCTGCGTTGATGATCGGTTCGTTGCATTGAAACTTGCGGGAATAGAGCGCGCGTGCTCTCAGGGCATCCAGGTCCACAAGCAGGGCGTTGCTCCGCTCCAGCTCATGGATTTTTTGTGCGGCAAGGGCACTGAGGGAGGCCAGAATGCGATGGATTTCTTCCTGCTCCTGAATCTGCAGCTCGCGGATACGGTTGTTCAACTCCACGGACTCGACGGGTTCGATAAAAAACGTCTGGCCGCTGGCTGACTGATCATGTACGATACCGCCGATCCTGCGGCGGAAATCGTCTTTCACCATCAATACCAGCCGCCCCTCACGCATTGTGATCAGCTCTTCCTGCAGCATGTCCTGCGCCGCAGCCTTCTGGGCGATTTGTTGCAGTTTTTTGCGTACGGCCTGGTTGGCCCGTTCGATTTCGCGGCGAATTTTACGCAGTTCCGGGCTGGCGGAATCGCGGATTTCTCCGCTCGTTATATCGATCGCCTCCTGTACGGCCTGTTCAAATTCGGGGTGGCCTTCCAGAGCGTGCATAGCCTGCCAGAGCCGGGGCAGGGCCTCACGGCGGGCTGCGAGGAAATGGCGCACACGGCGTACGATACCGGCCAGGCGGGCCAGGGAAATCAGCGACGCCACCGGCAGAACCGCACCCTGTATTTCCAGAGCTGAACAGGCTGGTTCGATATCATCAAACACCTCCAGTGGGGTATCCTCACCCCGGTCGAGGATGCTGCGGTAATCCGACACCAGGGCCTGTGCAGCGCGGATCATCTCGGGTTCATACAGCAGAGGCGCTTGAATGATGTTCTCCCGCGCCATCGGCGTCAGCGCATTATCAGCGACAAGGTCCAACACCTTTGCCAGCTCAAGTGCTCCGGCCGCGGCCACCGCCCGATCTATTTTTTCGCTGTTTCGAGCCATCGTTCCACTTTCAGTGAACCCAGATCACGCAAGGTGTACAAATAACGATTGTTGATATTTTCAATCCCAAAAGCTTCAGCCGTGCTTTCGAGGGTGCCGACCAGGTCCGGGACCACCGGAACAGGCCTGACGGCCGTATCGTACAACGCGGTAAAAACGCCCTCGGCTACAGGGATCAGCCGTGAGGAGGAGACATCGCGTTGGAACGCCGGACCGGCAGGAATCATGGAGAGAAAAACGGCCAGCAGGCCGGCGATAAAACTGCCTTTAAAAAAGCCGACCACAACTCCGGTGCTCCGGTCCATCCATGGCGGTATTTTCAGAGAAATATGCTGAACCAGCCAGTTTTCCAGAAATTTATATATGAACAGAATGATGACAAAAACCAGAGTGAAGATAAGCGCAATGGTCATTTCCGGTCGCAGCACCACCGCCCTGGAGAAAGCCGGACCGATGGCAAGTTGCACGCGCAGCGCCACCGCCACAGCCGGCACCCAAGCAGCAAAACCGACCATCTCTGCAAAGGCTTTGCGGCGCAAACCGTTGAGCATGAAGGCAACAAGAATCACCACGAGAAAAATGTCGAACGCGCGCGCCATGTGCTGCCTCTCAGTCCTGAGCGAGTTGCTGTTTGACGAGATTCTGCACCTGCTTGCCGTCTGCCCGGCCGCGTGTCTGGCCCATGACGACTTTCATAACTTTGCCAAAATCAGCCATACCCGAGGCGCCTGTCTGCTCTATGGCCGAAGAGATCAGTGCCAGCAGTTCTTCTTCGCCCAGGGCCTTAGGCAGATAATCCTGAATGACAGCGAGCTCTGCCTTTTCGGCCTCGCTCAAATCTGTACGGCCGCCTTTTTCGTACATATCGATAGCTTCGCGCCGTTTTTTTGCCGCGCGTGTGAGTACGGTCAGGATTTCCTCTTCGCTGAGCTCATGCCCGAGGGCAATCTGCTCATCTTTGAGCTGTGCGCGCAGCTGCCGGATGGTGCTGAGGCGGGCTTTGTCGCCGCTTTTCATCGCGGCTTTCATGTCTTCTGTCAATTTTTCTGCGAGTCCCATGGTCCACCTGTTCTTTTCATCTTTGGATAAAATAAAAAGCGCCCGAAACGGACGCTGGATTCAATTCTCAAACTGAACGAAACTACCAGAATAGCCCGGCTTTCCCTCTGTCCGCCTGCATTTTTCAGTACTGGCGTGTGCAAAATATAGGAAACCCGGGCTGATCAGGCAAGTTTTTCCTGAACAAACCGGCCATGCGGGATGCTGGTTGTACAGGGCTTAACCCGGAGGCCAGCCCATGTATCTCCCTCCAAGCAGGTGGAGATGGATATGAAAGACTGTCTGCCCGGCATGCCGGTTGCAGTTCCAGACCAGACGATATCCTTCCGCGCGTATGCCCTCATCCTCGGCAACTTCCCTCGCCATGAAAACAGCCTGCGATATCAGCTCCGCATCCTCTTCTGCGACGTCGTTAAGTGTAGCGATGTGCTTCTTTGGTACGATAAGAGCATGCACCGGTGCCATCGGGTTGATGTCACGGAATGCGACGACAAACTCATTTTCCTTGATGATTTCCCCCTTGGTTTTGCCTGCAATGATGTCGCAGAACAAGCAATCTTCCATAAGATGCCTCCTGGTCTTGGTTAAATGATCAGATCAGGCCCAATCCCCGGCGTGATCTCAACCTCCCATGTGCTGCAGGAGATCCAATGCTGCCCCCGGCGGACTGTAGCGTTCACACTTCTTTATCCTGATGTATTCTCAAACCAGCCGAGCATAATCAGGATAATCGAATACTTTCACAACTATATGTTGTTTTTTTCATCATACCGCGAAAACAGCCCCGGGCTGCACTTTTCAGTCGCTCGGGCAAAAGCAGGCATCCCGTTCAGAGAGATTCCGGCGCTGCGCTGCGGCCGGAGTGATGAGAGCTGATCATGATTTTCTGTTTTGACCGCCTTTTGGTCTTTGTTCCATCCCGCGTCCCGAATATCGGCACGGCACGGCATCAACCTGATTGTGGCGTACCTGTCAACTCTCCGAACTGTTCCAGCAATACCGTTGCGGCCACAATTCCCGCTGTTTCGCTGCGCAGGCGGCGCGGGCCCAGATCGAGAAAGGTAAACCCGGCCTGCTGCGCCATGGTGACTTCCTGCTCCGTAAAGCCGCTTTCCGGACCAACGAGCAGCAGGCCGCTTTTCGTTTCATCCACGGCTGGTGGAGGTGCTTGCCGGCGCGCTACGGTCTGCATTTTCTCCGGTAAAGGCAGGTGAGCGATCCAGAGCAGATCAAAAGCAGTACTCTCTGCGATCACCTGTTCGAAGCCTGTCGCAGAATAGAGGTGTGGCACTCTGCTCCTGCCGCACTGTTTCACCGCGCTCGTGAGTACCCTGTGCCAGCGCTTTTGTTTCTGCTCCCGCGGTGTTACATCACCGCGGGAGCACAGCATCGGTATAAACGCGCGCAGGCCGATTTCGGTACCTTTTTCCAGAACCCAGTCGAAACGGTTCTCACGTGGGATGGCTTGCGCCAGAGTCAGTTCGAGGAAACGGGGCTCACCAGCTTCGAGAACAACAGATGTGATGCGCAGCTTGCTTTCATCACGGCGGATATCCTCAATGACGCATGTGTACATGCAGCCCTTGCCATCGGTAACCAGCACTTCATCGCCGGGGCGGTGCCGGAGGACGCGGGAAAGATGCCGGTGCTCCTGCTGTCGTAAAATGAGAGTGCTCGCCTCCTTTTTTTTGCCGCTGTAGCGGTAGTGGATGTCCGCAGGATCGACGAGGTAGTACTCCCGGCGCGCCATGGTCAGAATGCCACTCCGGTATCGAAAATCAACTCCCGGTTCAATTCGGCATCGTAAGCCAGCTCCACACGCAGAATCCGTACATAGGGCAAATGAAAGAGCAGTCCGAAGCCGAAGCCACGATACCAGGTTTCCGGCCGTGTCTGCAACCCGAAAACACCGCTGTGCAACGGATGCAGGGGTTCGCCGCCAGGGGTCGTCATATCATAAAATTCACGGTTGCGTTTCTGTATCCACAGTGTGCCGGCATCGAAAAAGAATGATGCGCTGATCCCGAATTCGAGATTTTTCCCGTATGCGCCCAGCTTGGTGTTTTCGAGGGAAATATAGCGAACCGGGACCAGCGGAAAACGCAGTTCCGTGGAGAAAAGCCCACGATTTTCGCCCTCAACCCGTATCGGAAAATATCCGCGCACGCGATAGTCATATCCAAAAAACAGCCGGTCGTAAATCGGCAGGATGCCCTGGCTCAAATCGACATTAAAGCGCATGGCAAAAACCATCTTGCGCGGCAATGGGAAATACGTTCTGAAATCAAAGCGAAGCCGGCTGTAATCGATAAACTG
>WFTM01000180.1 GCA_015485525.1 Candidatus Zhuqueibacterota bacterium | reverse complement strand
TCCTATTCCATTCTGAGGATATCCGCCTCTTGTGTAAAAGTGGCGACTTGCAGGCAGGACAAATCGTGCACGACAAACGTTTTATTCTGCCAGGAAGGCATCACCCCGCACGTGCAGTCCCACACCTCTGCCGCAGCCCCTTGCCGGCAGGTATATTAAACCCTGCTCAACCCACACAATCTGAGGAAAACCCCCAGATCTTTTACCCTTTTTCAACCTCCATGTGATAGTTTCGTGATCTTTGTTTGGCATATTCTCACAGAAGACAATCCGCTTTTTTGTCCAGAACCAACGTGGAGGCTATGCCATGCGTCAGATGCAACGATCTCTTTTCCTGCTCATCGCTGTTTTGTTCACAGCGACGCAGATCATTGCCCAGAGCGGCACCATTTTCAAAGTCCGCCTGAGCAATACCTCACCGGTTTATGATTTCAGCGCCAGCGGGATTTTCAACACTCCAGCTGGTGCAACCGATCCCGGCCCTATCGGTCCCGGAGGTGCGTATGAATTTTCCTTCTACGCCGGCCCCGGCAGCGCCCTGAGTTTCACTACCATGTTCGTTCCCTCGAATGATCTTTTCTATGCGCCCTCCCCCGAGGGAATCGCTCTGTACGATACGGCTGGCAACGCTGTATCCGGCGATGTAACCAGCATGGTTTCTCTGTGGGATGCCGGCACCGAATTGAACGAAGAACCCGGCACAGGCCCGAACCAGCCCATGCGCCAGAGCGGTGCCAATACCGGCGATGCGGACAGCGACAATACCGTGCGTCTGGTTAACGATGGATTCACCTATCCTGCAGTCGATGAAGTTCTGCAAGTCACCATCGATGGCGCCAACGCGCCGATGTTCACCGTGCGCATCGAGAACGTTTCCAATGACAGCACTCTGACACCATCCGACGGCAGCAAGCAAGCCGTTCCGCTGACGCCCGGCGTCTGGGTCGTGCACTCCGCTCCGGCGCCGGTCTTCAGCACGGGCCAGGTTGATCGCGGCCAGGGACTGGAAGCGCAGGCAGAAGACGGCGACCCGGCTGCGCTGGCCGAAGCGCTGGCAATGCGTACCGGCCTGACAGCACATCTCTCACCCGGTGTCTGGGCTCTGCATACTGAGAGCGGCGTCATATACACCAGCGGCCAGCCAGATCAGGGTCTGGGCCTTGAAGCGATTGCCGAAGATGGCAACCCCGGACCGCTGGCGATGGCGCTTCCTTCGGTTGCCGGAGTGGTACGCAGCGACTATTTCAAAACGCCCGCTGGTGCAGAAATGCCTGCTCCCATCGGTCCGGGTGAAGCGTATGAATTTTATCTGCGTGCGGAACCCGGCCAGATGCTGTCCTTTGCCACCATGTTTGTCCCGTCGAATGACTTGTTCATCGCCCCGGGAGAGCAGGGCATCGCCCTCTTCGATGATTCCGGCATGCCATTATCAGGTGATCTCGATGTGGCACTCGCCCTGCTCGACGCCGGCACCGAGGCCAACGAGCACCCGGGCACCGGTGCGAACCAGGTACAGAATCAACCAGCCCCGAATACAGGCCCGGCAGACAGCGACAACACTGTCCGGCCTGTGAATGACGGTTTCAGCTATCCGGCAGCCAACGAGGTACTGCAGATCAGCATCACGCCGGTGGAAACGCAAACCTTCACCGTACGGATTGAAAATGTCTCCATGCCCGGCACTCTAACGCCTTCGGACAGCAGTGAGCAGGCAGTACCCATTGCTCCCGGCGTGTGGGCAGTGCATACACGGGCAGCAGCATTTTTCACGGAAGGCGCGCCAGATCGCGGTCTCGGCCTCGAAGCCATCGCTGAAGACGGCAACCCCGGGCCGCTGTCCATGGCAGCAGCTTCCGACGGGTCGGTGATCGCATCCGGAGTGTTCAATACGCCGCAAGGCGCTGACTCGCCTGCACCGGTCGGGCCCGGCGCTGCCTACCAGTTCGAGATTGAGGCGATCCCCGGAGCACGACTTTCCTTTGCTACCATGTTCATCCCTTCAAATGATCTGTTCTATGCCCCGGGGCCGGAAGGCCTTGCCCTGTTCGATGAGGACGGCGAACCTGTCATGGCCAACTTCACCGGCGTTATTTCCCTCTGGGATGCCGGTACTGAAGCCAACGAGGAACCCGGTGTCGGCCCCAATCAGGCACAACGACAAAGCGGCCCGAACACCGGAGCAGCCGACACAGATAGCACGGTTCGCCTCGTCGATGATGGCTATAGCTATCCGGCAACCTCTCAGGTGATTCGTGTCGCCGTTGCTCCGGCGCCCTTTCAGCCCTTTACTGTTCGCATCGAAAACGTCTCGACCAGCTCTACGCTGAATCCGGGCGAAAGCAGCGAACAAGCCGTCCCGCTTGCGCCGGGCGTCTGGGCTGTCCACGAACAGGATGGGGTTCTGTTTATGCCGGGTGAGATGGATGCTGGCGAGGGTCTCGAAGCCGTTGCCGAAGATGGCAACCCCGGACCGATCAGCGAGATTTTTGCCACAAAAATACAGGCGGTGAGCAGCGGCGTCTTCAACACACCCGTCGATGCTGAAGGCCCCGCCCCTATCGGCCCGGGGCAGGCGTACGAGTTCACCTTCTGGGCTGCGCCCGGCGCGCGTCTGTCCTTTGCCACCATGTTCATTCCCTCAAATGACCTCTTTTACGCGCCTTCAGCCCAGGGACTGGCACTGTTTGATGACAGCAATATAGCCATCAGCGGTGATGTTACCAGCATGATCAAGCTCTGGGATGCCGGCACAGAGGCCAATGAGAAGCCGGGCGAAGGCCCCAACCAGGCACAGCGCCAGAGCGGCCCGAATACCGGCCCGGCGGATACGGATAATACAGTACGTCTGGTAGATGATGGTTTTACCTATCCCGCCGTCGAAGAGGTCATCCGGGTCACTCTGAGCCCATTGACCACAGGAGTCAGCGTACCTGAGCCGGAGGGTACGATCACGGAGTATATTCTGGAGCAGAATTATCCCAATCCATTCAACCCCGAAACCGTGATCGCCTATTCACTGCCGAAAGAAAGTCGTGTGACCGTTGCGGTTTACAATCTGCTCGGGCAGCAAGTCCGGTTACTGGCTCAGGGCACACGCCCTGCCGGCTCCTATCGCCTGACCTGGGACGGCCTCGATAATGCTGGCCAGCCACTACCCTCGGGTGTCTATATCTACAGGCTGGAAACAGGGGTTCAGACAGTCGTCAAAAAAATGACGCTGTTACGATAGGATTAAATAAAAAACGCTGGCCCGTCAAGGCACGCGTCATTCACAAAACCATAAATCAACGCACGCTGCAACAGATCCACCTCCCCCGGGATATGGCGATGTCCCGGGGGATTTTTTTGTCATCGAGCCTAAGGGATTCAAAATTTTGATTCCCTAAACCTGGACAAGCCGGAACCAAACAGGGACCGCCAATAGTCGCGAAATAGCGCGAATGGAATTCTGAAATCATTTGCGTTCATTAGCGGTTCTAAATTTCGATTTTGGAAGTCTTGCAAAAAATTGCAAGAATTGACTTTTCAGGTACTAAGGTGTCAATAATCCCAAGAATATGGTTAGGCATGTCGAGAAATTCGGTGTCGTTGTGAATGATGTGTTCCAAACAATTGCGTTGCGTAAATTTTTGTCCTGCGGTGCCGCGGTATT
>WFTM01000179.1 GCA_015485525.1 Candidatus Zhuqueibacterota bacterium | reverse complement strand
CGTTATCGTTGTGAGGGTAGAAGGATTCGAACCTTCGACCAACGGCTTAAAAGGCCGCTGCTCTACCAGCTGAGCTATACCCTCTCCAAAATAGACGCTAATTATAAGAAAGCCGGATAATAAAGTCAACAGCAAATTGAATTTTTCATCGCCTGAAAAACTCATAAACCCCGATAGGCTTTAGTGTAACTATATTTTTATCATTGGGTTAAAATAAAATGCTCCTCTGAATATTTTTTTCAATTTTCCTGATTTCCCCCCGGCGCAGCGCTGAGCTGCAGGAGTGTGGGTTAGCCGAACCTGATGATTTCCCATTCGGGCTGTTCGTTCTCAGCGAGGCGCAGCAACCCGACCGAGGGCTTCAGCCGGAAACGCGCCGGGCCGGCTGCCCCCGGGTTGAGGGTCAGCGTTCCGGCGACTTTTTCGACTCGAGCCATGTGAGTGTGCCCATAGATCAGGATGTCTGCCCGGCGCCCGAGTCCGGCAGAAGTACAGATGCGGCCGACCGTGGTTTCATCGAGTTTTTCGAGAATGTGTGTCATCGCAACGCTGTGCCCGGCGAGCTGTTGCTGCCAGAATGCCGGCCAGCGATGCAGCAAGGGGAAACCATCAACGTTGCCGGTGACGGCCTGAACAGGCGCCAGAGATTCGAGCTCAGTAATCACATGTTCGGAGCCGATATCACCGGCGTGCAGAATCAGATCGACACCCTGAAAAACACGGAACACACCCGGATTGATTCTGCCGTGCGTATCCGCGATAACGCCGATGGTCATTCCTGCTCACCTGCGATGAAACGCTCCGCTTCTTTGACATCCTCATAACTTCCGATGATGAGTGGCGTGCGTTGGTGCAGGGACTCCGGCTGGATATCGAGAATGCGCTCGCGACCATTGCTGGCATAGCCACCTGCCTGCTCGGCGATGAAGGCGAGGGGGTTGGCTTCATAGAGCAACCGCAGCTTGCCGTTTTTGCTCGCGGCATCGGCAGGATAGAGAAAAACGCCGCCATAAAGTAAGTTACGGTGAAAATCCGCAACCAGTGAGCCGATGTAGCGCGATTTATACGGCTTGCCATTGGCGTTGCGGTCGGATTTCAGATAGTCGATATAGCGGCGCAGATTGTCATCCCACTTGTTGTAATTGCCTTCGTTACAACTGTAGATTTTACCCCGCTTCGGCTCTTTGATGTCACGGTGCGACAACAGAAACTCACCGACACTCGGATCGAGAGTAAAGCCAAAAACGCCTTTGCCGGCTGTGTAAACGAGCATCGTGGAGCTGCCATAGATGATGTAGCCGGCGGCTACTTGCCGGCTGCCGGGCTGCAGGCAGTCCTCTATCGTTCCGCGTTCGCCCGAGCTGATTTTGCGCTGAATGCTGAAAATTGTACCGATCGAAACGTTGGCATCGATATTCGATGAGCCGTCGAGGGGGTCGTGCAGCAGGACGTACTTTCCGGTTTTGAACTCTTTCGGGATAGGGATGATATCATCTTCTTCCTCACTGGCCAGGCAACAGAGCCGGCCGGTGTGATCCATGGCCTTGAAAATGATTTCGTTGGCGAACTCGTCGAGTTTTTGCACCTGCTCACCCTGTACATTTTCACGCCCGGTCAGGCCGAGTATATCGACCAGACCGGCTTTGTTGACTTCGCGTGAAATCATCTTTGCTGCAAAGGCGATGTCGTATAAAAGCGCCGAAAAATCGCCGGTCGCTTCCGGGAAGTCCTGCTGTTGTTCGATGATGTGGCGTTCGATCGTCACAGCGCCCTGGTTTGCCATCAATCTGTCCTCCATACGAATTTAGTGTCGCGTTAGCCGGTGAATTTTATCTCTACCCGCATTTTTCACAGGTGCCTTGCACAGGAAAAGCGGGATACCACCTGAAAACCGTGTTCGGCTATGTGGCTTTTATCTTCATTAATATCAACGATACTGTATGATGCACTCACGCCCTGGCCGAAATGACATTGTGGAGCGAGTGTGCTTCTCCTTCCCCTCTCTTGTGACACCGCTCCTGCGGTGTCACAGCTCCTGCGGTGTCACGCCACTGTTGCCGCTCCCGCGGCAGTGCACAAACGATACGAGAAACCGCCTGCGCCGAAAGCCTGCACCCATACCGAGGGGTGCGTCACATCGCTTCGCTTTGGCAGGAGTGATGGATATCGATATCAACATCAGGCCCGATTTGCTGAGGCAAATGGATACCCCGGGTATGTAGCTTTTATTCTAACCTAAGCTGAGCGATTTATTATCTGGAACTAAAAAAGCAGCAAAAGAAGCTATTTGAAGGGATTGCTGCATTCAATTTTCAGTATGTGCTGTCAGGTCGTCGTGGATATTTTTAATCTCTATCAATCCGCATCGTGTCTGATTATTCCGTCCTCTCAGCTTTGTGCTGAAGCTGGGTTGCACCACGAAGGTCTGGAAGAACACGAAGAAATCTGAGGTGTCGAAAAAATCAATACCAGCAGTGCCTTGCCTTTCTTCGTGTTCTTCTTCGCGCTCATCGTGCACTTCGTGGTTCACAAAAAAGCACGGATGATATTCAAACTCAGGTGCCAGAACGTTTTCATCGTTTCTGACATGAGAATGAAAAGCTACCAGATTAGCCCGCTTGTTCAACCGGTAGGGTTGCACTTGAAATTATGATAATAGTAGGAGCACATCTAAAACAAAAAAATATTTTATTGTTTTAGGGCTAATCGCTCAGATGGGGTCTCAAATAATAAAGACACTATGTGCCCAAAATCCCGGTGGTTGCCGGGTGTGTCATTCTTTTTCAATGGGCACCTGAAGCCTCAGCCATTTTCTGATATATCCCTCACCCTCGAAGGTGATCACCATGCTGCCGTCATCACGCAACTCTGCGCCATCGACAGAAAGGGCATTGCGGGCATAATAGTGCAGCGTCCCGGTGCTGCCCCCCGGGCCTTCGATGAGCAGAGAATAGCGACCTTCTGCATCGTGTTCAATACGGCACAAGCGCAGTTGCTGCGGTGCATCGCCCGGCCGCGGTGGTGAATAAGGCAGCCAGACGCGCACGGGGTCGTCGATGCTCATGCGCAGCGTGGCCCCGGTTTTGGCCTGCATCGTGGTGAAAAAGCGTGTCGTGCCCATGCTCAGGCGCGCTTCTGCTTCGCCGGCATCGCCTTCGATAGAAAGCAGCCGGGCATAGGGCCCGAAGGCCGGGGCGATCTCCAGGGTCACGGGGTGTTCCGGCGCCCGGAGGACGGCCAGCTCAAAAGAATCGAATGATTGGTTGACCAGCAGGGCAAGGGTGTCGCTTCCGATGGCGATGTTGCGGATTTGGAAAGCATCCCACGTCGGAGGCAGGGAGGGCATGAACCTCACCCGGCGGGCGGCAGCATCGATCTCCAGCCCGAGCAGGCCGTGCAGCAGGCCGCTGATAAAAGCACTGCTGGAAAAGAGCTGGTGCGGTACAGAGCTTTCCAGTGCGCGAAAATAAGCACCGCTGGCGATCTCGGGCATGGTGCCGAGGGCGTCATGACGGAGCCAGTTTGCCAGATTGCGCAAACTTTGCAGGCCGGTTTCCGCGAGTTCATGGCGATAAAACGCCAGCGTGGTGAAGCCGGTGAGAAAAGGCCAGACCGCGCCGTTGTTATAGGCGATCGGGTCATATGCTGCACTGCCTGCAGACAGCATGCGGCTGCCCCAGTCTGTGCTGATCTGCGCGGAGGCCAGAGCCGTAAGCGCGCGTTGCGAGTGTTCCGGGTCGAGCAGATCGTAGCGCATCGGGAAGGCCATCCAGGCAGAGAGCTCGGCGTTGGGCCGGCCGTCCCCGGTCAGGGAAAAATTGTAGTAGCCCGTGGTGTCGTTCCAGAATTTTTTTTCCAGTGAGCTGCGTCCGGTTTCGAACCAGCGCAGGCTTTGCAGGCGCAGGCTGTCGTTGCCGGTGATTTCGGCGAGGGTGCTGAAAGCCCACCATGCCTGTACTCCGGCCGAGGCGAGGAAAATATCCACACCACTCTGCTCGCGCAGGCTGCCGACCTCAGAGGCCCCCAGACCGGCGAGGGTGTTTTCCATCAGGCCGTCGCTATCGCTGTCCGTCCTGCGGCACCAGAAATAGGCCCGCTCCAGCGATGGCCAGCTTTCCCGGATGAACAGGGAATCACCGCTGCTGCGAAAATACTCGTGCATGGCGATCAGATACAGCGGCGTGGTATCCCCATGGATATAGCCATAGGGATACTCACCGAACCAGTCGATCAGTCCGGACGACTGGCTGAGTTCGTGCACCATCTTGCCATCGGAGCGCTGCCATTTCTGCAGGAATGCGATGCTTCTGCGCACGATTTCATGCTCGCCGGAGAGCAGAAGGGCCGGGGCGTTGAGAAACATGTCGCCTCCGAAAAACCAGCTGAACCCGGGTCTGCGACTCGCACCTGATGGGCCGAAACCGGCAACCAGCCCGGAGCCGAGATCCGGATTGTCGATAAAACCCTGGTGCAGCGCAAGCTGGTTCCAGCGCAGCGCCTCGTCGAATTCGGTGCCTTTGAGCTGCAACCGGGTGGCGAAAAGCTCACGATAGTACTGGCGGGTATCAGCATACAGTTTTTCGATCGATTCCAGCAGGTTGGCATACCGCTGCAGCGCAGCCTGCCGGTCGGTGAAATCGGCCGTGAGAACGATGGGATAAAAACTGTCGCCGCTCAGTTCCCGGCTGTGCTCGATGGTGAACAGAATCGGCTTTTCTGCCAGCGCGTGCGCCAGCGGCGGTGATTGCATGCGTGCGTTGGGTGTGCCTGCTACGGCGTTGATGCGCCGTCTGCTTTCAGAGATGATATAGGCCTGGAGTAGCTCATCCCAGTATGCGTACTGGCCACCCATGCCTGCAGGCCACATCGGTTGCAGCGAGGGCAGCATCGATACGGTGATCTGCAGGTCTTTTGCACTGTCTATTTCGAGAAGAATGATGCCGGCAGGCTGGTCCAGAGGAACGAAAAAATGAGCTTTGGCCGTGAAAAGCGGGTGGCTGTAGATGATGGTTGTGCGCTCAGGCAAAACTTCGATTTCAGATGCATAGGGCTGCAGGGGCGATGGCGCCGCCATACCCTCAAGCCGGAACTGCAGCGTGAGCCGGCGGAGAATCTGAAAAGGAAAAATCCAGAATTCGCTCTCTCCGCTCTCCCGGCCCAGAAAAGCGGCTTTGCGCCCGATGACATCGAAAAATGCCTGCGTCCGTACGGGCTGGCGCAGGGCAGGACCCGAAGGTGCGAGGGAAAATTTCAGCGTCTGCGCACTCACCCCGAAAGCTGTGCACCACAGGCCGCAGAGCAGCAGCCAGGTGTGAGCAGTGAGCATTGTGCGCTGAGAACGCGATAGCACGTTGTGTGGCGACGGCACCTTCATCAAAGTTTCGGATTCCGGATTGATAACGGATTGCTCGGCGAATTGATGACTCCCCCGCGATTTATTCATAAGTTGGCGCTTCGCGCAAGGGCAGCAGGAATTTTTCCTGATCAACGACTCACCCCGCTTTTGTCGCGGACAGGCAGGCTTCATGGATAAAGCGGGATGAAGAGTTTTTCAGCTTCAGGCGGTTCCATGGAAGGAGAAAGTAAACCGAAACTTCTGCAAAAGCAAGCATGAAGTTCC
This sequence comes from Candidatus Zhuqueibacterota bacterium, assembly GCA_015485525.1. Taxonomy (GTDB): domain Bacteria; phylum Zhuqueibacterota; class Zhuqueibacteria; order Zhuqueibacterales; family Geothermadaptataceae; genus Geothermadaptatus. The sequence continues at coordinate 2,668 of WFTM01000179.1, read as the reverse complement.
CGAAGCAGATACGAAAATCAGCTGAGCGGTGCGGGCACCAGCTACCAGCTATTTCAGAGCGAAAGCAAAGCAGGGGATCTCGCCTGCCTTGTTCTGTTTTTTCTGTTGTATGGGATGGATATCGCGATCTTCTGTCTGGAAGAAAAGATGCGGTCAGGGAAAAATCCTTTGCATTTCCCGGCAAGCGCGGTACTCTTCTATAACCCGAAAGAGTATCCCGATCGATTTCGCTTATCCGGATAACTCAGCATGGTCGCCGTTTATAACCAGCCGCGTTCTCGTCACACCGGGAGAGTGGTGTGACGACTCTCCTGCGGTGTGATACACCTGTTGCTGCTCCCGCGTCAGTACACAAGCGAAACAAGATACTACCTGCTCCGAGAGTCCGCACCCGTACCGAGGGTACCTCATCACTTCGTTTCGCTTTGACTGGCATGCGGGGATAACTTGGGGAGGAAATCATGGACTATTGAGTAATCTGGTAGTGATTTCAAGAATTATACAGCATAAAGGGGGAGGGATGTCATCCAGAAGAAAAGGAGCCCCATCATGTTTGAAATCAACAATGATCTCAATCGCCTGCGTTTTGATATTCACAACGCAGGCCATCTCATCGGCTCGTTCGTTTTTGCACTGTTGTGGGGCTTCTGGGTGAGCTATGCTCTCTGGTTGTTATGGGAGCTTTTCGATGGTTTTAAGCCGTGGTACTACACGTATAAGCCGCTGCCGGACAAGCCTGCTGCGGTCAATTGGTTCCGGCAGAATTTTCTCTATTCGGATAAATTCAGCCTGCAGGATGCTCTGGTGTGGGACCTCGGCGGAGCCGCTGCTGCGCAGGTGATCATTTTTCTGTGGAGCGATGGCCCGTTTCCGCTGTTTCCCCTCTATTGAGCCAGATATTTCAGACCTCGATAGTTTCGCTGTCCGCCACACAGATTCTGTTGCGGCCCAGTTCTTTTGCCCGGTATAATGCTTTGTCTGCCTGCTCGATCCAGCTCTCGATAGTGCTGTCCAGATGCAACTCGCTGATGCCAAAGCTGGCAGTAACGCGGATTTTCCTGCGCCGGGTGACGAATTCGGTGCTCTCCAGGGAGGTGCGGACACGTTCCATCACCTGAACGGCGCCGCGCAGGGTCGTATTCGGCAGGATGATGGCAAACTCCTCTCCGCCATACCGGGCCAGAAAATCGATGCGCCGCAGCTTGCTTTTCAGCAGCCTGGCGTATGACTGCAGAATTTTATCTCCGGTCTGGTGGCCGTACGTGTCGTTGATCTTCTTGAAATGATCGATATCAGCGAGGACCAGGCAGCATGGGGTTTTGTGACGCATGAAAGTTTCAAAGGCATTGCGGCTTTCGATGTCAAATGCCCTTCTGTTGGGCACACGCGTCAACGTATCGATATCGCGCATTTTTAACGCTTCGGTCAGGTTGTTCCTCAGCTTCTGGACCTCTTCTTCGAGAATCAGCACCCGGCTTTGCGCATGGATGATGCGTTTGTGCAGTGTCTGGATTTCCTGTGTTGACTCGCGTGCTCGTTGTTGCATGGACTGTGCCTCTTGAATTATTTTTTTTCTCAGTTCATGAATGCTATCCAGCTTTTTGGCTTTGCGCAGCTCAGTGACGAACTCTTCCAAACCGCCTGATAACTCTGCGTTCCCGCTGTCCAATGCCTGCAGCGAGGTGAGCAGCGTACTGATAACTTCCAGCAGCTCCTGCCGTTCCTTGCGGTAATGTTGCGTCACGACGACATAATCATCCAGCAAGCCATCGAGACGGCGGTTGAGATTGCGCAGGGTGTAAACATCGGCTTCCCCTTCCTTGAGCAGCGCGAGCAAAGTGTCGATCTCGCTGTTGATCTCACTGAACTCAGGGTCAGGGACTTTGATTACCGATAACAGGCGGGTGGTCAGCTCGGTGATTTCGGCTGCATAGGTCTGCTGGGCTTCCCTGTGCCACATGTTGGCCTTGACAACTGTATCCAGCGCATCTCTGCGCAGCTCTTCCAGTTCGCGGGTCAGTACACTTTTCTCAAGCCCGTCCTGAATTTTCGCCAGTTGTTTGTGGAAGGGTGAATCCTCATCTTCGAGGTGCAGGCTGAGCAGGCTTCTGGCCAGGCGGCGCAAAATTTTTTCGCGGCCGAGGTCGGCGTCCTGGTCATGAAATTCCAGCTTGAAGAGGAATTTGCGGATTCTTTTTTCGAGTTTCCTTGTGTTGTTGTCCTCGACCGGCTTTTCCGTCTCCTGAATCAGGCTGTCCAGTTCGCTGTGGAGTGCAGCGTCGAGATGGGGTTGCTCTTTCAGATAGATCAGCAGTTCGCGCAGCGCTTTGAGCAGCGGTTCACTGGTATGGTCGGGCTCAGTTCTTTGAGTTTTCAGCATGAAGTTCCAGATTTCGGTTTCAGTATGCTCAGTCATCCTGTTTTTATACTGGCGCTGTGTGCGCAGACAGCCGGGATGACTGAAAAATGTTCTTCGACGAAGTGCTTGTCATGATTCAGTTCTCATCTCGTCACACCGTTCCCGGGTGTGACGCCCCTCCTGATGCTCCCGCGTCACCGCCACTGATTCCGGCCAGCGGGCGCTATCCCTGCATAATGAAATATTCTGTCCCAGCCAGTCTCAGGGTCTGCAAATCAACTCAGCCGGGTGTTCAAAAAAACCTCATCT
>WFTM01000178.1 GCA_015485525.1 Candidatus Zhuqueibacterota bacterium | reverse complement strand
GTTTGATCTGCTGTTTCCGGTTGAGATTTTCCGGGCTGGAGATGATGGCGAGGAAGAGGTCGCGGCCTTCGCTTGTCGGGCCGAGCTCCTGAAGCTCGATGCGCTCGCTGTTTGCCGCAAGCTGCTCAAAATAGCTGCGGATTTGCTCCCAGTCGGCCAGGGAACGGTCTGAGCCGGGCTTGAAGCCGAGCCAGGTTTCCGGGGAGATGATCTGAGCGGAAAGGCTGCTGCAAAGGATGAAAAATGCTGCGATGAGATGGTTTCTGATTCGCAAAACGGATCCCTGTTCAAGCAATGATCTGAAAACGAGTCCTTTCGCCAGCTCTGCCCAGTCCTGCGCAGGCACCGGTTTCCTTTTCCCTGAAACCGAATCGAATGCTGAATTATACCAGCAAGGAGGCTGGCTGCCGGAAAAGAAAATGTTCTGCGCAGAGAGTGGGTGTTGTTTTGGGTGAAATGGCATCAGGGCATAGCAGGTGTGAGTCCTGTGGAGAAAGTAAGCAGGGGAGGGATTATCACAAGGGAAAAATGACCGGTTAGATATGGGGTGAGGTTAAATTTTGGAAATGGGAGCTGGTTGGTTCATGGGGTGAAGGGAGTGCTTTGGACGCTGGAGCGTCCGGATTTGCGTCCCACCGCAGGAGCGGTGGGACGAGAGAGGAGGTCTGGGTTTTGAAGTTACATTTCGGGAATGGGGAGCTGGTTGGTTTATGGGGTGAAGGGAGTGCTTTAGATGCTGGAGCGTCCGGATTTGCGTCCCACCGCAGGGGCGGTGGGACGAGAGAGGAGGACGAGAGGGGAGGCGCGCATCACCGCGCCAGGCACAGCTCCATGGCGAGCGCTGATTCCGGGCAGACGGATTTGAACTGGGTGCTTTCCTTGACTTCAGCAGGGATAACAGAGCGATCCACAGTGCGAAAGCCGAAGCGTGCGAAATAGGTTTCTGCGGTTTCTGTGAGCAGAAAAAAATGCGTGATGCCGCTGGCCTTGCCGAATTCCAGTGCGGCGTGGGTCAGGCGTTCGCCCAGGCCGGTGCCGCGATATTCCGGTGCCACGGCGACAGAGCGCAGCAGGGCATAGGTGCCGTACAGTTCGAGGGCGGCACTGCCAAAGATTTTTCTGCCCTCCCGCGCGACGAATGTCGATGTGATGTGTTCACTCAGGTCCGCGTTGGGCAGGTCGGAAATTTTCAGCAGGCAGAGGATTTCCGGCAGGTCATCTTCCCGCGCTTTTTCAATGCGAATGTTGTTGCTCATAGTATTCCCTCAGGTTGGATAACATGGCCTCAGTGATACCGGCCAGATCGTATTGGTGTTGCCAGCCCCAGTCTTCACGCGCACGAGAATCATCGATGCGGATCGGCCAGGTATCTGCAATGGCCTGGCGGTAGTCGGGTTCGTAGCTGCAGTGAAACGAGGGGATGTGCTTGCGGATTTCAGTTTCCAGCTCGCGGGCGGCAAAGCTGATACCGGTGAGGTTGTAGCTGGTGCGGATGGTCAGCTTTTCTGCCGGAGCGTGCATCAGATCGATGATCGATTTGATCGCGTCATCCATGTACATCATCGGCAAAGTGGTTTCAGGGGAGACAAAGCAGGTGTAGTGCTGGTGTTGCAGCGCGGCGTGAAAAATCTCTACCGCATAGTCGGTCGTGCCGCCGCCGGGTGGTGTCTTGTAGCTGATGATGCCGGGAAACCGCAGACTGCGGACATCGACATTGAAGTGGTGGAAGTAATAATTGCACAGCAGCTCGCCGGCAACCTTGGTGACACCATACATGGTCCTCGGTTCGAGCACGGTCTCCTGTGGTGTGTTGTCTCTCGGCGTCGTCGGCCCGAACACAGCGATGGAGCTGGGCCAGAAAACGCGGATGTTATACTCAGCCGCCAGGTCGAGTACGTGCTTGAGGCTCTGCATGTTGACATGCCAGGCGAGGTTGGGGTCGAGTTCGCCCTTGGCGGAGAGAATGCCGACGAGGTGGTAGATCGTGCGGATATTGTATTTTTTGATCACGGATTCGAGATTGTCGCGGATGGTGGCATCCATCACCTCGAAATGGCCGTGTTGCTGCCAGTCCGGCTTGCGCGGCGGCCGCAGGTCCAGCCCGACGACCTGGCCGGCGCCATCTTTGTTACGAAAATAATCGAACAGCTCAGAGCCAATCTGGCCGTCCACACCGGTGATCAGGGTGCGGGGTTTGGATGTTGCAGTCGTCATGATGTACTCTCATTTAACCTGAAAAATTCAGAAATCTTGCAAAAGTCAGACATGTTGGTTTTGTGATTGATGGTTGCAGAAAAGTATTTATGGGACAGAAAATTGTCATCTGGCCTGAACGATTTGTTATTTGGAAAACAGGCAGCAGATAAAGCTCTTTGATTTGAATTGATGTATTCTCCGGGTATCCAGTTAACCCGGCAAACCGGGCCTGACTCAGATACCGGCATCTGTCATTCCGGCCAGGCGAAGCGCTGTGCCGGAATCTCATCTTTTCTGGCACGTGCCTGAGTCGGGCAGATTCCGGTCTTCCCCTGTGGGGAAACCGGAATGACGGTTCTGGGGTAGGCTCGTGCTGTTGTCAGGCCGTCATGGATATTTTTTGTTTTCACTGCAAAGGCGCAAAGAGCGCGAAGAGTGCTGAGCTGAAGAGAGAATCATTGCCGGTACATCGCGCCCGGTGACTTTGTTTATTCTGGCATAGGCTTTTCATATCATCGAATGCAGCCTTGGTCCCGTGGCGGTCTTCACGCCATAGCGGTTCATATAATTAATTGTACAGATGATTTTGAAAATCCGTCGTTTTATGCGTGGATATGGCTGCCCGCCCACATCAGACCGAGGCCGAGCAGAAAGGTAAACAAAGTCTGGAACCGGCCATCGTGCTCAGAGTGCACCTCCGGCAGAAGATCATCAGCGGCTACGTGCAGAAATGTCCCGGCGGAGAACGCGATCAGCCAGCCGAGCACAGGTTGCGAAACCCCGTGAAAGAGAAAAATGGTGATCAGGCTGCCGATGGGTACGGTCAGGGCAAAACCGGCGATGATCAGCACGATGGTGCGCCGCTGCATGTTTTCGTGCAACAATATACTGGTCAGCGAGAACGATGCCGGAAATTTGTGCAGCAAAACGGCCAGAAAAACGAAAAGCCCGATTTCGGGCATAACGATTCCAGCGCCCAGCGCCACGCCGTCGATCAGGCTGTGCAGATAGAGCCCGACCAGGGCAGCTCCCCCCATGGTGTGGTAGTGGCAGTCCGCCGCCTCGCAGGCATGCACCATGATGAATTTTTCGACAACGAACAGGAAAAGAAATCCGCTGAGCAATGGCACGCCAATGCCCGGGCCGATCATGCCTGCCGCTTCCGGGATCATGCGCAAAAATGCAGCCCCGAGCAGGACGCCGGCACCAAAGCTGACAAAAAGCCGCACGGTGGTGCGCCGCCACGAACGAATCAGAGGAATGCCCCCTCCGGCAAGGGTTATCAGGATGATCAGCACGAGATAGAGCGCTGCTGTTCCTGTCATATTGTACATACTTTTCCTTCCCTGCGCATCTGTGTTATAGTTGTCCGCTCCGCCGCCGGCTATCTCTGCAAAACCGCGCTAATATAAGAAAAGAGAATCTCTTAGTCAAAAACATATCCGACAATCCTGTATTATTCATGCAATAGCACTGTGCGCACGGGAAACCAGGGCAACCGAAAAGTTTTTCGAGAGGACGCGATTTGCCGGCACACATTTTCTCTCGCGGTTATTGCGCTGCAGGTTATGAAAAAGTACGAAAAGACGATAACAAATCCGATTATCGTTGGTATTTTAAGCGATAGGTCTTATTTTCTTCGACCGATTTGGTATTCATGGCCGGCGTCGTGGCTTTTGGGGTGAGCGTGCAACAGATGCCGGGTGTGGTGCGACCGTTCCGCTTGCAGGAGCAGAGAGAGGGAATGAACAGTTTTTGAAACGAACAACCATTCAGATAACCAATCAATGAGGTGTATGTCATGAACACACACGAATCCATGAGCAGTATGCCGGTTGCTGCGGCAAGTGCAGATGTCCGCGCGCGCTTTATCACCCGCACTTACATGCATCTGTTCGGTGCTATCCTCGGTTTCACGTTGCTCGAAGTCTGGCTGTTCAGCAGCGGCGCGGCTGAGACGATCGCGCGGGTGCTGCTCAGTGGGTCCTGGCTTCTGGTGCTCGGCGCTTTTATGATCGTCGGTTGGCTGGCGTCCAAAACCGCGATGACCTCGACCTCGCCCGGAATGCAGTACGCTGCCCTGGCCGGCTTTGTCGTCGCTGAGGCGATTATTTTCGTGCCACTGCTCTATGTCGCCCAGGCTGTTGCCGGTGGCGGTGTGATCGAAAACGCCGCACTGGTGACTCTGGCCGGGTTCTCGGTGCTGACGTATATCGCCCACAGCACGGGTAAGGATTTTTCCTTTCTCGGCAGCATTCTGCGCTGGGGTGGGTTTATCGCCATTGCCGCCATCGTGGGCAGTGTTTTTCTCGGCTTCCAGCTCGGCACGTGGTTTATCATCGCCATGATCGGTTTTGCCGGCGCAGCTATTTTGTACGATACCTCACAGGTTCTGCACTCCTATCCGCCGGATCGTCACGTTGCTGCGGCGTTGCAGCTTTTTTCTTCCGTGGCGTTGCTGTTCTGGTATGTCCTGCAGTTTTTCCTCTCCAGCGATGACTGAAAAATCTACTCCGGTCTGCCTGATGCGCAGGCCGGAGTTTTTTTTTGCGGTTATGCAGCTTGTTCTCAGAGTATCCAGTTGATCCAGAGGCTCTTCCTCAGATTGTGTGGGTTGGGGAATTGTCGTTTTGCAAATCGGGTCGGTGTTGATGGGTGTAAAAAAGATATTTGTCCCCGACCCATTTGGGGGGGATTGGCGATAGAATTCCGGATGCGACCCGCGGTGTAGGGGCGACCCGCCGGTCGCCCCTACGGTCACCATCAACAAAAATGACGTTGCCAAACGGTGTAAATATCTATGTTTAGACGAAACCATTTGGTAACGCCGATTCTAAATCCACGTGTAATGCCGCCAATGGATGTGGAGATAATTTTTTTGATATTTATTTTGTCGTCGTCCGTAGGGGTTCAAAATTTTGAACCCCTACGATTTTGCCCCCAACGACAATGTTGATAACCCCATAACCCGTTTGGTGATCGCGGATTAAAATTCGGGCATGATGGAACCGATGGATTAGGGCTCTGGCCTGGGTTTGTTTGTAGAGAAGCACGGGTGTAGGGGCGACCCGCTGGTCGCCCCTACGGGTCGGGTTTTGCCCTCTCACACAACGCCGGGACGGCGCGACGTCTTCTATAATAGATCCGTCGTGTCGCTGCGCCGTTGCGTGAGTCTTTTCCAGACCCTGGCCGGAGTGATTTGTTTTTGGAACAAAGCGGCGGCACAAAACGCTGTCTGGATTGATTGATACATTCAATTCAGACATTTTATGCCCATCTGTTCGGACTTTTCTCCCCGAAACGCTCAGCGTGGATAAATCGGTCCGGATGAGTGACAGGCATCAGGCTCAGTAAAAAAACGTTTGTAATTCACTTCTCTACCCTTAACTTCTATGCGCTTTATTCTGGTTACCCGCTCAACTCAGCACGATTGTACTTTTTCAACCACTCTGCCTGAGCACCAGGAAATCAATGAGGCGGGGTTCCGGTGCTTCTTTTCGCTTTGGCGGCATGAAAGGGTGATTGTTCTGAATTACAAACACAGGTCAGGATTTACACAATGAAAAAAACAATGATAAAAATAGTGTCGCTGCTGTTGGTTTTGCTGGTCAGCACCCTCAACGCAGGAGAAAAACCGCAGCAGAATGTCTGCTACAAGCCGGGAGAAACCGTTGCGGCTGATGTCAGCGTCGTTGATGCCGGCGGCGGGGAACTGCGCCTGCTCGATCTGGTGGAACCGGATACGAAGCTGATCTATCTGCTGATTTTCGGCGGGCCGGGCTTGAGTGGCAATCCGGGCGATGGGCCGTTCTGGTGTGAGGACTCATTCAATGGCATGCCGCTGTCCACGTACATGTATTTGAAGTATCGCGATAAAGGTGTGCGCTTTGTTCCTGTGGTCACTCCGCCGGTTTATCATGAGCAATATTATGGCATCGATGAAGGTACTTTTCTGCGGCAGCCGGATTCATCACAGGTTTATCAGGATTATTTTTTCCGGTTCGTCGATAAGAGCGAGGAGCTGAAGGCCGGCAAGATCATCCCGTTTCCGGAGCTGTATTTTGACCCGCGTTTCAAACTGTTGTTCAATTTCAAAAAGATGACAGGCCTGACCGCCTATGCCGGTGGCAATGAGCCGTGGCTGGGCAAGTTCAAACCCTGTGGTGATGATCAGAGTTACTCCACCCCGGTGATCTGGCTGCTGTCTCCGCAGGGGAAAGTGCTGAGCGAGCCGTTCTTCGGCAACCGGTATTCCGACAGCAAACAGATCATCCGGTTCACGGTACGCGATGTTGAGCAGGCAGTACGCACGATTCTGGAGAACAGCAAAAATAAGGCAGAGCGATGAAGGGCATCCCGATTCTGAAAATGATCGCAGTCGCTCTGTTACCGCTCTTGCTGATGCAGGCCGGATGTGCTGCTCTGCGAGATCTGAGCACTGCGAGCAAGCCTGAGCTCAGTGTCGAAGAGGTGCGTTTGACCGGCCTCAGCTTCGAAGCCCTTTCCCTGGCCATCGACGTCGGTATCGCCAACCCCAATCCGATAGCTGTGCCTCTTGCCGGTTTTGATTATGATTTCCAGATTGCCGGTGAATCCTTTCTCACCGGAGAAGATAGCCGGCAGCAGAGCATCGCGGCCAAGGGACGCAGCACGGTACAGATCCCACTGGAAATTCCGTTCAAAAAACTGTATGCCGCATTTCAGAAACTGGCTGGAGCAGATAGTGTTGACTATCAGCTCGACGCCGGTCTGCGCTTCGACCTGCCGCTCGTGGGCGCTACGCGTATTCCGGTCAAGACCAGCGGCCGGTTGCCTTTGCTGAAAATACCGAAAGTGCGCGTCGGTAAGCTGAAGGTGAAAAAATTGTCCTTTACCCGTGCGGACCTTGCCCTGCAGGTCGTTATCGATAATGCCAACCCATTTGCTTTTGTCATCGAAAAGATGCGCTATGATCTCGAAGTCAACGGTGCACCATGGGCACGGGGACTCACCACAGAAGCCCAGACCGTAAGTGAAAAAGGCACCACGACTCTGGCCATTCCCCTTTCTCTCGATCTGGCCCGTACTGGAAGAGAGATGTACTCCCTGCTGCGCGGTAACCGCGAGCTGCAGTATCGCCTGAACGGTGCGCTGGATATTAAAAGCAGCCTCGATCTGCTCGGCCGTGTTTCCCTGCCGGTTGATCGCAGCGGCACAATCACCTTGTCCCGCTGAGGGCTTGAGACGATGGACCTGTACACATCTCTGCGCCCTTTGCTTTTCCGTCTGGATGCGGAAACAGCACACCATCTCGGCCTGAGCGGGCTGGCGCTGGCACACAAACTCGGACTTTCGCGTCTGCTGGCACCGCCTGCAGTCCACAAGCCGGTGCAATACATGGGGTTGCGTTTTGACAATCCCCTCGGGCTTGCAGCCGGGCTGGATAAAAACGGCGATTATATCGACGCTCTCGCTGCCCTCGGTTTTGGTTTTATCGAACTCGGCACTGTGACGCCACGGCCGCAGCCGGGCAACCCCAGGCCACGCCTGTTCCGCCTGCCGGAAGCAGGTGCGCTGATCAATCGCATGGGATTCAACAACAAGGGGGTCGAGCATCTGGTTGCGCGCGTTCGCCGTGCCCGTTACCGGGGTGTTCTGGGCGTGAATATCGGCAAGAATTTCGACACCCCGAATGAGCGCGCTATCGATGACTACCTTTTTTGTCTGCGCAAAACTTTCCCCCTTGCCTCGTACATCGTCGTGAATATTTCCTCGCCAAACACCAAAGGCCTGCGTGATCTCCAGCATGAACAGGAACTGGAGAAGCTGGTGCGTGCGCTGGTGCAGGCACGGCAGGATGAGGCTGAAAAACTCGGTCGCTCTGTCCCCCTGCTGGTAAAAATAGCACCGGACCTCGATGCCGGAGCCCTGCGCGTTATGGTGGATATCTTTTTGCGCTACGGCATCGATGGCGTCATAGCAACCAACACGACCCTTGCACGCGATGGTGTTGCACACCTGCCCACCGGCGGGGAGCAGGGCGGGCTGAGCGGAGAGCCATTGCGTGAACGGGCGGTTTCGGTGCTGCGCCTGTTGCGCGAGCGTGCCGGCTCTGAGCTGACGATCATCGCGGCCGGGGGTATTTCCTCCCCTGCGGCCGCCGCTGAACGCCTCGCAGCCGGGGCTGACCTGCTGCAAATCTATACCGGGCTGATCTATAAAGGGCCGCACCTGATCGCTGATATTCTTTCCAACCTTCCCCGCTGACCTGCAAGACGCCTCTCTCCCTGTTTTTTACCGGCAGCTCTTCTGCGTTTCATCGCATGTTCACTATCCTGCCGAATGTTCTCCGACTCCCTGCTCTCTGTTGGGTTATGTGTCGATAAGACAGTTATGTCATATTTAAATTGAATTCCAAATAATAGCTCTGAAGAGCCGATAAAGAAAAAAGTATAGCCGGGCAAAGCCGTGCTGTACTGTTTCTGTCCTGATGG
>WFTM01000177.1 GCA_015485525.1 Candidatus Zhuqueibacterota bacterium | reverse complement strand
CGCCAACGATGGCCTGCGAGGTAGAGACGGGAATGCGCAGACGGGTCATCCAGAAGACGGTGAACGCTGCTGCCAGAGCGACTATAAATGCACCGGCGATCGCCGTCACCGAGCCGAGTTTGCCGAGAGTATGCGCCGCACCAGCGCCGCCAGCGACGGCACCGATGATGACGAAGATACTGCATATCCAGGCAGCCACACGAAACCGCACCATGCGCGCGCCGACAGCCGTGCCAAAAACATTGGCTGCATCATTCGCACCCAGAGACCAGCCGAGAAACAGCCCGCTGGAGAGGAAGAACAGAATCATGCGACATGCTCCTTTGGGTCAGGGGAATTCACACCGTGCGTTTGATGGCATAGATCGCCAGCCTGTCGGCAACTTCTTCGGCGCGGTCGGAAATGTCATCGATATGCTGGGCGAAAAAGCGCAGGTGGAGTTTGTGGGCAAGGGTCAGGGTACTGCGAAAAATCGCGCGCTTGAGGCGGTCGGCCGATTTATCGCCCTCCTTTTCGTAAAAATACACTTTGTGCAGGCAGTTCTTGATTGCCAGCGGGTCCCGGAAAAAAGCGCGTGCTGCCTGCACCACCGCCTCGGTCGCCTGCACCGTGGTCTGCACCAGCTCCATGAAATCATTATGGAATTCCTCAGGAATATCCGGCAGCTCGACGGCAAACTGGTTGAGCGCCATCTTGGCAGTGTCGATGATGTTATCCATGGTCTCCAGCAGGCCGAGCACATCCCCGCGGTGCTCCGGGATCAGCGAGTGGGTATAGAGCGTACTTTCAATATCCCGCCGCAGCTTATCGGCGGAAGACTCCAGCGTGCCGATACTCTCGATACGTTCGTCCAATCGCTCCATGTCCTCGTCGAGATAATGCTGCACCCCGCTGCGGAAAACCAGCGCACCCTCGCTGATGGCATCGAGGAACTGGTCGATGCGGTGCTCGAGCTCTTTGGTGCTTTTGAGGAAAATATCCATGGCAACCACCTGATTTTTTGAACTGAAAATTGAGATATGCCGCCCCCACGCCCGCAACCGCAGCGGGATGACAGGGCTGCACGCTACACTCCACTCCATCATTCCGGCCGGAGCGCAGCGCAGAGCCGGAATCTCCCCGGGGCTCATCCGCATTAAGGGTTCTGCCCGTGTAACGTCCCGCCTGACCGCAAGTGCGTGCTGCTCGCGCTTTTGCCGATGGGATAGTCCAGCGTGGCGACGCGGGAGCGTCGTCACACCGCGGGAGCGGTATGACGAGAGAAAATGGGTTCCCCCCGGCACGCTCATTCCGGCCGGAGCGAGGCCCTGAGAGAAGCGGTGAGAGTAAAGGCAAACGAGGCGCAGATCAGCAGCAGAATACCGCCACTCCAGTACGGCGCCGGCACACCAAAGAGATCGAAAAACCAGCCGCCCCAGACCGGGCCGACCACCCGCGCCAGGCTGCCCATGGACTGGGTGATGCCGAGCACGCCGCCCTGCTCATCGCGGTCCGTATTTTTGGAAATGAGGCTGTGCAGGCAGGGACTGCTGAGGGCATTGCCCACGGAAACGAGCGCGAGGAAAGGCAGCAAATCAGGCAGGCTCATCATGTATGGCAGGAAGAAAAATCCACTGCCCTGCATGGCCAGGCCGGTGACCAGCAGGCGGCTTTCGCCAAATTTTCGCGTCAGCGGCCCGATCAGCGTACCCTGCACGACTGCAGCGATCAAACCGATGAACACGAAGAGATAGCCGTTTTCCGTGGCGTCAAAATGCAGGTTGCGTTCGGTCATCAGCGCAAAGGTGGCCTCGAGGTTGGCAAAAGCCACGGTGATCACAAAAAAGAGCAGAATCAGGCCGCCGACACCGGGCTTGCTGAGCGCCGCTTTGATGCGCGCAAAACGGGATTGGCTGCCGGCCGGGCTGGTGCGGGCTTTTTCCAGCTCTTCGCGCGTGCGCGATTCCGGCAGGTACATCCACGCACTCAGGGTGTTCAGCAGCGATAAAAATGCTGCGAAGAAGAAGGGGATACGGTACTTGTCCGCCTCGATCACCTGCATGACCGGGGTGCCGCTCAGCGTGGCATAGAGCTGGTTGATGTTCTCCAGGACCGCCGTATTGCTCAGCACCCCGCCGATAGCCGGCCCGAAGATAAAACCGAGACCAAATGCCGCCCCCATCAGCCCCATGCCTTTGGCCCGCTGCTCCGGTGGCGTCACATCGGCGATATAGGCCTGTGCAGCGGAAATGTTGGCCATGAAAATGCCCGCAAGAATGCGCGCCACGAAAAGAAAAGCCAGACTGCTTGCAAGCCCGAATAACAGCAGGGAACCTGTGGACCCGACCAAACTCATGAGAATGATCGGACGTCGGCCAACACGATCCGACAACCGCCCCCATATCGGGGCAAAGATGAACTGCATCAGCGAAAATGAGGCAGCCAGCATGCCGATGTGTAATGCCGAAGCACCAAAATGCTCGGCATAAAAAGGCAGCACGGGGATCACCATGCCGAAGCCGACGAGATCGAGAAAGATCGTGATAAATATTATGACAAGGGGGGCTTTTTTCTTCATCGTTTTTCCGTTTTCAGGGCAGAAGAGATCACGAATAAGCCCGGGACGCCGGGACATTCAGCGCAGCAGGGTCCAAAGGGTCGAATATAACGATGAAGGGCGGTTCGGTGCAAGGCAATTATCCGGCCGTCTTATCGTCACACCGCTCCTGCGGTATGGCGCAGCTCTGCCGCGACAATTCGTCAACAGATCGGCTCAAAACGTATCCAGATCAGGGATGCTGGTAAAGGAAATCCGCGTCGGTGCGGCCTGCATGATGGTGTGGGTGCTGCCCAGCCAGACTGAGTTATTGCCGAACCGGTCATTGATAGCGTCTATGGCGTGGGAGAGTTTTTCCCGTTTCTCCTGGCGAAAAAGCGAGAGTGTGCAGGCCGAAACCGGAACCAGATCGTACAAAACCACGCTGACAGCATCCGGCGAAGCATGGGGTTTATCCCGCCACATGGTCAGCAGCGCTTCTGTCAGGGTCAGAGTGTCCTGCGTCGGCGCGATGCGCAGATGGGCTTTCCAGCGGTCGCCGCGATAAAAGCGCACAGACACACCGATGCCTTTAGTATAATACTCCAACCGCCGCAGCCGGGCTGCGGCCTTGTGCAGCAGCTTTTTGGCAACAGCAAATACCCCTTCTTCGGTGCGCAGGTCTGGTGGCAACCGGTGCGAATGGCCAACACTGCGGCGCTGCACCGGCGGCTCGGCGATATCATCCCCGCGCAGCCAGTGCCAGAAACGCGTGCCGATCACACTGCGCCAGATGCGCGTCATATCCTCTTTGGATAAAGCACAAAGCTGGCGCACGGAATAGATGCCGTTGCGGTTCAGTCGCTGCAGCATGTTGCGCCCGATGCCGGGCAGGTCGCTGAGTTCGAGAGGGTAGAGAATCGCCGGCAAATCCTGCGGGCGCACCACTACCAGCCCATCGGGTTTTTGCAGCTCGGTCGCGACTTTGGCGAGAAAGCGGTTCGGCGCCAGCCCGATCGAACAGCGCAGCATCTCACCGGCGCGCTGATAGATGGTCTCCTTGATTTTGCGCGCCAGCGCCTGCGCCTGCTCTTCGTCACGCTCGCGGCCGAGCAGACGGCAGGCCATCTCATCGATGGACATCACCGCAGTAACCGGCACACAATCCCACACCGCAGCGACGATTTTATGATGATACTCTACGTACAGCTTTGGCCGTGCAGGTATCAGCCGGATATCCGGGCACAGCCGTCGCGCTTCGCGCACAGAGGTGCCGGTACGGACACCGTGCGCTTTGGCCTCGTAACTGGCAGCAATGCAGCAGGTGGTATCAGCCTCCACGGGCACGATCCCCACCGGCATACCACGCAGCTCAGGCCGGAGCTGCTGTTCTACCGAAGCAAAATAAGAGTTCAGATCGAGAAAAAGCCAACGCAGCGGGCGCTGCTGTTCAACGTGCCAGGGGTACATGCTATCGCCTCCGAATGGTGAATATTTAAACACCTTTATTTAACACAACGACAGACGAAAAGCAAGACCATTTTAAGAAAAGTGAACACAAAAACACCCACCCAAAAATCGGTGCCATCCATCTCCCACAAACAAAAAACCCGGCAGCCAATCAAGGCCACCGGGTATGGGCTGGGGGGGATTTTCAGGCATATCGGCTGGCAATATCAGCAGCCAGGCGATACGAGGGCTCAGGGCTTTTTCATCCTTCGTAATACAACACGTATGTGAGCTGCAAACGCGCCACCGAGCCATCGCTTTTCGGGGTATGGATGTTCAGGATGATGCTCTCGGAAGCCGTGCTGCCGGTCGTGCCATAGGCCTGAACATAGCGGTGTTTCAGCGCACTGAGATCAAAGGTGATGGTTTCGTGGATGAGGGCCTTGCAGAGATCACCGCGGGCGTCGTGTCGCAGATAGAGATTCGCCTGCACCGGGTAGGATTCCAAAAAAGCCGCGGGCGCCATGACCAGATCGAACTGGTGCTGCTTGCAACCGCCGCTATAAGCGACATCCAGGATCAGCGAATCATTCTGCACACGGCTGGCGCGCAGGACAATGGGATCGAGCAAAATCGAGCCCGGCGCATCATCGCTGAACTGCAAACTGCCCGGGGTGCCCTCTACCTGCGCCTGCATCTGTGCCATCAGGCCGCGCAGACTGCGCTGCAGCTCACCGATGCCCTGCAGATCTGTGGCATATTCATAGGTCACCTTTTTCCTGCCCGAGGCTGTGCGCACTTCGATCCACTCCGCGCCGCCGTCTGCACAGTCCGGGCAGCCGATGATGCTGTCCAACGCGCTGAAACTCTCCGCATTGGCTGACCACGCGGTGCGCAGCATGCTCCAGCGTTTGCTATCGGGCCCGGCTTCAAAACGCAACCCGGGGAGGCTGCCGCCCTGCACCCATCCTTCCCGCGACAACGTCATATTCTGCTCATCGATCATCAGAGTATTCACGCAGTAGCCGAGACACTCACCGAAGGACGTCCCGAATCGAATGCTGAGGAGCTCATCGCCGGAAGATGCTTTCTCTACCGGTGCGAAGATACAGCCGCCGGCAATCAGGCCGGCAGCGAGCAGTGT
>WFTM01000176.1 GCA_015485525.1 Candidatus Zhuqueibacterota bacterium | reverse complement strand
GGATGGCCCTGCAATTCAGTCAAATAATCCGATTTTTTGGCACTTTTTATAGACATCAGCAAAGGTGGTATATGCAAAACAGTCGATCTGTTCCTGCCTGCAATAGTTCAACAAATCCTTTTTGGCAAAAATAATATCCGCTTCAAGAGCACCGCAACGGTCAGAGTAGCCATCACCGACATAGACGATCGTGCTGCCTTCCTGCCTGTGCCGGCGAATCTGATAGCCCTTGCAGTTGGCGCATTTGCCGCACGATCCGGCCTCATAAGGAAACACAGGCCGGATACGATCCGTCGCGAAGAACTCAATATCGTTGCTATAGACCGGCAAATCCGTGATCCCGGCATGGGCAAGGATGAGGTCGATATAGGTTTTAAAACCATCGCTGAGGATCATCACCTCGTAGCCATGGTCCCGGCAGGCATCGATGAAGCCCTTGAAGTACGGGTCCAGCTCCTGGCCGGAGGCAAAAGCGGCCAACTCTTTTCTGCTGACGCGGGCTGTTTCGCACTCCCGGCGGTACATCTCCGTGGAGGAGATTTCGCCACGCATCCACTCCCGCACCGCAGCATAGCATTTTTCTGCAGCTCCGAAACGCAAAAACAGTTTCTCACCAACATCGTTGCGGGCAATCGTTCCGTCGAAATCACAAAAAAACTGGACGTTTTTTTTCACGAGTTGATCACACTTCCGAAAAAAAATGCCTGCACCGGGTGTCTGGTGCAGGCGCTTTCTCACTTTTCACACCGTATCGCGGTTTATTTTTCTTCGAGCACTGCCTGCGCTGCTGCCAGGCGTGCGATCGGCACACGGAAGGGAGAACAACTGACGTAGTCCATACCCAGACCATGGCAGAATTTCACCGACCTGGGCTCGCCGCCATGCTCGCCGCAGATACCGATTTTCAAGTCCGGCTTAGTGGTACGGCCTTTCTCCACGCCCCAGCGCATCAGCTCGCCGACGCCTTCCTGATCGATGGATTCAAAGGGGTCTGAATCGATAATCTCTGCCTCGACATAATAGGGCAGGAACTTTCCGGCGTCATCGCGGGAGATACCCAGCGTGGTCTGCGTCAGGTCGTTTGTGCCGAAGCTGAAAAACTCCGCAACTTCAGCGATCTTGTCTGCCGTAATCGCCGCCCGGGGAATCTCGATCATGGTTCCGACCAGATAGGCCACCTTGACGCCCTGCTCTTCGAACACAGCTTCAGCAACTTTACGCACGACATCTTCCTGGCTTTTGAGCTCGTTGACATTGCCGACGAGAGGAATCATGATTTCCGGCAGAACGTCGATGCCCTCTTTTTTGACCGCACAGGCAGCCTCGAGAATTGCCCGACTCTGCATTTCCGTGATCTCCGGATACATGATACCCAGACGGCAACCGCGATGGCCGAGCATAGGGTTGAGCTCATGCAGTGACTCGATACGCGCGTTCAGTTTATCTACAGAAATGTTCATTTTCTCTGCCAGATCGCGGATTTCAGCATCGGTGTGCGGCAGGAACTCGTGCAGAGGCGGGTCCAGCGTCCGCACGGTCACCGGCTTGCCGGCCATCTCTTTGAAAATACCGATGAAGTCTTCCCGCTGCATGGGCAAGAGCTTCGCCAGTGCGGCCTTACGGCCTTCGACATCGTCGGAAAGAATCATCTCACGCACAGCATCGATGCGGCTGCCTTCGAAAAACATGTGTTCCGTCCGGCACAGACCGATGCCCTCAGCACCAAAGGCGATGGCATTGGCTGCCTGGTCCGGCTGGTCAGCGTTGGTGCGTACGCGCAGTTTGCGCACGTTATCAGCCCACTCCATCACTTTGGCATAAGTGTGGAAGGTTTCAGAATCATCCGGTTTGAGGGTTTTATCCAGCAAAACCTGCAAGACTTCGGACGGCTTAGTGGTCACGTGTCCTTCGAGCACCTCGCCGGTCGTGCCATCGATGGATACCCAGTCACCTTCTTTCAGGACTTTGTCACCAGCACGCATTTCGCGCTTGCGGTAGTCGATTTCGAGAGACTCACATCCGACAACGCAGACCTTGCCCATTTGCCTGCCCACCAGCGCAGCGTGGGAGGTCATGCCGCCGCGGGCTGTCAAAATACCCTCAGAAGCATGCATGCCCTTGATATCCTCGGGCGAAGTTTCGATGCGTACCAGGATCGACGGCTCCCCGGCCTCAGCGAGTTTCACGGCATCCTGAGCATTGAAAACGATCTTTCCGCTGGCTGCACCCGGGCCGGCATTCAGCCCTTTAGCCAGCAGGCCGCCGTTATTGATGACATTCTGCTTTTCTTCAATATCAAAAATAGGACGGAGCAACTGGTTCAGCATGTTGGGATCGATACGCATCAACGCTTCATTGCTCTCGATCAGCCCTTCCTCGACCATATCAACAGCGATTTTCAGAGCAGCAAAGCCCGTGCGTTTCCCCACACGCGTCTGCAACATCCACAGCTTGCCTTTCTGGATGGTGAACTCAAAATCCTGCATGTCGCGATAATGGCGCTCCAGGCGTTCCGCGATCTCTTTCAGCTCGTCATAAGTCTCCGGCATCAGCTCCTGCAGCTTTTCAAAAGGCAGCGGGGTTCGCGTTCCCGCAACAACATCCTCACCCTGTGCGTTGACGAGAAACTCACCGTACAAATGCTTCTCGCCGGTGGCAGGATCTCGAGTAAAACCGACACCTGTGGCGCTGTCTTCTCCCATATTACCATAAACCATGGCCACCACGTTGACTGCCGTACCCCAGTGATCCGGGAAACCGTTCAGCTTGCGATATGTGATCGCGCGGTCGTTATTCCAGGAGCCAAACACAGCACTGATCGCTCCCCATAGTTGCTCCATGGGGTCTTCGGGAAACTGCTTGCCGGTCTTCTCCAGAATAGCAGCCTTGAACTCAGCGACCAGCTCTTTCAGGTCATCAGCCGACAGATCCATATCATACTGGACACCGCGCGCTTCTTTTTTCTTTTCCAGCAGCTCCTCAAAAGGGTCGATGTCATCATCGCTCTCCGGTTTGAGGCCGAGCACGACATCACCGTACATCTGGACGAAACGACGATAGCAATCATACCCGAAACGGGGGTTATCGGTCTGTTTGATCAGGCCCTGCACGGTCACATCGTTCAGGCCGAGATTGAGTACCGTGTCCATCATACCCGGCATGGAAACGCGCGCGCCGCTGCGCACCGAAACCAGCAAGGGGTTCTCAGAATCACCAAATTTGCTGCCCATGGTCTGCTCCACAAAAGCCATGGCGCGATCAACCTCAGCGCTGAGCCCGTCGGGATAGGTCTCGTTGTTTTCATAATAACTCGTACACACTTCCGTCGTGATCGTGAAACCGGCGGGCACAGGGATATTCAAATTGGCCATCTCTGCAAGGTTGGCTCCTTTACCCCCGAGTAAATTTTTCATATCCGCCTTACCCTCGGCCTTGCCGGCCCCAAAGGTATAAACATACTTAGACATTTGGTCCTCCATGTCATGCGCAAGCGTGCCCCATCCGTTCCCGGAACGGCTTCCGAAATCAGTTATGGCCGCTGCATGTACTCTATGAATCGATGCCGGTTTACCAGCCACAGGCTGGACTCCGGCGGAATTTCTGGTTATGCTTTTTCCGGCCTCAGCCTTGTCCAGCTGCCGGCCTCAGCAGGGTTTGCCACGCCTGATCGCGGATCAGCTCCATGGCTTTTTGCAGCTCTTTGTCGTATTTCAGGCTCTTTTCGATCTTGGCGCTCGTCCCCCACAGCTTGGCGGCAATTTCCTCACCCAGTTGCTGCTTGATAAAATCGATATTCTCATCAAAAGCGTTCTTTTTGCTCTCTTCAATTTGCGCGTGTAGTTTCGTCAGGGTGGGCAGCATCTGCTCATAAACGCCGTCTCGCTTCAATGCATTCTCGAACTCTTCCAGCTCCTGCTCGCTGGCCAGTTTATAGGAAAATTCTTTGTCCTTAAGGAATCTCCTGAAATCCGAAATGATCGCCTCGGACACCTCAAAATCGCGCTTCAGACCGGCGTGTGTGTTGGCATACAGCACAGCATAGTTAAAAATCATGGACTGGCGCAACAGGGCGACTTCATAGTCATTCAACGTATCCTGCGGCACAGCAACATCAGGCACGATACCTTTACCGCTGGGCACCTTTCTGCCGGATGCAGTAAAAAAATCTTGCAGCATGTGGGTTGAATCCGCCTTGATCACATCGGTGATATGATCGACCACGTCCTCGCCAAAGCGCTTTTTCCAGCGCGAATCGTTCTGAATCAAGCGCCCTGAAGGCAGGTAGTACTTTGCTGTGGTCAGCTTCAGGCGTGACTCACGAGTCAGGCCCACCACGCTCTGCACCAGACCTTTGCCAAACGTCTGCTGCCCGACGATAATCGCGCGGTCATTATCCTGCAAAGCCCCGGAGACGATCTCAGATGCAGAGGCCGAGAGATCATTCACCAGCACGACCATCGGCAGATCACCGATAATGGGGTCATTTTCAGAATAGTACTCCTGAGCAGCCTCGGGCACGCGTCCTTTCGTGGAAACGATGCGTTCTTTTCGGGGCAGAAAGACATCGGTGACACCGACCGCTGCATCGAGCAGCCCCCCGGGGTTGTTGCGCAGGTCAAACACCAGCGCCCTCATGCCTTCATTGCGCAACCGCCGGACAGCATCGCGCACCTCGTTGGCAGCATTGCGGGAAAACCGGGAAAGTTTGATATACCCGATCCCATCCTCGAGTATGCCGGCATATTCGACATCTTTTACTACAATTTCCGCGCGTACGAGGCGAAACTCCAGGGGGTCTGCAACGCCGTCGCGGGAAACCTTCAGCACCACCGAGGTGCCGATCTCACCCCGCAGATGGGATGCAACCTCGCTGACACTCTTACCGCGCGTACTCTCACCATCGATCTCGATGATACGGTCTCCCTCGCGAATTCCCGCACGCAGAGCCGGTGTGTTATCATAGGGTGGCTCGACTACTGTTGGCCACCCTTCACGCACCTGAATCAGCATGCCGACGCCACCATAGCGACCGGTGGTCATTATCTGGAACTGCTCGTTGTCCTCTTCTTCGATCAGCACGGTGTAGGGATCGATCGCCCGCAGCATCGCGTTCACCCCTACGCGCATCAGCTTGTCGGGTTGAACATCTTCGACATATTTCTGTGCGATCTCACGATAGATGAGGCCAAACAGGGTGATGTTCTTGTGAATCTCTCCCAGCCTGTCCGCCCCTGAGGGCAAGCCGGTCAGCGCAACGCTGCCGGCCATGCTGGCGATGAGCAACAAAATGATGAGGGGTCGTGTGTGGCGTCCTGTTCGCATCATGCTTCTCCAGTTCACTGCTGAGATGGGGATATTTTTCGTCGAATGGTTTCCCAGATTTCCTCGGCCAGGTCCTGTGTGGCACGCGTTGCATCGAGTACACGAAACCGATGGCTGTGCTTCCGGGAAATGTGCAGATAGCCTTCGCGTACGCGTTGATGGAATGCTCCGGCCTGCAGTTCCATCCGGTCCGGCGCGGCACCCTCTGCCATCCGCCTGCGGGCCGCCGCCTCCGGCGCGATATCGAGCAGGAAGGTAATATCCGGCTCCAGGCCATTGGTAGCAAAAGCGTTGATCGTATCGACGATTGTCAAATCCAGCCCGCGGCCATAGCCCTGGTATGCTGTCGTCGAATCAAAATAGCGATCGCACAGAATGACTTTCCCCTGTTGCAGAGCGGGAACGATCTGTTCATCGACAATCTGCGCGCGTGCTGCTGAATAAAGAAAAATTTCGGCCCGCTCGGAGAGCTCGTCATGCTCGCGATCCAGCAGAATAGTTCTGACCTTTTCAGAAATGACGGTACCGCCCGGTTCTCTGACCACGAGTACCTCATGGCCTGCTTCCAGAAGCCTGTCTCGCAGCAGAGAAATCTGCGTGGTTTTGCCGGAAAAATCTATGCCCTCAAAGGTGACGAAAAGCCCTTTTGTATCTGCCATTGCTGCGGATTCCACCGCTCCCCGGTTTGTTCATGAATGAGTACTTCGTACAAGGGCCGTCTGGATCTCGGTACCTTTTATCCGAACGAAGCCACACTTTTTTATCTTGCAGGATAGAAAAATCTATCCCGATTTTTCACGAATCAACGCTGCGCATAAAAAGCCGGCAGAGCTGAAAATTTTTATTTGCGTGAGTTTTTCAGGCTCAATGCCGGTACTGACAGGCTAGAGATCGATTACTTTCCATTTTCCACCCCGGTAGCGCCAGTAGTTCAGCACCAGGCGCGTCGTCTCATCGCAAATGTGTACCATCCAGAGCCCCCAGAGCGACAGGTTAAAAACAAAAGCGACAAACCAGTTGGCAACCACTTCGAAGACCACGACCGCCGCGATCGTACTCCACATCAACCACTTTAAATCACCGGCGCCGCGCAAATTGCCCATGAGAACACCGTCAACGGCCTTGGGAATCTGTACCAGCGCAAACAAGGTCACCACAGTCGTGCCAACGCGCAGGACCTGCGGATCATCGGTAAAAACCGAAACCATGGTTTCTGATGCGAAAATCATCATCGCAACGATCACCATCACGAAGACGAAGACGACCCAACTGGCCATCTCAGCGGTTTTTTCTGCCAGCGCCCGCTCCTCGGCACCGAGGTTCCTGCCCATCAGGGTCATAGCTCCTATGCCGAAGCCGAAATAAACCATGGACAGCAGCGCCTGTATGCGCAGAAAAACCTGATGGGCTGCCAGAACGGTCACACCAATCACCGCCGCATAAGATGAGACGATCAGCAGGCCGAAGGACCAGACCAGCTGCTCGATGGTCGTGGGGATACCGGCGTTGAACAAGCGCTTGAATGAGTGCCAGTTAGGCGTGGTGATTTCCTTGAAAGACAGGAACAGGGTGACCTTGCCGCTGCGCAGCAGAAAAAACGTAACGATAAAACCCAGACTGTGCGAAATTCCCAGTGCCAATGCTGCTCCAAAAACCTCGAGGCGCGGCAGCCCGAACCAGCCAAAAATCAACGCCGGCGACAGGATGATGTTCAGAGTATTGATACCGACGTTGACCAACATGGATTGCACCGTGTCCCCCGATCCGCGAATCACTCCGAGGGCCACGAAATTGGTGATCATCAGCGGGGCAAACAGGGCAACTGTCTGCAGATAGGTAATGCCTGCATTGCGGGCTTCACCGCTGGCTTCCCGGATGAGCAGAAAAATTCCCGGTGAGCCGAAATACCACAGCAGCGCCAGCAGAACGGCAAAGAGCGCGCCGATCATGAACGTCTGCCCGAGGATATGATTCGCCTGCCAGTGATCTTTCGCCCCGATGTACCGGGTGATGATCAGCGAAGCGCCGACGATAAACGTGAGCATCACAGACATGCAGACCACCAGTACCTGGATGGCCATACCCACACCGGCAAAGGCCGCTGCGCTGATCTGGCCGATGAATATCGCTTCAACGGTCCACATCAATGTCTGTGATGACAAGTCTATCACCGCCGGCAAAGATGTTTTCAGTATCGATCTGAGCGGCGTCGTTTCTTTCAAAGGGATTTCCGGCTACGTGATGACAAATCCCGTCCGGGATCAGTCGTAATATTCCAAACCGAGGTGTGTGATCAGGTCTTCACCCTTGAGATGGCGCAGGGTGTTTTTCAGCTTCATCAACTGGATGAAGATATCGTGTTCGGGATACAAACCGGGCGCCACCATCGGGCTTTTGAAATAGAAAGACAGCCATTCCTGAATGCCGGACATGCCGGCGCGCTGGGCAAGGTCCATAAAAACAGCGAGATCGAGAACGATTGGCGCTGCCAGAATACTGTCCCGGCAGAGAAAATCCACCTTGATCTGCATCGGATAGCCGAGCCAGCCGAAGATATCGATATTATCCCAGCCCTCTTTATTGTCACCACGCGGCGGATAGTAGTTGATCCGTACTTTGTGATAAAAATCTTTGTACAGGTCGGGATATTTCTCTGGCTGCAGGATATATTCGAGCACGCCGAGCTTGCTCACTTCCTTGGATTTGAAAGATTCGGGGTCATCGAGCACTTCTCCGTCGCGGTTGCCGAGAATATTGGTCGAGAACCAGCCGTTCAGGCCCAGCAGCCGCGCCTTCAGCCCGGGTGCGAGCAAGGTCTTCATGAAGGTCTGGCCGGTTTTAAAATCTTTACCGCTGATGGGTACGCCGTTCTGCCTGGCCAATTCCTGAATTACCGGCATATCAACGGTGAGGTTCGGAGCGCCATTCGCAAAAGGCACGCCCTCTTTCATGGCTGCATAGGCATAGATCATGCTGGGAGCAATCGCTGCGTCGTTGTTGCGCAAGCCGTTTTCAAAAGCTTCGACTGTTTCGTGCACAGCACCCGGCTGCAGGTAAACCTCCGTGCTCGCACACCAGACGATAACCAATCGATCGAGATTGTTTTCACTCTTGAAAGAGCGGATATCTTCACGCAGCTGCTCGGCAAGGTCCATCTTGGTCTTGCCTTCTTTGATATAAGTGCCGTGCAGTTTTTTCACATAAGCCGGATCGAAAACCGCCTTCATCGGTTTGATGCTCTCGAGCTCAGGTTTGATTTCATTGAGCAGGTCTTTGTCCAGAACACCGGCGTGCATGGCGGCTTCGTAAACATTTTCTTCGAAAATATCCCAGCCACCAAAGACGATATCATCGAGGCTGGCGAGTTCGATGAAATCCTTGATCATAGGCGTGCGGTTATCGGTACGTTTGCCGAGACGGATCGTACCCATTTCCACCAGCGAGCCGATCGGCTTGCCCAGGCCCTTGCGCGCGGCAATCGTGCCGGCGATAAATGTCGTGGCTACGGCGCCAAGCCCTGGTGTGAGAACACCGAGTTTTCCGGCTACCGGCTTTATTTCTACAGGTTTACTCATTTTTTCCTCCCGGTCCAATGCTGTTCATAGCCTGAAAATCCATATGTTTGATGTTTTTACCCGAATCATTCATAAAATAGCGCTTCGCGCTCTGAAAGCGGGATGTGTGCTTTTCATAAAACTGGGAGCATGCCATCACGTCACACGCCAGGCAGCGTGATGACGCCGTTTTCGTACTCCCTTAAGGTAGAGCCTGTTTTATTTATCGCTGTCGAGGGCGTCGAGGCTGTCACCGGTTTCACGGGCCCGTTCCGTATTCCAGATATGATACAGACGCTGCATGGCGGTGTAGTTTGCCAGCACAGCGACGAGCAGAATAGCAACGATGAGCAGATATTTACTGAAGAGCGCGCTGACGCCGATATAGACGATGCGCTCGGGCCTCTGCATCAGCCCGACTTTGCACTCGAGGCCAAGGCCCTCTGCCCGGGCACGAACATAGCTGACCATGACCGAACCACCGAGGGCAATGGAGACGCCCATAGCCGTGATAAAGGCGAGGTACTCGTTCATCAGGCCATTCCACGCCTGATAGACGAAATAGTACGCCAGACCAAAAAACATGATTACTTCGGAATAGCGGTCCATGGTCGAATCATACAGGGCACCGAAACGGGTTACCCGGCTGGTAGCCCGGGCTACGCGGCCGTCGATGATGTCAAAAGTTCCGGCGAGCAGAACCAGTGCCCCGCCGATGCGATAATGCCCCGCTCCGAAATAAAACGCCGCGATGACACTGATGATGAAGCCGATCGTCGTGAAAAAATTCGGGTTCAGCTCCAGATCGATGAAGAGATCAACAACCGGCTGGGTAAAGTCCAGATACCATTGTTTGACGCCTTCGGGCAGAATATCGAGTTTCATGAATTCTCTTTCACTTGTTTTTCCGATTTCCCTTCTACGACGATGACACACTCTCCCTTGAGCTTACGCTGCTGCAGCAGCTCAGACAAAGAGTGCAAGTCCCCCCGGATAACTTCCTCGAACTTCTTGGTCAGCTCCCGGACAATCGCAGCCCGGCGAGCGCCGAACGCAGTGAGCAGGTCTGTTATCGTGCGCACCAGTCGATGAGGCGATTCGTAAAAAATCAGCGTTCTTTCTTCATCCTTCAGCCGGTTAAAGTAGGTCTTGCGCCCCTTCCTGGCAGGGGGAAAGCCCTCAAAAACGAAACGGTGCAACGGCAGACCGGACAAAATCAGAGCCGGCACCAGGGCTGTGGCCCCGGGGATGGGCACGATCGGGATACCGTTCGCGATAGCCTCCCTGATCAGAAAAAATCCGGGGTCGGAAATCCCCGGAGTGCCTGCGTCCGAAATCAACGCAACCGAATCACCTTGCTGCAGGTAACGAATCAAAACCGGCGCCTGGCGGCTTTTGTTGTGATCATGAAAACTGATCAGGCGCTTTTCGATCTGGTAATGACGCAGCAACTGAGCGCTGTGGCGTGTGTCCTCTGCCGCGATCACATCGACTCCCCCCAGGATATCGAGGGCGCGCAGGGTGATATCGCGTAAGTTGCCGATCGGTGTTGCGACCACATACAGGGTACCACCATGTACGCTTTCCCGATGCTGTTCATCCACGATAACCAGACCCTCATCTTGCGGCAGAAAATCCCGTAAAACTGCATGGCGCTGTTTGTATCCCGTATCTCACCATAGTGCAAAGCAAGAATATCTTTCGGGATAAAAACCAAAAGGCGAACCTGAAAAAGTCCACCTGTTTTGCTTCCTGTTGCCAGAAACAGCTCCTGAACAACCTCTGTTTCAGGCTCAAGTAAGCATGAAGTATAGGGAATAACATCCTAAAAGTCAAGGGAAAGCACTGGCACGGAATGCTCAGAAAATATCTCCGCATGCATCGGTTAACCATTTGTTTCTTATAGCCTAAAAAGATTTTCCAGACATGCGGCCGGACAGAAAAAATGACCGGATATTCAGTTGCTTTTTACCCCCTTTTTTGTTACACTCGCATGTTTTGAAACGCGTCGTTTGAAGCACTGTTGTATGTATCGCAAGACCGGTGTCTCGCGCTATTCATGATGCACGTTTTTCACTATTCTTAGGCACGCATGAGCAGACTTTCATCACACTCCATGTCATGAGGTATAAAAATGGATTTTCTCAAAACCTTGCAGATCAAGGACAAAAACTTCGGGGCCTCCAGCGGCCTGCTCTGGAATGAAACCACGGACCAGGGTGAGCTGAACATCGTCTCTCCGGCGACCGGCGAAGCCATCGCCTCTGTTTATCAGGCTTCTGATCAGGATTATGAAACCATCATCAAACGGGCACAGGAAGCGTTTGTTTACTGGCGTACTGTGCCGGCGCCCAAACGCGGCGAGGTCGTCCGGCAAATCGGCAACCGCCTGCGCGATTACAAGGAGCCCCTCGGCAAACTCGTCTCTCTGGAAATGGGTAAATCCCTGCAGGAAGGCCTGGGCGAAGTGCAGGAAATGATCGATATCTGCGATTTTGCTGTTGGCCAGTCCCGCCAGCTCTATGGCTTTACCATGCACTCCGAACGCCCGGAGCACCGCATGTACGACCAGTACCACCCTCTCGGTACGGTCGGCATCGTCACGGCGTTCAACTTTCCGGTAGCTGTCTGGGCATGGAATGCCATGCTGGCGACAGTCTGCGGCGATGTCAATTTCTGGAAGCCCTCTTCGAAAGTGCCGCTCTCTGCCATCGCCGTGCAGAACATCCTGCAGGATGTGATCCGGGACAATGATCTGCCCGAGGGTATCTTCAACCTCATCATCGGGCGCGGTTCCACGATCGGCGAAAAGATGCTCAACGACAAGCGCGTTCCGCTCATCTCCATCACCGGATCGACGCGCGTTGGACGGCACGCTGCCGAGGTTATTGCCCGGCGTTTCGGAAAATTCATCCTCGAACTCGGCGGTAATAATGGCATCATCATCACGCCGGATGCGGATTTGAAACTGGCTGTTCCTGCTGTGGTTTTCGGAGCTGTGGGCACGGCCGGACAGCGCTGCACAACGACACGACGGCTGATCATCCACGAATCGATCTACGACAAAGTCAAAACCGCCCTGATAAAGGCATACGAGGGTTTGCGCATCGGCAATCCCCTGGATGAAAACAACCACGTCGGCCCGCTGATCGACAAGGATGCGGTTGATATGTTTACCTCTGCTCTGCACTCCGTGCAGGAGACGGGTGGTAAGGTGATCTTTGGCGGCGAGGTGCTCTCCGGCCCGGGTTATGAATCCGGTTGCTACGTGCGCCCGGCCCTGGTAGAGGCTGAAAACCACTATGCCATCGTACAGGAAGAAACCTTTGCCCCGATTCTCTACCTGATCAAATACGAGGGCGGTGTCGAGAATGCCATTGCCCTGCACAACGACGTCGTGCAGGGGTTGTCATCGGCAATCTTCACCAACAACCTGCGCGAGGCAGAGACCTTCCTCTCAGCATGGGGTTCTGACTGCGGGATCGCCAATGTCAATATCGGCACCTCGGGCGCGGAAATCGGCGGGGCTTTTGGCGGGGAAAAAGAGACCGGCGGCGGCCGTGAATCCGGCTCTGACGCCTGGAAAGCCTACATGAGGCGGCAGACCAATACTATTAATTATGGTACCGAACTGCCGCTGGCCCAGGGCATCAAGTTCGAAATCTGACAACCAGCTCTTTTTCACAAGCCCGGCAGGAGTTGTCTGCCGGGCTTTTTTATTGGCTCTTGCGTATTTTGCGCTTTTGTCTCAGCCCGCTTTGTGAACTCTGCGAGAGAAAACATGTTATCAGTGGGACTGAGGAGCCTACGTGATTTCCAGTCCCCACCGCTGGCAGACTCAAATGGCATTCTTTTGGAACAGTTCATGTCAAAAATCAGGATATCCAGTTAAATGGGTCTGGCCCAGGTTTTGACATCTGTCATTCCGGCCAAGCGCAGCGCAGAGCCGGAATCTCATCTTTTCGGGCACATGCCTGAGTCTGGGAGATTCCGGTCTTCCCCTGCGGGGAAACCGGAATGACGATTCTGTAGTGTAGGCACATGCTGTGGCCAGGCGGACTGGTTGAAAAGAGGCAACTATGCTGAGTTAATTGCAGGATAACCCGAAGTCAAACGAGCAAAGCAACCATGCATATTTGAGCTTATACCTGTTGTTTCCCACGCCCTGATGTTTTATATTTTCGCGCAACTCCAACCAGCTCATCCGGAACCACCAAGCCTGAACTATGCTCATCACCATGCCTGACTGGATAGAACACATCGATCACACCGGAGATGCCGGGTTCATCGTACAGGCAGACTCTTTGTCCGGCTTGTATGAGCGGGCGGCATGGGCCATGTTCGCGGAGGTGATCACGGATATCGAAACCGTGCGCCCTCGCAAGGCGTTCTCTTTTCAGTTGGATGCGGATGATCCTGAAGCGTTGATGCTGGCCTGGCTTTCCGGGCTGAATTTTCGCCATATCACCGAGGAGCTCGTGTTTTGCCGTTTCGAAGTCACCCGGATACAGCCAGACCATCTCGAGGCAGTTGCCTACGGCGAGCACATCGATGCGGGCCGGCACGAGATTTATACTGAAATCAAAGCCGTGACCTTTCACGAATTGCGTATCTCCAGGCAAGGCGACCTCTTCACAGCACGGATTATTTTTGATTTGTGATGCAAAACAGCGGATGTCTCTGTTCGATCAGATGCAGGAAAATTCCTGTGCCTGGCCAAGATTCACGCCCTGCAGCACCCGGTCGGTGAAAAAGGGGGAATTCTTTGCGGCTTTGCCGTCTCAGAAATTTTCAGGGGCCCGTTTAGTGCATAATGGAAAAGCCAATGAGTGAAATTTCCAAAAACACGTATCATACTCTGAAAGAGCAGATAAAAACTCTACTCGCTGCAGGCAGAGAAAATGCGCTTCGGTCGGTCAATACTATTTTACTGCGCACCTACTGGCAAATCGGCAAGCATATCGTGGAGTTTGAGCAACAGGGGAAAGAGAAAGCAGAGTATGGCAGCGAACTATTATCGAAGCTTGCCAGGGATTTGACACTTGAATTTGGTAAGGGTTTTAGCCGTTCAAACCTGACTTATATGCGCAAACTCTACCTGTCATTTCCAAAAAGTGAGACACTGTCTCACAAATTAAGCTGGAGCCATTACTTCGAAATTCTCAAAGCCGATGACCCATTGGAGATGAGTTTTTACATCAAACAATGTGAAACTGAAAACTGGAGTGTACGCACCTTAAAACGACAGATGAAAAGCATGCTTTTCATCGACTGGCACTCAGCAAAGACAAAAAAAGAATTCTGCAATTATCACAGTCTGGCTCGGAAATATACGATGCCAAAGATATTATCAAAGACCCCTATGTGTTTGAATTTCTGGGTATTCCACAGCAACACCACTATTTGGAAGGTGACCTGGAAAAACGGTTGATCGATAATCTCGAACACTTTCTTCTGGAACTGGGTCAGGGATTTGCCTTTGTCGGCCGGCAGTACAAAATCACGTTGGCCAATCGCCATTTTTATGTCGATTTGGTCTTCTACCACCGCATTCTGAAATGTTTTGTGCTGATTGATTTAAAGCAAGGTGAGGTAGAACACAACGACATCGGTCAGATGAACCTTTATCTCAACTATTTTACCAAGGAAGAAAGCGTTGCCGGCGACAACCCACCAATCGGTCTGGTCCTGGGTACTTATAATGACCATGTTCTGGTGGAGTACGCACTGGCCGGCATCAGCAACCAGCTCTTTGTCAGCAAATATATGCTTTATCTGCCCGACAAAGAAAAACTGATCAAAGAGCTGAATAAAATTCTTGAAAATCCAAATGGATAACAGTATCTATCCGCCCGGTAAACTACAGGTTGTTTTTCTCCGCGGTTTCCGGGGACCGGTTTAGCAGCGGAACTCCGTGCGCCCGAAGTGTTGCCACTTCGGCTACTTCTCGACTATAGCGGGGCCGGAGCCAGAGCCCCATTCGAACAGGCGAAAAGGGGGAAACTGAAGAAAGATGAGGGCCGTCCGACAGATACTGCGCACGAGCACACGTTTTTTCCCCAGGGTAGCGGAACTCGCAAGAGTTCCGGAACTCCGTGCGCCCGAAGTGTTGCCACTTCGGCTACTTCTCGACTATAGCGGGGCCGGAGCCAGAGCCGCATGCGAACAGGCGAAAAGGGAGAAACTGAAGAAAGATGAGGGCCGTCTGACAGATACTGCACACGAGCACACGTTTTGCCCCACGTGTAGCGGAACTCGCAAGAGTTCCGGAACTCCGTGTGCCCGAAGTGTTGCCACTTCGGCTACTTCTCGACCATAGCGGGGCCGGAGCCACAGCCGCATTCGAGCAGGCAAAAAGGGGGAAACTGAAGACAGGTGGAGTTCACCGGACGGATACACACATTGACTCTCGATTTTAATAAAACAAAACCATGACCAGCCGCGATCTCAAAAAAATCAACGATGCTTTGTGGGAAATTCCCCGCCAGGGCGGCATGCGCGTTCCGGCGCGGATTTACGCCACAGAAAAAATGCTGCCGGCGATTCTCTCCGACAAAGCACCGGAGCAGGCGATGAACGTCGCGCATCTTCCCGGCATCATCAACTATTCCCTGGCCATGCCGGATATGCACTGGGGCTATGGCTTTCCCATCGGCGGCGTCGCAGCGTTTGACCTGCAGGATGGCATCATCTCCCCGGGCGGCGTGGGCTACGACATCAACTGCGGCGTGCGGCTGATGGCTTCGAACCTGAAGCGCCAGCAGATCACCGGCAAAATGCCGGAATTGGTCACCGAACTGTTCAACAGCGTGCCCACAGGCGTGGGCGCAGGGGGACGCCTCACCGTTTCCAAAGCTGAGCTGAAAAAAGTGGTGCGCCAGGGAGCGCGCTGGGCTGTAGCTCGCGGCTACGGCAGCGAAAGCGATCTCGAATACATCGAAGAGTCCGGCTGTGTCGATGGCTGTGACCCTGCTGCGGTTTCTGCGCACGCCTACGCGCGCGGCAGCAAACAACTCGGCACCCTCGGCTCGGGAAATCACTTTCTCGAAGTCGGCTATGTTGCGGAAATTTACAACCCGAAAGCCGCAGCAGCCCTCGGGCTTTTTCTGGATCAGATCACGGTGATCATCCACTGCGGCTCACGCGGGTTTGGCTATCAGGTCTGCGATGATTCACTGGGAATCATGGATAAAGCCGGCCGAAAATACGGTATCTCACTGCCGGACCGCCAGCTCGCCTGCGCACCGATTTCCTCTCCTGAGGGCCAGCAGTACCTCGGTGCCATGCGCTGCGCCATCAATTATGCCTTTGCCAACCGTCAGGCCATCGCCCATTTCACACGCATGGCGTTTGAGCGGGCTTTGGCCATGCCACCCGAGGAGATCGGTCTGCGCACCGTGTACGAAGTGGCGCACAACATCGCCAAGTTCGAAACGCACCTGGTCAACGGCGAGCGCAAAAAAGTCTGCGTACACCGCAAGGGCGCAACCCGCGCCTTTGCACCGGGCAGTAACGAAATACCCGCTGCTTACCGCGAGGTGGGGCAACCGGTGCTGATCCCCGGTGATATGGGCCGGTATTCCTATGTTCTCGTCGGCACGGAACAGGCGATGCAGTATACCTTTGGCAGCACCTGCCACGGCGCCGGCAGGGCGCTGAGCCGCACCAAAGCGAAAAAACAGGCACGAGGCCGCAATATCGGCAGGGAGCTGCAGGACCGGGGGATTTACGTCATCGGCAAAAGCCGCAGGACGCTGGACGAAGAGATTCCCGAAGCGTACAAAGATGTCTCGCACGTGGTCGATGCCTGTGCCAGGGCAGGCATCTCGCGCAAAGTCGCGCAACTGCGGCCGCTGGGCTGCATCAAGGGCTGATGGCTTGCCCGCGGATTTTCATTCACCCCAGAATAACACTTTCCGGAAAAAATACATGGATCGTTCTGAAGCACAAAAACGCATCGAAGCCTTGCGGGAGCAACTCAACTATCACAGCTACCGCTACTACGTTCTCGACGACCCGGAACTGACCGATGCAGACTATGACCGTATGTTCCGCGAGCTGCAGGAGCTCGAAGAACAATTCCCGGACCTCATTACACCTGATTCGCCGACACAGCGCGTCGGCGGAGAGCCTCTGGCCGCCTTTGAGCCTGTGCGCCACGCCACGCCCATGCTGAGTCTCGACAACGCATTTGACGATCAGGAGCTGCGCGATTTTGACGCCCGCCTGCACCGGCTGTTGGAGATTGAGGAACCTTTTGAATATACGGTTGAACCCAAAATGGACGGCGTTGCTGTGGAGCTGGTTTACATCAACGGCCTGTTCGAAGTCGGCTCGACGCGGGGGGATGGTGTCACAGGAGAAAACATCACTGCAAATCTGAAAACGATCAAATCCATCCCGCTCAGACTCAGGGATGAGGAGATCAGCCTGCCGGCGCGGCTGGATGTCCGCGGCGAGGTGTATTATCCCACCGAGGCATTCAAAAAGCTCAACCGGGAACGCGAAGAGGCAGGAGAACCGACTTTTGTCAACCCGCGAAACTCTGCCTCCGGGTCTCTGCGCCAGCTCGATCCGGCCATAACCGCCACACGGCCCCTGGATATTTTCGTTTATGGCCTGGGGCTGATCGAGGGCTACGAGCTGACATCACAGTGGCAGGCGCTGCACGCGTTCAAAAAATGGGGCCTGCGTGTCAATCCGCTCATCACGCTGTGCACCGGCATCGAGGCGGCGATCGAGCACTATCATAATTTTGTGCGCATGCGTGAAAGCTTGCCCTATGAGATCGACGGCGTGGTAATCAAGCTGAATGAGTTCCGACTGCAGGAAAGAGCAGGGGTGCGCTCACGCAGCCCGCGCTGGGCTATTGCACGCAAATTTCCGGCACATCAGGAAACGACGCGCGTTGTGGATATCATCGCCCAGGTTGGCCGCACCGGCGCGATCACGCCGGTGGCGATCCTCGAGCCGGTGATGGTCGGCGGGGTTGAGGTACGGCGCGCGACCCTGCACAACCAGGATGAAATCGACCGCAAAGACATCCGCGTCGGCGATACGGTGATCATCCAGCGCGCCGGAGATGTCATCCCGGAGATCATCAAAGTGGTTACATCGAAGCGGGGCACAAACACACAGAAATACACTCTGCCGAAAACCTGTCCGGCGTGCGGCTCGCAACTGGTGCGCCTCGAGGGCGAAGCAGTTCTGCGCTGCGAGAATATCACCTGTCCGGCACAAATCAAGGAATCGATCAAGCATTTTGCCTCCAAGGGAGCAATGGATATCGACGGGCTGGGCGACAAGCTGGTCGGGCAGTTACTCGATAAGGGCCTGATTTCTTCCCACGCTGATCTGTATTTTCTGCAAAGAGACCAGCTTATCGGCCTTGACCGCATGGCGGAAAAATCGGCCGATAATCTACTCCGGGCCATCGACTCCAGCCGGCGAGTGCCCCTGGACCGTTTTCTCTACGCCCTGGGTATCCGTCACGTCGGCGAGCATATTGCCAAAGTGCTGGCACAGCATTATGGAGAGCTGAAAAAAATCATGCGCGCGCAAGAAGAAGAGCTGATGGCGATCAACGAAATCGGCCCACAGGTGGCTTCCAGCATCGTGACTTTTTTTCGCGAGCCGCGCAATCAGAAGCTGATCGAACGCCTGTTCGAGGGCGGGGTGCGTATCGAAAAACAGCAGGGGGCTGCTGAAGCCGATCAGCGCTTTGCCGGCAAAACCTTTGTTTTTACAGGAGCGCTGGAAAAATTCACCCGCAAAGAAGCGGAAAAACTGGTCGAGGAGCGTGGCGGCCGGGCAGCGTCATCGGTGAGCAAAAAGACGGATTACCTCGTGGCTGGGCCGGGTGCCGGATCAAAGCTGGAGAAAGCCAGTGGCCT
>WFTM01000175.1 GCA_015485525.1 Candidatus Zhuqueibacterota bacterium | reverse complement strand
ATCACTAACTTTTTCATTGCCGTCAGCTCCTGAACATGTAGTATTCAAAACCAGATGCTGTCAAGCATCCATGGGTTGTCAAAATGACGCCTTACGCTTTGCTGCTGCCTGCTGCGATGTGCCGGAACAACAGCACTTTGAGATTGTCACAACGTGCCGCACTGCGATAGACAGCGCAGGTTCGGCAATCCGCTTCCTGACATTCGATCGCCAGCTCGTCTTTCATCCTCCAGCAGGGCCTCTTGTATGTGCCTGTATAGGCCGGACAGCTCTGCATCGACTCGCTGCTGCAGGGCTTCAATTCCCAACACGGCAGCAGTGAGAGCAACCGGCGTACCCCTTCGATATTCAACCCCTGCTCGTTGATCAACTTACGGATGCAGGAAAGCCAATGGACATCATCTTCATCATAGACGCGCTGGCCATTCTCCAGCCGCTGCGGGATGAACAGACCGGCGCGCTCATACATGCGTATCGTCTCGACGGAAATGTCAAGTCTGCGAGCAACCTGTCCGATTCGTAACCATTCTTTCTGCGCTTTGATGTCCATGGCTTTCCCATATCCTGTGATGCTGTATCTCTCACCCCTGTATTCACCGATACAGGTATCCAACAAATATGCCAGGAAGGAAATGTGGCTTTATCTCCATGTTTTATATAAAACTAAACAAAATAACACTATATTAGATATTTTAATGAAATTCCCATTTTCAACAATTTCATTAGAATTTTTGCAAAAAAAGGAATATCTTTTTTCCGGGAAGCCGGCCAACCCCAACCAGCTTTGGAGAAGAAACAAGAGGGCAAGCATGAAAAATCGTCATGGGCCGGCGCGGTGTTGTTTTTTTGCAAGGTTTCGCGCTTTGAGGCCTGTTGCAGCCACGACGTCGTACCAGTGATTTACGATAAAGGACAGGGCAAAAAAATCAACAACGGAACGCATGTGATGGGGTCACATTGTGCGATGAGATGGGAAAGGTCGCCCCTGTGGACGGCCGGCTCTGAGGAAATCTTTATTTCAAGAAGAGGAAATTATGTTCTGGCTGATCATCATCCCGGCAGTGCTGCTCGTTCTGCTGGAAATCACAATTTCAGTTCTGTATCGTTACCCTATCCGCCGTCACGAAGCCACGCCGGCGGCGGAGAATATATCCTTTGAAGAAGTGCGTTTTCCGACACAAAAAGGGAAAACTCTGTATGGCTGGTGGATTGCCGCATGCGACGAACCCCGCCCGACTATCATCCTGATGCACGGATGGGGACAGAATATCGGCAAGATGCTGCCGGCGATCAACAAACTCGCCGGTCTCGGCGCCAATATCCTCGCCTTTGATCTGCGCAACCACGGCAGCAGCGAGGCAGACACGCATCCGAACCTGCTGAAATTTTCCGAAGACCTGCGCGCGGCTGTGGATTACATAACCACAAGCCGCCCGGAAGCTGGGGACAAAATCGCTGTGCTCGGATTTTCCGTCGGTGGCGGAGCGGCTATCCATGCCTCTGCGCACGACGCGCGCATCAGCAGCGTCGTCACTGTTGGCGCTATGGCCCGCCCGATCGATGTCATGCGCTATGAAATGGGCAAGCGGCATATCCCGTACATCCCCATCGGCTGGTTGATTCTGCGCTATGCAGAGCTGCGCATCGGCATCGATTTCGATGAGATCGCACCTGTAAATAACATTGCCCGCTCGCGCGCGGAAATTCTGCTCATCCACGGTGATCAGGACAAAGTTGTACCGGTTTCTCAGGCTCACCGTTTGCTCGAAGCTGGCCGGCCCGGCAAAGTTCAGCTCTGGATCGTTGAAGGCAAAGGACACAACGACTGCACCTATCATCCTGAGTTCCAGGGCAGAGTGGAAAGATTCCTGCGCGCTACGCTGGAGTTATGAACGACTCCTATCCTGCCGGCAGCCCTGTAAAATTCCTGAACAGGCAAAAAAAACTCCCCGGCTCACAGGTGGAACCGGGGAGTAAAAAGATCGTGCAGCGGGAAAAGACCCGGCTTATTCGCCTTCTTTGCTGCTGGTTTCGCTCATCGTCACAGGTTCGCCATCCTTATCCAGCATGATCGGCTCACCGAGACCGAGCTCCTTCAGGCGCGGCGCCTGGGTTTTGGCATCCCCGACCACGAGGTAGATCATGCGATCCGGCACGATATATTTCTGAGCCAGCTCGCGATGGCGATCCAGCGTCATGGTGCGAACGATGCGCTCACGCTGCTTGACGTAATCATGGGGGACGTCATACTTGGCGATAGTGCCGAGCATGCCCAGAAGAGCGCCGAGGGTTTCGAAGCGGCGGGCGTTGGCCAGGATGAGAGCATTTTTGGTGAACTCGAGGTCCGCTTCAGAGATGCCCTGGCGGTATTTTTCCAGCTCGTCCTTGATGATCTGCATCGACTCATAGGTCACGTTTGAACGCACGCCGGTCGAGGCCGTGAACGGTCCCGGATAGAGGGAGCCGGAGAAGCCGGAACGGGCGCCATAGGTATAACCCTTTTCCTCACGCAGGATCAGATTGAGCACACCGCTGAAGCTGCCACCGAGCTTATAGTTCATCACCGTGGCCGGATAGTAGTCCGGATGGGTGTACGGCAGTGCCAGATAGCCGACGCGCAGTTGTGATTGCTTGGCATTGGGGACATCGACAAAATACAGCTTTGCGCTGTCTCCCGGTTTGGGGATATCGTATTGCGGGAAATCGACCTGCTTCGCCGGCCAGCTTTTCTCCAGATCATCAAACAGCTTGATCGCATCTTTCCTGGATATGTTGCCGGCAACGGTGATATAGGCGACTGAGGGTGAAAAATTCCTGTCGTAATAAGCCTTCAGATCATCGAGAGCGATTTTTTCAACCGACTCGCGTGTGCCGATGGTTGCATAGCCGAGGATATGGTCGCCACCGTAGAGCAGGCGGTTGAAAACATTCGAAGCGATGACAGAAGGGTTGGCACCACGGCGGTTGATCGACTCCAGAGTTTGCGCTTTAACGCGCCCGAACTCTTTTTCATCCCAACGCGGTTCGAGCAAAATCTCACGGAACAGTCCCCAGGTATCTTTCAGTTTGGAAGACAGGGTATTGGCGCTGATGACGATCGACTCGCGTGTGGTGTACATGCTGATCGAAGCGCCCAGCTCGTCGATAGCTTCTTCCAGTTCCTGCGGGGTCTTGTTTTTCGTGCCTTCCATCATCATATCGGTGATCAGATTGGCGACACCGACTTTTTCAGGATCATCGAGCAGCAGCCCACCCTTCAGGCTCATGGAGAAATTCACCAGCGGCAGCTCATTATGCTCAATGCCGTACACGCGAAGGCCGTTTTTCAGGGTATGTGTCCAGACTTTCGGAATTTTGACCTCAGGCGCCGGCCCTTTTTTCGGCTCAACACTGCGATCAAAGCTGGAAGGAATTTTCGGTACATCGATTTTTGCAGCGGTCTGCTTGTTTTCAGCCGGCGTATCGGTGGCCGTTATCTTTTCCTCGACCACAGGGAAACGCTCGGAATTTTCAGCGACCAGATCGACCTTGCCTTTGGGCACGAAGCTGGTCAGCACATAGTGCTTGCCTTTAATATACGTATTGTACACGCGCCAGACATCATCAGAAGTGACGTCGAGTGTGTTCTGAATATCCTGGGTGATGAAATCCGGTGATCCGGCGTACTCGTTGTACTGTGCAAGCTGGAAAGACTTGCCGAGAATACTGGAGATACCGTTATAGAATTGGGTTTCCAGCCCCGCTTTGATGCGCGACAGGTCTTTTTCCGTGAAACCGTCTTTTTCGAAGCGGGCAAAGCCTTCGAAAATGGCTTTTTCCACATCCGTCAGATTTTTATCCGGGAACGCGCGTACACGCACGCGAAATGAGCCGGCGATTTCCATGCTGTTCTGGTATGCGCTCACCGAAGGAGCCAGTTTTTTCTCCTCAACAATGACCTTGTACAGTGGGGCCTTTTTGCCGTCGGAGAGCAGC
The DNA here is from genome assembly GCA_015485525.1 of Candidatus Zhuqueibacterota bacterium. Classification (GTDB taxonomy): domain Bacteria; phylum Zhuqueibacterota; class Zhuqueibacteria; order Zhuqueibacterales; family Geothermadaptataceae; genus Geothermadaptatus. The sequence goes on along the minus strand of WFTM01000175.1, from coordinate 19,849 downwards.
TCGGCGAGGATGTCGAGTGCATAGGAATCTTTGTTAAACTGCTCAACCGTTGGATAAACCATGTTGAGCTCCGGCGAGCGTGCAAAGTTGTCTTCATGGAAAGCGCGTTTGGTCTCGCTCAGGCTGACCGGCATGGGCCTGGGCTTCTCAACTTCAGGGCCTCTTTTGATCTCACCGAAATACTTTTCGACCAGCTTTTTCACTTCATTCTTGTCGAAATCTCCGGCGATCACCATGGTGGCGTTGTTCGGGCCATACCATTTCTTATAAAAATTACGCACATCCTCCAGCGTGGCGTTTTTCAGGTCTTCGAGAGAGCCGATCACCTGCCAGTTATAGGGATGGCCTTCAGGATAGAGCAGTTTGTGCACGACATAGTTGGTATGTCCGTACGGCCGGTTATCGACGCGCTGGCGCTTCTCGTTCTGCACGACATCCTGCTGGTTGGCCAGAGCTTCCTGCGTCACCGTGCTCAGCAGCCAGCCCATGCGGTCAGACTCGAGCCAGAGAACGGTTTCCAGCGCATTTTTCGGTACCACTTCGTAGTACACCGTGCCGTCAAACCAGGTGCCGCCGTTCAGGGTACCGCCGGCTTCCTGTATTTTTTTAAAAAACTGATCCTGTCCGACATGCTGAGACTCCTGAAAAAGCATGTGTTCGAACAGGTGAGCGAAGCCGGTTCTGCCCGGCTCCTCGCGATTGGAGCCAACATGAAACTGAATCGCGACTCCGACGATGGGGTCGCTCTTGTCCTCATGCAGAATGACTTCCAGGCCATTCGGCAGAGTGTACTTCTCATAAGAAATTTTCAGGCCGGACTTTTCACCGGCGACGAGGGCAATACCAGACACAAGAAACAGGGTCAGCACTGCCAGAAAACGTCGGCTTAACATGGTTCCTCCGTAAAATTATTTTGATAGGGTAAACTGCAGGTGATCAGGGTTGAACGTCAGTTTTCTGAAAAAGTTTTTACTTTGAAAAATAAATTTTCCCGGCGCGAAGTGTGAATTTGTGAACAAAACAGAATTGCGGACTTTGCCGATGCTCTTGCGCCCGAAGCGTGCACGACGCAGACGTTCTGCAACCGGGGGCGGCTGCCAGCCATCGAGGTTAAACACCGCCAGGTGAGGCGAGAATGTGCCTCACCTGCAAGAGTGCGCGATCACACCGCCACATCAGACGGTGCCTGCAACCACGGCGTTGCAAACGGCCTCATCGGTTTTCGGCCAACTGCTTCAACGCACGGCTGTGCGCGTAAAATTCATCAAGGGTCATCTCCACCAGAAAAACCAGGCCGCGCGTGGCACGCACCATCGGACTGGGGTACTCGTAAAACCACTCCCTGCCCAGTGCTGTCTTGATCTTCTGATATTGGGAAACCTGAATTTTCTGCGCCAGCTCCGAAAAAGGGCCGTCATGTTCATAGCTCGGGAAGGAGGCATCTTTCTGCGACAGAAAGCTGTTCATAAACGAGCTCTGCATGATGGAAAACATATTCAACGATACCGGTACGAAGATATTGGCTTCCGAAGGGTGAAACCGGTACCAGACATTGCGGTATCCCCACACTTTGATGTCCGAGCGGCCGCTTTCATGCTGATAGCGTTTGAGTGCTTCACTGATCGCCTGCAGCACCTTGTAGTGTGTATCCGGACCGCTGGCCTCGGGGTCCAGGGCAACGGTAACGACATCGGGCTGCACCTCTTTGAGAAGGCTGAGCACGGGCAGTACGTCGCGATCGACTGTCGGTTCCTCGGTAAAAATATCACCGGTATAAAAACCGAGCCGCAGATGGCGGACATACTCGCAGCTCCAGCCGAAATAGCCCCACAGGCACTCAGCCTCATATTCGCGGCTCATGCCTTTCAGCTTCTGGATATATCCCAGGTCTTTTTTCCCGGGATACTGCGTCTCGAAATAGCTCTTCAGCTCGATGATGCGGTCTTTGAGGTTGCCAAGATCGAACTCATCATACACAGCAATCAGATCGCGCAGCAGCCGGCGTGCGATGCCGTTGCGTTTCATGGTGCCGCTGTTCGCTGCCACGCCATCGAGATACTGCCAGACGTCCCGGTTGCGACCGACGATATTGTCCGGCTCAAAGTATCCGTCCCGCATCAACTGCCCGAACTCCTGCGTGTTGATGAAATGCTCGAGGTAGTCCAGCTTCTGGTTCATGAATTTATTGGTCACCGCCGTGAAACCGCTGGTCAGGCAGGCGAAATAGTGTGTATTCGATGCCAGGCGGGTGTGGCGTACGATCCACGGCAGATAGCCGAGCATCAGGTCGTCGTGGTGCGGTTCTGTGTGCAGGAAGCGGGTATTTTCCAGCACACTCAGGCCACGCTTCATCTTGCTTTCCAGCCGCCTGTGGGCCAGTTCGAGCAGTTCGGGCAGGGGCTCAGGGCGCTTTTCCAGCACCAGGGTTGCGGCCTTGCTGCTCCGGGCATCCTTGCCACTGAGGTCTTTGATGCGCTTCCTTTTTTCCTCAGCCAGGTCGATAAAAATTTTCTCTACCGTCGCGTCGGCAATATTCTCCTGCTTGTCCAGCAATTCGAGCTGGCGCTTTTGCAGCAGCTTGGCTGCCCCGGTAGTGATATAAAAGCGGGCGTTGGGCAAGCTCTGCAAGGCTGTTGCCGGATAGAGCGCATGCTTCTCCTTCTGCACGGCGTCCGCAACGATGCCGGCTTTGGCCTCACCCGCTGCGATGATCACTGCCACACAGTCCGGGTTGTATGTAATCGTGCCCAGCCCGATGGTGATGACCAGCCGCGTGCGCGACACCTCGATTCCACCGAGATCACCGGCCGCGGCTGCCTGTGTTTCGTAGTTGGTAGGCGTCAGGCGGGTGGTTGAAAAATGATCCGAACCACGCACGTTGAATCCGATATGCCCGTCCGGGCCGATCCCTCCGAGAAAAAAGCCGATACCACCGAGGCTGCGGATTTTTTCTTCGTACTGCTGGCACCACTGGTCGATCTCTTCGAGAACACGCTTCTGTTTGCGCTCCTGCAATCTCTTCCCCGGCCTGTAGCGCAGGGTCAGATCGACCGTATTATCCGGCCAGATGCTCTGGAGTGTTTCCCCAGATGGCAGCCCGATGGAAGAGCTGTCGATCAGCAGCGCCTTCTTCGGGTCCAGCCCGAAACCATCGATATAAAACTGATTGACATAAAAATAGAAACTGTTGTGCTGACGTGAGTTGATCGGATAGAATTCATCGATCTGCACAAAGTGCAAACTTTTCATATCCGGTTTTATCGCCGGATCGACACCATTGGCTTCAAGCTCGGCGTTGGTCGCTTTCTGCCCCCAGTTGTCTAGAAGGTGCACGACCCATTTGATGAAATGCTCCGGGGTCTTACCCGTAGGCAGAGAAATAACCCCGCCGGGATTCTGTTGTACCCACTCGAGAAAACGCATTGCCGCCAGCTTGCCCAGAGCAGGGAAATTATCGACGACCAAAGTTTTCAATTTCTCTTCCGGTGGGTAGATCATGTCAAATGGCGACTTTGCCAGCGCTATCTCTTCCACCTTACTGCCGGCACTTTTGTTTTTCTTGCTCATCGCTCCTCTCTTACTCTGTCAGTCATATAACCTTGAAATGTTTGCGTATCAGTCCCGGATTACTCATCAGCGCGCAGCGCCGGGCAAGCCGGGGTCAATTCGAAATGTTTTTGTCACAATTCAACCGCCATCTCCGGCCTGCGGGCTCTCTCCGGCGGATTTGGCTTTTTGTACTTCATCGGAAGCCGTGCTGCGTTGTTTTTCTGCCAGTATGTGGCGTACAGCCCCCTTGTACAAGGAGCGCATGTGCAGCAGAACCGGCTCATACGTCTTGTCACGAAAATCCGGAAAAGTCCACGGGAAAGGCGAAAAACTGCCCTTGCCGTAGAGCAGGTTCATATCTGCGTACACGCCCCGGCCGAGATATATTTTCTGATTATTACCCTTGAAAGAAGCCAGCACGACTTTGTGATAATCGAGATACCCGGCATCGATATTCACGGTGCGCTTGCCCGCCTGTGCCAGCGCCTGCTCGATGTCGTGGCAGAGCCACTTGCTTTCGGCCAGCGCAGACGGATCGATCAGCTCGCGGAAGCTGAAAAAGATGCGTTGGATCGGCGTGCCCATTTCCCGGGCATAGTACCACTCGCACTGGAACGGAAAAGCCGGCGAGACATAATCAGTTGGCCCGAAATGCTGCTGCAGTTTTTCGCGCGCATTGTCCGCCTGCTCCCGGACGACGAACAGCACAGCCGTGAAAAATTTGACCGGAATAGGTTCGTCTGCAACGGACATGGTCACCTGCTCCGTGCTTTGGGGATACCGCGCCGCTCGCGCAATTGCTCCAGAGCTTTATCCGCTTCCTCGATCACCGGCGCAGGGATGCCGAAAACCTGCTCAATGATCTGCTCGCGGTTGCCTTCCATATAGTATTGCCGCTTGCCATCGAGCCCTGTTTCACGAAAATAGTTTTCACGGATGTAGATCAATTTGTCGTGCTGATTGCGGGTGAGGCAGAGCGCGTTCATGCCATTCCAGGTGAAAGAATCCAGCCAGTGCTGCAGAAATGCCTGGCGGGAAACCGGAACATCGCGGAAGGCATAGCGCCAGGTTCTGTTTTCGCGGTTGAAGGTCCAGACATCGAAGGCTTCGTCTTCTCCCTGGGCAGGGTTGACGATCACGCCTGTGTGCGCGCTGCGGTGCAGCATGGTCCCTTCTTTTTTCAGCAGGAGCGGCACATCGAGAACATAGCCGGGATCGACGAGGTAGTGCTCGCCATCGTGCAGGATGATCAGCGCACAGTGGCGGTTTGGCCCGGTGTTCATGCGTGCCATCACCGGGTAGGTAGTAAAACCGAGCTCATGTAAAACAGCATCCAGAAAAAACGTCAACGAAAAACAGGTGCCACCGAGGCGAAAACGGCGGAAATCCTGCCACACTTCATCAGGCAGGCGCAGAAGATCGGCGTCCTGGTGCTTCTGGTTGAATTTGATGATTTTACTGAGATTTTCGTAGGGGATGGCGATAAAAGCCTGCAGAACTTCACCGAGCTTGTCGATGGAGCTGGCCGTTGCAGCGGAGATGTTGTAATAGCGCAGAAAGTCGCGTGCCGTATGGCGCCACTCGGCGGGGTCGAGCTTCAGAGTGAGGGGGTTATCTGTTCCGGGTTGTTCGAGAGATTGTGCTGACATAAGTCCAGTCCAGGGGCTTGCTGTTGAGCTGAAAATAACTTCGGGGTATGGTGTCCAGGTACGTACGAGGTGCTTTCCTCACCTTCCTCGGTGCGCCACGGCGGTGAATTGACAAAGGCAACGATATGCTCCCACATGTAAACAAAAGCGCCGCTTTTGACACCAATACCGATGTACGAGGCCAGGGCCAGGATCAGGACGATGACCCAACGCCAGCCCATGTCATCTTTATAGCTTTTCCAGCCTGTACTGATCAGCACGTAGGTGAGAAAAAGTATCAGAATCGAACCGGCAATTGATAGATACGGTTGAGTTTGCATGGTGAATTCAATCAGACGCTTTGTGATGATTTTTCCTGCTTCGACGCGGAACACCGTGTCTGTCTCACTTCGGTAAGGGCATGACGAGAGCCCGGCTGAACCAAAACGTTGTTTTTCAGCCCTGAGCGGCGTTGAGAATAAGTCGAAAAAAAGCAGCACATCCTATAGATCGCAGCACCTGCCCGCTTCAGGCGGACGCCTACAATATGCAAAGAATAACATGAAAAGCAATAAAAATCATGGTGTTCTGTGCCGGCGCGGTCATCGCACGTTCTCAATACCCTGTTCTCTGGCGTGACATTGGTGTAAAATCTTAAAAAAACTGCAATCCCGAGTCGCTAATCAGCATAACTGCCGGTATAAAACATCACTATCCTGCCTCGCCGGTAAGACAGGCCGCCGACCGCATGCGCCGGAACAAGACTACAAACAACCGAAACCCTCAAATGACGTCCAGGACGGAGCACGACCCATGGCAAAAAACAACTATAACCGGGAACCGGAAGACGACGGCGCCTCCCCGCCACAGAAGATTCCTTTTTACAAGCGCATCTTCGCTCGCAGGCTGCCACGGAACGACAACCCTGATTTGCACAACAGCCTTTTTCGTCCCAGGCAGAAGCGCTTTTCCTACTCACGCTACAAGAACCGGCGCGCCCAGGAGCCTGCGAGCATCCTGCGGCAGTTCTGCGTCAACCTCAACGAGGCCGCGATGATCGGCCGGCTGTCGCCGGTCATCAGCCGCGAGAGCGAACTGCAGCAGGTTGCCCGTATTCTCAGCCGGCGCAGCAAAAACAATCCTCTGCTCATCGGAGAAGCTGGCGTGGGTAAAACCGCAATCATCGAAGGGCTGGCACAGAAGATCGTCAACCGCGAGCTGCATGCCTGGTTCAATGACAAAATCATCATGCGCCTGGACCTGCCCCTGCTGGTCGCGGGCACAAAATACCGCGGTGAATTCGAAGGACGGCTGAAAAAAATCCTCGAGGCCGTGGCCATGCAGCCGAACATCATCCTGTTCATCGATGAGGTCCATACGCTGGTCGGCGCGGGCTCATCGGAAGGCTCGTTGGATGCGGCCAACATTCTCAAGCCGGCGCTGGCACGCGGAGAACTGCGCTGCATCAGCGCGACAACCTCACAGGAATACCAGCGCTACATCGCCAAAGATAAAGCCCTGGCCCGGCGCTTCCAACCCATCCGCATCGAACAGCCAAGCCCGGAGCAGGTGCTCACCATCGCCCTGGGCATCAAACGCCAGTACGAACGCTATCACAAAGTCCGTATCCCGCGCAAGACCATCGAGGCAGCCATCGCCCTGTCAGAACGGCACATTCCTGAACGGTCGATGCCGGATAAAGTCATCGACCTGCTCGACGAGGCGGCAGCGCAGGCGCGTTTCAGCGATTTCAAGGGCAACGGCTCCTCCCCACGCGTGATCACCCGGCGCATGGTGCAGGAAGTGATCGCTTCGTGGAAACGCATTCCCGTGGAGGCATTGAACCGGTCGGAGAAAAACCTGCTGCGCAGGCTTGAGCAGGCTCTCGGGCGAGAAATCGTCGGGCAGGATGAAGCCATTGCCTCGTTGGCGCGGGCGATTCGTCGCCGCCGTGCCGGCATCGATGGGCACGAGGGACCGGTCGGGGTTTTCCTTTTCCTCGGGCAGACCGGTGTCGGCAAAACCGCGCTGGCACAGGCGCTGGCCAAAACTCTCTTCGGCTCGGCTTCGGCACTGGTGCGCCTGGACATGACGGAGTTTTCCGAAGCACACTCCATCGCCAAAATCATCGGTTCACCGCCGGGTTACGTCGGTTTTCAGGACGGCGGACATCTCACTGAAACCATCCGCCACCGGCCCTATTCCATAATTTTGCTCGACGAAATCGAAAAAGCTCACCCTTCGATTTTCAACATTCTGCTGCAGCTCTTCGACGATGGCCGGCTGACGGATTCGCATGGCAATACGGTGGATTTTTCTAACACTATCGTGATCATGACTTCGAACCTGATCTCCGCGGAAAGTGCTGCACGGTCACCACTGGGTTTTCTGCCTGAAAAAAACGGCACTCCCGGCACAGCGGACGCACGCGAGCTGATCCAGCCGTTTTTCCGCTCAGAATTCAGCAACCGCATCGATGAAATTCTGCTGTTCAAAGCGCTGGGAGAAAAGGAGCTGGCAGAGATCATCGCGCAGCGGGTCAGAAAGCTCAATGAAAATCTGGCGGAACGTAACATCAGCATCAGCCTGACACCAGCGTGCAGGAAATTTTTCGTCGCGCAAGCGTTGAAAGCTTCGCGCCAGGGTGCCCGTGCTGTGCAGCGGCTGGTGCGACAACACATCGAAGACCCGCTGGCAGAAGCGGTTTTCAACAACGTGCCGCGCAAGGGGAAAACGTTTGTCTTCAGTATGAAAGAGGGCAGGCCGGTCATGCGGACAGGATAAAATGCAGGGAGCAGGATAAAAAAAGGCCCCGCCGTAAAAAGGAGGAAAAACGACGGAGCCCATCGGAGGGAGGGTCAGCTTTTCTCCTTTAACCAACGGGCACGTCCGGGGTTCCCTTTTTTCGGAAAAATTTACCGGGCAGGTGCTGTGCAGGGGAAATGCCCCCGGCGAGTACTCCGGCTTCTCTCCTTCCGCCTCCTCCCTCCAGCCCCAGATATCCGAATCACTCTGCCTGCAACTGAGACCCGGCGGTGGAGATGTTACGAGTCACGAATCCATCTAATTAAGACGCGCCCGCTAACTGCGAATGAGCAGCCGCCGCGAGCTACGCCACAACAGCGCTGTCGCAATCACCGCGATCAGCGACAGGCCCAAGGCCATAGTCGTACGCCCGTAAATCCAACTGCCGGCCGCAAACAGGGCTGCATAGATGGCAAAAGTACCCAGCACCATGCACAGAATGCCAACCGGCACATCCCATCCCTCGCGCTCAGAGGACACGGTCTCCCCTGCTTGTTCAGCACGTTCCAGCACCTGTCGCCATCCCGGGCCGCCGGGTTGCACCAACCGGTAAAATGAGAAAAGCGTCTCTTCCTCAGCCGGCGGCGTCAGCAACGTGACGGCGACCCAGGCCACGGTTGTCAACAGCACACCGAGCAGCAACTGTGTCGAGGCAGACAGTTCCGGAAATCCGAGAACCTGCGTGTGCACGAGCTGAAAATAGAGCGCCAGAACAAAAGACACCACCATGGCCGTGATTTCGCTCCACGCGTTGATGCGCCACCAGAACCAGCGCAAAATAAACAACAGGCCGGTACCGGCTCCGATCTGCAGTAATATGGTGAAAGCCTGCAGCGCGTTGTTGAGAAAACCGGCGAGAACTCCGGCAACCAGCATCAGCAATACCGTTGCAAGGCGCCCGACAGCGACACGGGTTTTCTCATCAGCTTCGGGATGGAGAAAGCGGGTGTAAAAATCATTGACGATGTACGATGAGCCCCAGTTGAGGTGCGTGGATATGGTGGACATGAAAGCAGCCACCAGCGAGGCCAGCACCAGCCCGAGCAGGCCAGCTGGCAGGAAGGTGAGCATGGCCGGATAGGCGAGATCATGGCGTAACACACCGGGGTCGATATGCGGAAAAGCCTTCTGCAGGGCATCGAGGTCCGGAAAGACGACCAGCGAAGCCAGGGCCACGAGAATCCACGGCCACGGCCGCAGGGCATAGTGGGCTGCGTTGAAAAACAGGGTCGCGCCCACGGCATGCTTCTCGTTTTTTGCCGACAACATGCGCTGGGCGATGTAGCCGCCGCCCCCGGGTTCTGCGCCGGGATACCATACGCTCCACCACTGCACGGCAAAAGGCAAAACGAGCAGGGTGATCACCGCGTCGCGATTGGAAAAATCAGGCAGAATGTTCAGCTTTGTTTGTACGGCTTCGTGCGCAAGCAGCCCGCTGAGCCCGCCCACTTCAGGCAGATTGACCGCCACGACAGCAGCCCCGACAGCACCGATCATAGCGACGATGAACTGGAAAAAATCGGTTATCAGCACGCCGCGCAGGCCACCAAGAGTGCTGTAAGCCACGGTGATCAGCGAGGCCCAGAACAGGGTCTGCGCCGGAGAGAGGTTGAGCATCACCCCGCCGATCTTGATGATAGCGAGACAGACGGTCGCCATGATCATGATATTGAAAAACACACCGAGATAAATTGCCCGGAAGCCACGCAGAAACGCAGCAGGACGGCCGCTGTAGCGCAGTTCGTAAAATTCGAGATCCGTAAGAATGCCGGAACGGCGCCAGAGGCGGGCATAGACAAAAACCGTGAGCATGCCGGTGAGCAGAAAAACCCACCAGGTCCAGTTGCCGGCGACACCGTTCTGCCGCACGATATCCGTGACGAGATTAGGGGTATCGGTGGAAAAGGTGGTCGCCACCATGGAGACCCCGAGCAGCCACCAGGGCATGTTGCGGCCGGATAGAAAAAACTCCGCCGAATCCTTACCGGCCTGTCGGGCGACAACCACCCCGATGATCAGGTAGATGACGAAAAAACCCAGTATAAAAAGCCAGTCGATCGTCTGTAAGGCCATCTGTACTTCCTTCCTCCGTATTCGTTTCAGGCTCCCGGAATAAAACGGCAATATACGAGGCCGGTACGCATGAGACAAGCACAGCAGAACGACTGAGCCAGAGCAAAAGCCCGCGCAGGCAACCTTCCCACGGCATATTTTGCCTGCAGGTGCATATTATTTTTCTGCAAAGTGCCACGATATCCTGCACGCGTATGCCGATGCACCGAAAAGATTCATCTCATTCACAAACCGGAAAAATTATATGTATAGCCTGACATTGAACCTTCCCTGGCTGGTATCGAAACTGGCGCAGGATATCCCCGAATCCGCCGAGCTGACGCTGGATAAATTTTGTCCGTACATGACGCAGACCATCACCGTCAGGCAACAGCTGGATCCGGAGAGCATGCCGGTTTTCAGCAGGCGGATGGCGGGGCAATTCGCACAGCAGCAGGAAAAAATCCCGCAACTGCATATTTTTCATCTTCAGGAACTGCGGCCGGAAGACGGCTGGCCCCTGCCTCTATATGTGGATCATTTCAACGACCTGCCCCCGGGCCGCGTGCTGTTGCAGACAACTGATTTTCTGCGCGGAATGGGCGACATGATTCTCATGCTGCCTATCCTGCGGGCACAGGCCAAACGACTGGCTGAGCTGGGCATCTGCGAAGGCATCGGCATCTCCTGTGCCAGCCGGTTCATGCCGCTTTTTTACGGTCAGGATTTTATCGATGAGGTGCTGCCCGAATGCCCGTCGCTGGCTCAGATGGCCCGGTACACATACACGACAGATTTTGGCCTGAGCATGCAACGCATGCGTGACCTGTGCGGCCTGGAGAGCTGGGAGCAGGCAGACCTGCTCGCACGCTTGTATATTCCGCAGGAGATCAAGGAAAAATGGCGGCGGTTTTTCACCGGCACCGGGCAGAAAATTTTCATCAATCTGACATCTTTTGATCCGGAACGCTCGGCACCGGACTCCCTCTACGAGCGCCTGCGTACAGAATTTTCTGAGGCGGAGTTTTATGCCAGTATCTATAAAAACAACACCCGCGGCGAGCTTTTTCCGGGCGGGCCGGTCAACCTCTGGCCGCTGGAAGAGAGCTTTTTCGACATGTGCGGCATCGTCAGCCAGATGGATATCGTCGTGACGGCCAACACCGGCCTGGCGCACGTGGCAGCAGCCCTCGGCAAACCGACTATCGTCTATTTCACCGGCACCCTGCACGGCTGGGACGAATACTGGCCCGACCATTTCGAGAAATTATACCCCACGATGCGTGCTGTGGGCTTACGCGGAGAACAAACAGAGCAGCAGATGTACCACGAGGTCATCCGGTTGGTGCAGGAGATTTCGGGGATGGGCATGAAAAGGGGAAATTCGGGGCAAAACAGCAGCAACGCTCCGGCACATCTCAGCGATGCGCCGGAGTCCGTTGCTGTCATTTCTTGATCACAAGGGTGGATTTGGTAATCGAGCTCTGGGGGATGGTCATGCTCATCTGCCCGGTCATGCCGATCGTGGCATCGAGTTCGAGCTCATTGATATGGGCGACCAGAAGCCCGCTCTTGAGGTCCACATAGTACGTGCCATCCATCGGCCCTTCGCCCTCAAAACCGATCTTCATCCCCTGCTGCTCAAACGACCCGTTCAGCTCCAGATCTCCGGTGTAACTGATTCGGGCGCAGGTATATCCCAGGGTATCGACCACTGCCGACAGCACAGCTTTCATCGAACGCGTGTTGATGATCTCCCCTCCTTTGCGTGCCATCGTATCTGTCACGGTATCGCTCCACGTATCACCCACGGCAACAGGCTTCTCCGGCAGGAGCGGTAAACTCCAGCTCCGGTCAACGCTTCCCATCATTCCGGCCAGTTGGCCGCCTGTGGCAACGCTGTCGATACTCTCCGATGAAATGGATTTCCCCCGGGCAGATACCGTGTACCGCTTTCTCTTGCCAAGCATCCAGTCCGGGTTGACCAGAGTGGTATCCATCATCATCGATCGTATCGTGGAACGCAGTGAGTCTGTGGAAACCACATAAGCAACATTTCCATTTTCATCGATCGACTCGACAAGCACTGTCAAGGTAACTTCGGCAGCGATATCGGTGGTGTTTTCCTGCCCCATCATCTCCATGGTCTGCTCTACGGTCGTGGTTCCTTTATAGGTGATCTTCGTTCCTTCTTTCGGGGCGTAGCGCAGGGTGTATGTTTTCCCTGCAAAACCTGCCAACAGCAAAACAGAAAACATAATCAGTCCGGCGGCGAGCCCGCGATTCATTTTTTGCAACATACTCAATCTCCTGAAAGTTTGTGCCGGTCAACCGGCGTGTCTCCCCCCTCGGCTTCGTGTCTTCCGCAGGGCCGAATGCTCTTTATCCTGATTAATTCTGAACAGCGCTTCGCGCACATGGTTTACGGGCTATTTTTTCTTTTCACCCGGTTCCGTAAAACGGTAATACTCCGAGCTGTCTGCGATACGCATCAGCACGCGAAAGCCGAGCCGGCCGATGCGGGCAATTTTCTCCGTTTCGATTTTGTCGGCGTGATCACTGACCTTGTGATAGTCCGGGTGCAGATTACTGCTGTAGAAAAGAAAAGGAATTTTATGCCGGGCAAAGCTGGCCTGATCGCTGCGCATAAACAGATTCTCGATATCATATTTGAGATGCAGCCCTACAGCCCGGTTTTCTTCTTCATTGATGCGAATCAGGTCCGGACTGCGCGTCGTGCCGCAGACGGAAACCGTGTCCGGAGAATTGCGGCCGACCATATCAAAATTCAACATCGCGACGGTTTTCTCCAGCGGAAAAAGGGGTGCATCGACATAGGCGCGTGAGCCCAGCAGGCCTTTTTCTTCGGCTGCAAAAGCGATGAACAGTATGCTGCGTTTCGGCGCCTGCTTCAGGCTGCCGGCGGCTTCTGCAAGGGCCAGCAACAGACTCGTTCCCGAGGCATTATCATCTGCACCATTGAAAATCGAATCCTGCTCCGCAGGTACACCTGTCTGATGTCCGACGTGATCGTAATGCGCACCGGCAACGACCACTTCATCACGGAGCACCGGATCACTGCCGGGCAGCAGACCGACGACATTGTTGACCGTGACGAGATCGGCATCCGTGCTCGTGCGCAGCATGACCGTGACGCCGGGCAGCTCACGCGAGGCTGGCGTCATGCTTTCGTCGATCTGCTGCTGCCATTTTTTCAACTCGCTTTTGCTCAACTTGAGAGCCGGCAGGACTTTTTCGCTGATTTCAACAGCAGGTATTTTGTTGCTGGCAGTGGACACCAGAGTCAGCGGTACAGCATCGCGGGGGATGTGCTTGTACAACGAGGGCCAGGGGAAACCCCGCGCCTTCAACCGCCGGTGGTGCAACGGGTCCTGAATGATCAGCACACCTGCGGCTCCGTGATCGATGGCGTTCTGTATTTTGTACTTGGTCTGCGAATAGTCCGAAGCCTTTCTCCCGTCGAACGGGCTGGCCGGGTCTTTCTCTCCCGGCTCATGACGAAACACCAGTACGATTTTGCCCTGCACATCGATGCCGGCGTAATCATCATAACCATGCTCCGGGGCGCTGATACCATAACCGGCAAAAACCACCCCGGCACTGATGCTGCGGTCTGCAGTGGCAGCAAAAGGCATAAAATCTTTTTTGATACGGAAAGAGAGGGTATCACCGGCGCTGGTAACACGAAGGGAGTTATCCGGGCCGAGACGAATCTTGCCGAGGGTAAAGGGGGCATACCACGACTCCCGTACCGGCTGCAGGCCAAAAGCCTGAAAACGGCCGGCGATGTATCGGGCTGCTTGTTCCAGCCCGGGGCTGGGTGTGTCTCGTCCCATAAGTGCATCAGAGGCAAGATAGTCCACGTGCCGGCGGATTTTTTTCTCTGTGATCTTTTTCAATGCACGTTCTGGTGCATGGCTGCTGTCGCTAAATCCTCCGGCACAGGAGAGCAGAAGCGGCAGGCTGAAGTAGAGTAGTCTTTTCATCATGTGTGAAACTTTTAATTAGTATGATACATAAACCCGGGCACTGCAAAATTAAACGGTTCCTTCAGGAAGCCATCTGCAGCCTGCGCCCATACCGAAACCGGGATGCCAGACATCGATTTCTGCGCTGTTAAAGCGAGGAAGAGAACTCGCTAAATAAGCAGAAATTTCACAAAAAGCAAGCTGCACTTTTACACGCCCGAGCCCGTCAGAAAAAAGATTATCTCTTTGTGACAAATTTATCAGCACCCTGTAATCGTCGATATCTTCAAACATACTATCATCTTAATCCGCCGTGATCTGACAACCGGCTGCCCTTGAAATTCACCCGACTTCCCTTGCGTGAGTGCACATGATGGATAAAGCGAGGTCACAGAGCGAAAGTCTGGTGCCAGCGCATCGAACGCTGAACCCGAGTCAACCATTTCAGTGCTTCGTTTCATTCCAGCCGGGATGATGAAACAGAGCTGTGCTTGTCCGGTTTTTCCGGTTTCGTACAGAGAAAAAAGCTGGCGAGAACCAGAATGCCAGATAAATGAACAAACATGATCGTCTTCCAAAAAAGAACCAGGGATATCCGATACCCGGGCCAGGCCCCAGGCAGAGCCGGGTGGCGAACAATATGAGAGCATTGATCTTACAATCCGAGCCTGATATTGCCGAGCAGCAGAGGAACCTTCTGCTGACGACAAAAACCTGTCAGGACGTCGACATTCTGCACTCCCTTGCCGCGTTTGCATCTTCCGATTTTGCTTCCTACGAACTGGTGATACTCGATGCTCACCTTGCGGATGGTTCGGCGTTCGAGGCGCTCGACCTTCTGCCTGCCCAAAATCGCCCGGCCACGATTTGCTGGTACCCTGAGTCTGACATCGGGCTTGCCCGCGAAGGATACAGGCATGGTGCAGATTACTGCATCGAATGGAAAAAAGACAATCTGGACCTGCTGCCGGAAATTGCCTCAAAAGCTGCAACCCTTTATCACTCGCGCCGGCGAAACAGCATGTTACTGCTGCAATTGCGCGAAGCCGACGCCATGGCAACTCTTGGCCGCATGACCAGCGGTATCGCGCATGATTTCAACAATATCCTGCAGGCGATCTGGGGCAATGCTGTCGCCGGCATCGAAACGCATGATGCAGATGAACAACGCGAAGTCCTGGTGGCGATCAAAAAATCCTGCGAGCAGGGTCAGAAAATTTCCAACTTGCTGCTCGACCTGGTACGCAGCAGAGCACGCAAGAAACAGCCCTGCGACGTACGCGAAATTCTCGACAACGCCTTGCAGCTGATGAAGTACGAATTTCTCAACCGCAACATCAAAATCGAGAAAAGCTATGCTGACGTGCCGCAGATATACTGCGATCCTCCGCAAATGTTGCAGGTATTTCTCAATCTGCTCGCCAATGCGCGCGATGCCATTTCCGACCGGGGCGGATATTTGACCGTGACCCTGCAGGCGGATGGCGACAACCTGCACATCCGCTTTTCCGACAACGGCAGTGGCATAGCCGAGAACATTCGCCAGAGGATATTCGAGCCGCTCTTTACAACGAAAACCTTAGAAAAAGAGAACAGACCGCGTGGAACCGGCATGGGGTTGTTCATCGCTTCAGAAATCGTCCAGGGCCATAACGGCAACATCGAGGTGGAGAGCGAGGTTGGGGTCGGCACCACGTTCACGATTACGCTGCCGATCGAAATCGCCACGGCAGCGTCTGATTCCGTGGATGCTGGCAAAAAAAGCAAACAGGCCGTTGGCAAACCTGAAAAACTGAGCATTCTCATCGTCGAAGACGAAGAAATCGTTCGTAACGTACTGCAGCGCATGCTCAAAGTGGATGGCCATGACGTTTCGCTCATGCCGTCCGGGCAGGAAGCTCTGGAACAGCTTCGCACTCATAATTTCGACCTGGTCATCAGCGATCTGCACATGCCCGAGATGAACGGCATGGAGTTTCTGAAAAAAGCACGCAAGCTGCGCGATGACATCAAAGTGGTGATGATCACCGGCGATGCTCTGAACCCGGACCTCGAGATCGTCGAAGAAGCCGGTGCTGCGGGCTATCTGCTCAAACCCTTCCGCAAAAAAGAGCTCGATTCGCTGCTCAAAAACACCCTGCACCTGGCCTGATCCGACCGGCAGAACTTTCCCTGCAACCTTTTTGCAACATCAGTTGCCAGTGCCCGCAAAAGACCGGAAACGCAGGTAACTTTCTGGAAACTCTTGTGGCTCTGGTTATCCACGTAACCCAGCATGACTGCATTTTTTCAACCAGTCCGCCTGACCACAGCACGCGCCCGAAAAGATGAGATGCCGGGACCTCATCTGGCCTGGCGGCGAGCGTGAACCTGCTGGAGACAAATAGAACCTTGGCGAAGGTTTTGAAGCTTTGCCAAGGTTGTTTTCAGCAGATGTCTGCACCAGAGCCGTCATTCCGTTTTCTCCGCAACCGGGTTGCGTGGCGGTGACGCTGAAGCGTCGGGAGGGGCGTCACACCGCAGGAGCGGGATGACGAGATGCACAACCGGTTTGTCCAAGCTGCCGGACACGCCGACTGAATTGTAACCGAAAATTCGCTGAAACCAACACAAAAAACTTGCATTTAGAACGGGAATTTGATATTGTTTTTGTTTCGGTCGAAATGGCATATGAACTCACATTTCTGTACCTCATGGGGCCGGAGGTACAGCAAGCCAGGCACCGAGCCTTTCTCTCCCTTCAAATAAAACATACTCACAGACGACAGCAAACCAGCGGCGATCCTGGTCCGGGCTACAAAGGAGTTTTTTTGTGATGGACAACATTGGTGACATTTCTCCGGAACACTATGACTTCAAACGCATCGAGGAACGGTGGCGTGATTTCTGGGAACAGAAAGGCTATTTCAAGGCCCGGATCGTCGATGCCACGAAGAAATTCTATTATCTGAATATGTTCCCCTACCCTTCGGGACAGATGCACGTCGGTCACGGCCGCAACTGGCTGATCGGCGATGCCTATTGCCGCTATCTGATCATGCACGGTTACAACGTCCTCAACCCGATGGGATACGATGCCTTTGGCCTGCCGGCAGAAAACGCGGCTATCGACAACGGGGTGCATCCCAAGGAATGGACCTACAAAAACATCGAGACTTTCCGGCGGCAGTTCCGCCAGTGGGGCGTGGTTTTTGACTGGGACCGCGAATTTGCCACCTGTGATCCCTCCTACTATCGCTGGAATCAGTGGCTGTTCATCCGCATGTATGAAAAAGGCCTGGCCTACCGCAAGGCGGCTGTAGTCAACTGGTGCCCGGGTTGCGATACCGTGCTCGCCAACGAGCAGGTTGTGGATGGCAAGTGCGAGCGCTGCGGCTGTGAGGTCAACAAAAAGAATCTGACCCAGTGGTTTTTCAAAATCACTGACTATGCTCAGGAACTCATCGACGATCTCGACAAGCTCGAGCACTGGCCTGAGCGGGTCAAGACCATGCAGCGCAACTGGATAGGCCGCAGCGAAGGGGCTGAAATCATTTTTGATCTGGCCGGCAGCGAGGAAAAACTCACGGTGTTCACCACCCGGCCGGACACCCTGTACGGCGCGACCTTCATGGTGCTGGCGCCGGAACATCCCCTGGTAAAAACGCTGACTACCGAAGACAGACGCGAAGCCGTGAGCCGTTACGTCGAAAACGCGTCACGGCTGAGTGACATCGACCGCCAGAGTGCCACGCGTGAGAAAACCGGTGAGTTCATCGGCGCTTATGCCATCAACCCTGCCACAGGCAAAAACATCCCGATCTGGATTGCCGATTACGTCCTCATGGGCTATGGTACCGGCGCCATCATGGCCGTACCGGCACACGACCAGCGCGACTTCGAGTTTGCGCGTGAATTCGGCCTTGACATCGTGCCGGTCATCCAGCCTGAGGGCCAGCATCTGAGGGCTGAGGACATGCAGGAAGCCTACGTGGCCAGCGAGGGCGTCATGGTCAATTCCGGAGAGTTTGACGGCCTGCCTGCAGGCAGGGAAACCATCAGCAGGTTCATCGACTGGCTGCAGGAGAAAAATCTCGGCAGCGGCAAAGTCACTTTCCGCCTGCGCGACTGGCTGATTTCGCGCCAGCGCTACTGGGGTACCCCCATTCCTATGATTCACTGCGAAAAATGCGGCATTGTGCCCGTGCCTGATAACCAGTTACCGGTCGAACTGCCGGATGTCGAGTTTCTGGGCAAAAAAGGCCTGGCAGAAATCAAAGAGTTTTACGAGACAGTGTGCCCGAAATGCGGCAGTGAAGCCCGGCGCGATACCGACACGATGGATACCTTTGTCGATTCCTCGTGGTACTTCCTGCGTTTTCTGTCACCGGATGCGGAGGACAAAATTTTCCACACCGGCGTGGTCAACAACTGGCTGCCTGTCGATCAGTACGTCGGCGGTATAGAGCATGCCATTCTGCACCTGCTCTATGCCCGTTTCATCACCAAAGTCCTGCGCGATATGGGCCTGCTCAATTTCGACGAGCCATTCTCGCGTCTGTTCACCCAGGGCATGATCACCCACCGCGCCTATCGCAGCAAAACTCTTGGCTGGGTTCCGCCGGATGATGTCAACAAGGATGGCACACACAAAGAGACCGGCGAAAAGCTGTACAGCGAGATCGCCAAGATGAGCAAGTCGAAGAAAAACGTCGTCTCCCCGGATGATATCATCGAGGCTTATGGCACGGATACGGAACGCCTGTACACCCTGTTCATGGGGCCGCCGGAACGCGAAATCGAGTGGAGCGACGAAGGAGTGCGCGGAGCCTACCGCTTTCTGCGCCGGGTCTGGAATGTCGTCATCAGCCACAGAGAGACGGTCAAGGCCGGACGTGGAAAAAAAATCGACGGCAACAGCCTGAATGCCGCTGAAAAAGCACTCTGGAACAAACTGCACCAGACCATTGACGCCGTGACAAAGGATTTCACCTCCTTCCATTTCAACACCGTGGTCAGCAGTCTGATGGAGCTGTGGAACACGTTGCAGGATTATTTCAACAAGGCGAAAACACCCCACGAGGCGCTGATCTCGCAAACCATCGAAGCAGCCATCAAGATGCTGTCACCGATCTGTCCTTTCATCGGCGAGGAGATGTGGCGGGCAGTCGGCTATGAGGTTTCTGTACTGGAATCCCCCTGGCCGGAAGTCGATCCCGCCGGCCTGCAGAGTGACGAACTGGAAATCGTCATCCAGATCAACGGGACCGTGCGCGAGACCATGCTCGTGCCCTCTGCAGAGGCCAAAGACAAGGCGGCACTGGAAAAACACGCTCTGGCACATGAGGGCATCCGCAAACGTATCGAGGGCAAAGAGGTGCGCCGCGTCATCGCCGTACCCGGCCGGCTGGTCAATATCGTGGTATCATGATATCTGTGTGACGCCCCTGCTGTGCCGGTGCTCCGGCCCGCATCCTGCTGCCACACGCCGCAACAGAAACGCTGGTGCCGGCAGCGCAACACATTTTTCAGGCCGGAGGCGCCGGCAATCTCCGGAAGCCCCCCCCATCCTCCACCCCGGAAACCTCGAACAGAGCAACGGATTTGCGGTTCTTTCACGATAAAAAGCGATAAACCGCTGCAAAATCTTCCCGGCCCAACCCCGCCTGAACAGCTCCTGCATAGATTTCCTTTGTGAGATTGGCGAGAAAAAGCGGGTGCTCAACTTCATAAGCAGTGACTGCAGCGAGATGGAGGTCTTTGTGCATCCATTGCAGGGGGAACTGAACCCCGAATTCATCCTTCCTGATCATGTCTGTTTTCATCGCAATAAACGGCGCAACAACT
>WFTM01000174.1 GCA_015485525.1 Candidatus Zhuqueibacterota bacterium | reverse complement strand
GCGGGCTTCATCAGGGCAGATCGATCAGGCGATAGATATTGAAACCAAAGCGGAGGTCACCGCTGAAAACATCGAAATTAGCGCCACTCATATACTGGCCGGTCGTGTTGCCACCGGAGTTGGTGACAAAAACATGAAATACGTGCCCGCCCTTGACCAACTCCAACCCGAGCACAAAAGTATCATAAAAAATCCGCCGGCCATCCGCATCGAACAGGACACCCCCCACAGGGTTTGCGGTGTCGGCTCCCGACAGGATGGGCACGACTTCGCCGAACAATGCGAGATAGCGGTTGACAGACAGCCGGCCGGCAATGCCGAGGGTCGTCAGCATATCCTCGCCCTCGATCAGCACATTGCCGTTGACCAGTATGCCGGGGACGACCAGCAGGGAAACTTTTTCGAAGCGCATACTGGCCGGCAGTTGTGCGAACCAGGAAAAGCGCTCGCCTTCAAACCGCCCCATCGTCCTGCCCGTGTCGGCAGGGTCACGCAGGTTGCCGGTACTGGCCCAGTCAAAACCGGCATAGAGGGCGAGGGAAAGGGGCGCGCCGTTCTCCCGACTTTGCTGCAACAGGCGGTACTTTGCAGCGACCTCGAAAGTGGCAAAAATAGACTGGCGTTTCATGCTCAGGTTTGCTCCCCCGGGAAGCGGGAACGTTAGCTCTGTCATCACGTTGGAGCCGAAATCAAAACCATAGAGCTGGTCAAATCCCGCATCGAGAATAGAGCCGCGAAAGCGGTGGGCGACGCGATAGAGAAACGTTTTTGCCGGCAGCATTTCCGCGGTCGGCAGGTTGCCGGTGGTCAGGGCCGGAAAGGCCGGCTGCGGTTCTGCTTTCTGCACCGCAGCAGATGAGGCCTGTGGCTCCATAGAGCGTATCCAGGACTTGAGAGCTTCCAGCTCGGCTGCCGTGACCTGTTCGCCTTTGCGTGGCATCTTTTTGCCTTTGATGCCCTCTGTCCCGAGTATTTTCTGGATGAGGTAACTGCGTTCCGGGTTTCCGGGTACGATCAGGGCGATCTCCGGGATTTGGTGGCTGGGCTGGTTGATCAGGTTGGCCGGGACAAACTCCTCGGTGAGGTCGAGCTTGGCTTTCGGTGTTGCTCCCTCATGGCAGCGCGAACATTTTTCATCGAAAATATCCAGAATCTGGTCAGGAATCGTCTGCGCCATGGCCTGCATGGGCACGAGCAGGAAAAAACTCAGCAGGGCAGCATATCCTGCCCGAAGCGGCGACAGAAAAGTCGTTGCAAACATGTTCCCTCCATAAATTTTGTTCATTGCAAAAATCATCCACCCCGATTACTCCACACATGTGCGCCGTGGGTAAGAGTCTCCGGCGAGCGGTGCATCAGAGCACCGGCTCACGGCACATTTGCCCTCGGCGCCCAGGAACCGCAGCGAACCGTTTCTTCATTTCTCAAAACCGCGGAGCGCATCTACTGCACGATGACTTTACCCTGCAGGCGTGTGATAGAGCAGGAATAATAATAGGTCCCTGCGGTGGTAAATTTATGCGAAAAAGTTTCTGCCGGCTCGAGGGTCGGCGAAGCAGGAAAAATATTTGCCGGATCACCCGTACTGGTCACGCTCTCCACACACTGCACTTTGTTATCCTTGTTGACCCACACCACGGTGGTGCCGGCAGCTACGGTCAGCGTTGCGGGCACGTAGCCCTCTGCTGTGATCCAGATTTCGTTGTCCTTGCGCACCTCGGGTTCCAGCGGGTTTTCTGCACAGTGCAGGGTGAACAGCATCATACCCGACAGCAGCAGAAACGGCATCAGGGCCGCCGGGCGGAACGGTTTTTTCATCATTTTCTCCTCGGTTATGATCACCACAAACAGGCCTGTACAGATGCATTTCCCATACAAGCGCCTCCTTCTCAGCCCTGCAAATCGGCATATTTCTCATCCAGCTCCTCAGTCCGCAGCTCGATTTCAGTGGCCAGATTTTCCCATGTCTCATAGAGAGCGGTGAGCTGTTTTTCCACCTCATGCAGGCGTTTGTTTTTTTCCGGAAAAAGCGTTTTGTCGGCGATGATTTCCTGACGGCACAGATCCGCGGTCAGTGCTTCTTTTTCCTGCTCCAGCTCGCTGATCTCTGTTTCGATGCGTTCGTGTTCGCGTTGCAGGGGGCCGAGAATGCGCGCGCGTTCCTGCTGCTTTTCTGCGCGGCGTTTGCGATTTTCCTTCCGGCTCTTCCCCGGCGATACTGATTGGGCCCTGTCCTGACTGGAGACGGTGCTCGCTGCCGGTTCGTTGTTTTCCGCCGCTGCTTTTTCCTGCTCTTTTTTCCACTGATAATACTCATAATTGCCGGGGTACTCGCGCAGCGTTCCCTCATCCACCTCGATGACGATATTGGCAACAGCGTCGATAAAATCGCGGTCATGGCTGATGAAAATCATCGTACCCTCATATTCGCTCAGGGTATTTTTGAGCACCTCCCGTGCCTGCATATCGAGATGGTTGGTCGGTTCGTCCAAAATCATGAAATTGCCGCCGCTCAGCAGCATGCGGGCGAGGGCGACGCGGGCTTTTTCCCCTCCGCTCAGCACACTGATCTTTTTGTGCACATCATCTCCGGAAAACAGAAAAGCACCGGCAATTTTGCGCAGGTTCACTTCAGACTGCTCCGGTGCTGCGGCCCTCAGTTCCTGCAGGATATCATTTTCGGGGTTGAGAATATCGAGCTGGTGCTGGGCATAGTACTCAACCCGAACATGCTCGCCCGGAATACGCTCGCCGGACTGGATTTCCGTGACGCCGGCGAGGATTTTCAACAGCGTGGATTTGCCGGCACCGTTATGGCCGACCAGCGCGATCTTCTGCCCCCGGCTGATGGTGAAATTCAGCCCTTCGTACACCGTCAGATCGCCGTAGCGCTTGAGCACGTTTTTCAACTGCATCACCAGTTTGCCCGTACGCTTCGGCTGCGGCAGCTGCAGGCGCATGACCTGTGTGCTCTCATCCGGCAACTCGACCCGCTCCATCTTGTCCAGGTGCCGTACCCGGCTTTGCACCTGCCTGGCCTTGGATGCTTTGTAGCGAAAACGTTCGATAAAACGCTCGGTTTTTTCAATCTCCTTCTGTTGCGCGCGATATTCTGCTTCCAGCCGGGCAAACTGCTGCGCGCGCTCCTGCACATAAGCATCAAAATTACCCGTGTAACTGTACAGCTTGCGGCTGCGCACCTCGACGATGTGCGTGGCGATGCGGTTGAGAAAATACTGATCGTGGGAAACGAGAATCAGCGTGGCCGGGCTGGAGATGAGAAAGTTTTCCAGCCAGATCAGGGACATGAGGTCGAGGTGATTGGTCGGTTCGTCGAGCAGCAGAATGTCCGGCTCCTGCACCAGCAAGCGCGCCAGGGCAATACGCATCATCCAGCCGCCGGAAAAAGAACGTACCGGCTGTGTATGGCTGTCAGGCACAAAGCCGATTCCGGTTAAAATTGCGCGCGCCCTGGTCTCCAGTCCGTAGCCGCCGAGCCGTTCAAAAGCTTCCTGCACGCGGCCATACTCGGCCAGCAGAGCCTGATCGCCGGGCTGCTCGGATATCTGTTGCTGCAGATGCAGCAATCTGTGTTCGAGCCGGGCAATTTCAGGAAAACCCTGCAAGACGGTCTCCAGAACCGTCTGTTCCGATTCTTCGGTGATATCCTGCTTCAGGTAGCCGATACGGGCATTTTTTTTCAGAACGATCTCACCTGCGTCTGGGCTCTCTTCGCCGGCGAGCATGCGCAACAGCGTGGTCTTGCCTGTTCCGTTTGCACCCACCAGGCCAACGCGTTCGCCGGGCTTGATGTGCAGGGCCACCGAGTCGAACAGGATTTTCGAACCATATTGCTTGGACAGAGAAACAAGACGCAGCATGAATAGACTTTTTAACCTGAAAAATTCACAACTCTTGAAAAATACGACGGGCTGATTTCTGTGCACATACGCACTTCACGGCTCAGAGGACGAGCCGTGCACAATCAGAAGCGACGCGGACAGAAGCTGCACATCACGCTGCTGCGACCTCGAGAAACAGGCGCAGGCAGCCTTCGCATGAGGGCGTGCACTCCATCCCGCGCTGCTGCAAAAACTCCGTGATCGCAGCCGGACTGGCCGGCACAGATGCCAGCCGGGTAAATTCGAACCGGTCCCGCGCAGACTGTGCGGCTGTTTGCACCTGCGCGAAAGTCAACGCCGTATGCGCATGAAACACCAGCTCAGGCTTGCGGCAGAGCCGGTTCTCCACCAGCCCGTAGCACAACAACTCGCCCAGCCGGGGTGCATCCAGCCCCAGCTCCTCCAGCAGTTCAGCGCGCATAGCATGAAACGGGTCGGCACGGCCCTGCTCGTTCAGATCGTAAGGATCGATATGCCCGCCCGGCACGTCGATCATGCCGGGATATTCACCCACATCATGGCTGCGGTGCATCAAAACGAGCTGCTCATCAGCGGTCTGCAGCAGAGCGCTGATGCCCAATGCGCGCGGCATCTGGTCTGCCAGCTCGTGTTCCTTGTTTTCGCGCAGCGCGTTCGCAAAAAGCAAATCGCGATAGCCACAGACGGCACAGTCGAGGTGCAGAAAATTCGTGCCCGCGGCAAAGCCGGTCAGGCTGACCAGCGGGCCATCGAAAAGACGGGGGTTGCGCGTGCGGGCACCCTGCCAGTGCTGTGCTACGCGCCGGGCAAGATGATCCGGCAGAGACATCTCACCAGAATCAAGGTTGAAATGCAAAGACGAAGCTGGCCAGACACCGGCGAGCAGAATAGCTGAGCGCTCACTCATCGAAAATGCCGTGTTCGCGGGCGAGGTCTTTCGCGGCCGGAGTGATCACCGCACCAGCGACAGGTTTGATGCGCCGGCCCTGCAAAATCGCGGTGCGGACATCGCGCTCGGTGATCACGCTTTTGCGCGCCATGCGATCGAGTTCTGACAGGCCGGTGATCCGTACCGGATCGCCGTTGCGCAGCCCGGTGGCATTGGCCTCATCGATATCGATATGAAACTCGGCGACAAAGGTCGGGCTGACGCGCACGAGCACGTTATCGAAAGTCACCGGCCGGGGTTCGTTACGGGTATCAAACTGCGGGCGTTGTGCAGGAGCGATTTGAACCCGGGCGCCGTTGCGCAGGCCGAATTCACGCGCATCGCCGGGGCTGAGGTGCAGGTGCCGGATCGGAATGATAACCCCCTCGTGCAGATCGATTTCTCCGGCCGGGCCACGCAAACGTACGCAGGCGCTGCCATCGAGATCACCGCTGTAACGCACCGGCGGTGAGATTCCGAGCACGTGAGCATCCGAAGCAGCCAGCTCCAGCTGTGTGCGCTCGCGCACAGGGCCGACGATGCGAATGCCGGTGATCGTACCGGCCGGACCGATGACATCGAGAGTCTCCTGCGCTGCAAACTGGCCGATCTGGGTGATATCGCGCAGTCGCGTCAGCTGATAGCCGCGGCCAAACAGGCGTTCGAGGTCGTCCTGTGAAAGATGGAAATGCCGGTTGGAGATACCTACCGGGATGGTTTTTCCTGTTCTCATTGCAACCCGCGTTCCCGGAGAAATTGTTCGACGATGGCATCGACCTGTTCACCGCTCAGGCCATCTTTGCCGTATTTCATTTCAGTTTTTCTGTTCGGCGGTGCGGGCGCTGAAGCCGGCTGTTGTGCGGGTGCAGGTGCTGGTCTGGCTGCTGGCGTATCCTGCTTTTTTTCAAAATAACTGCCCTTGCGCGAAACATCACCTTCGAGGGCTTTCTGATAGGGGAACTGATAGCCTGCATGGCGCTCGCGCAGGTGCGAGACATCTTCCCAGCTTATGGTGGCGTTCCACTTGCCGAGATCGTACATGTACACCATTTCCGGCCCGGTTGAGGTTTCATAGGCCAGCCGTTTGATGTTGAGCAGATTTTTCGGTGAGATATTGTCTGCAGAAATATTGCCGCCATAGGTGCCGCACCCGAGAGTCAGGGCCGGGTCCAGCCCGGTAGTTGCGCCAACGGCCCCCAGGCTGGAAGGCGTATTGACGACGATCCGGAACGCTGGTTTGTGCAGAGCAAACTGCATGATCACCTGTTCATCGGTAGCGTGAATGCCAAGGGTATGCCCGCGGCCGCCGAGGTTGAGCAGCCGGATGCAATGGTCGCAGCCGTCTTGCCAGTCCTGCACGCGGTACATGGCCAGCACCGGCGACAGCTTTTCCCGGCTGAGGGGAAACTCCTTTCCGATGCCACTCTGCTCAGCGACGAGCACTTTGACGCTGTCCGGGATGCTGATCCCGGCGACGGCAGCAATAGCCTGCGGCGAATGGCCGACCAGCTCAGGATTGATCATGCCGTTTTCAAAAACGAGAATACGCCCGACGACGGCAGCCTGCTTTTCATCGAGAAAATACGCGCCGTTTTCCACTAAGAGCTGCCTGGTCTGCTCATACACCGGGGCATCCACAACCAGTGCCTGCTCACTGCTGCACAGCGTGCCCCAATCAAACGTTTTACCGCGGATCACATCGCGGACAGCTTTTTCGAGCTGCGCGCTGCGGTCGATGTAAATCGGTACATTGCCCGGGCCGACGCCAAAAGCCGGTTTGCCTGCGCTGTAGGCCGCACGCACAAGTCCCGGGCCGCCTGTTGCCAGTATCACAGCCGTCTCGCGGGCATGCATCAGCTCCTCCGTGCCGGCCATATCCATCTGTGTCATGCACGAGATGAGACCGGCAGGTGCGCCAGCCTCCTCTGCTGCCCGCGCCATGATGCGCACGCTTTCATAAGTGCACTTTGCCGCGCGCGGATGCGGAGAAAAAACCACGGCGTTGCGGGCTTTCACGGCAATCAACGCTTTGTACAGCGCCGTCGAGGTCGGGTTGGTCGTCGGGATGATCGCCGCCACCACGCCCATGGGCTCAGCGATTTCGATCACTTTGTTCTGCTCGTCTCGGTTGATGATACCGACGGTTTTGAGATCAGCCCAGGCTTCATAAACAAAACGGGTGGCAAACTGGTTCTTCAGAGATTTATCATCGACTTTGCCGTATCCCGTCTCCTCAACGGCCATTTTAGCCAGCCTGTGCGAATTGTGATAGCCGGCCGTGGCCATGAAGGCAAAAATTTTATCAACCTGATCCTGTGAAAATTCTTTGAACGCGCGTTGGGCCTCCTGTGCCTGCCGCAGCAGTGTGCGTACCTCCTGCCGGGCCTGCAGGTCACGATCCCGTATCATGATGCCATCCATTTTACTGGTAAGTTGGTCCGGTTATCCACTTCACTGCGCCTGGCGGTGCAAACAAAACCACCGAACGCGATATGCCGGCAATGATTTTACTCCCGCACAACACTCTTCGCGCCCTTCGCGATTTGGCGGTGAAAATAAAAGATTTCCCAGCTTCAGCCCAATGCTGTGTAACCAGAAAAGATGAGATGTCTGGTTATCCGGTTGCATCTTTTCAACCAGTCTGCCTGAGCACAGCACGTACCTGCACCAGAACCGTCATTCCGGTTTCCCCGCAGGGGAAGACCGGAATCTCCCTGACTCAAGCACGTGCCAGAAAAGATGAGATTCCGGCACGGCGCTTCGCTTGACCGGAATGACAGATAGCTGTATTTGAGCCAGGCCCGGTTTGCTGAACAAACCGGATACCCTGAGATGATTTGAAAAGCTGAAGTCTGAATAAACAAAACCACCGAACGCGATATGCCGGCAATGATTTTACTCCCGCACAACACTCTTCGCGCCCTTCGCGACTTGGCGGTGAAAATAAAAGATTATACCGCTTCTGCCCCATGCCGGGAAAACGGTATATTCATTCAGGCAATTTCATGGAAAACATCAAATTAGCAATTCTGAGAAAAGAAGCAAGGGGATTTGCCCGGAGGCATGCCCTGCTCAGCGGAGGGAGTCAATGGTGATTTTATAGCGGAATGTCTTCACCGGCGGGTCAATTCCGAGGTCGCAGCCGGCCCAGTTGATTTTTTCCTGCCCCAGCAGCGACCAGCGTGTAATGAGCTCGCGGCCGAGGAACTTTTTGCTGTGGGCCTCAAACCAGAATGACAAATCCAGCTTCGGGGCTGCCAGGCCGATCTTCGTATCCAGCACCGGCTGCTCCCAGACCAACGGATCGATCTTTTCGCGCGCAACGGTCAGGCCATATAAAAACGTACGCGCCGCCTGCTCGTTCATCATAAAAATCCGCTCGATGGGATATTTCAGCATCGCGGAAAAATCCGCCCGCACCTCGATGGTTTTACCATAGAGATAGTAATCGACGCGCACGGTGCCGGCTTTTTTACCGGTGATGTACCGCCGGCGCGGGAAAGCAGCGTCCTGTTCGCGGGTGTCGATGACGAACAGCTTGGAGAGCACCGTGGTATCGCCGCGCACAAACTTGCCGATTTTCGCTTTTGAAGCGAGCCAGATTTTCCCCTTGATCTGCAAGACCGGTACGCCGAATCCATAGCCATCGCCGGCGATAATCTCCCCGCCGTGCACCAGCACCAGGCCTTTTTGCACAGTGGAAATCTTGCCGGCATAAGGACGGGTCTTCGAATATAACCGCACACTCACGTCGTCGAGCAACGGGACTTCAACCATTTGCCCCGGCGAACGCAGAAGATCGCGCAACAACAGAGTGTAATAAGGCCGGGCATACTCCTGCACGGCACGAAATCCCAGAAAAATCAGGGTAACGATGAGTAAAGTCAGGGTACTTTTTCGGGACATGATTACCGGGGTTGAGATGGGTAAGGCCGCAGCTTGAAAAGTCATCCGCGCGCAATAATTCCGAACGATGCGGATGGAGCTTTACAGCTCTGCTGGCACCGGTACAAAAAGCAACAATACAGGCAAAAATCAAGCTGGAGATATCTTAGCGGGTGATCGGCAGGTGCATGGGAAAATTGACTTTGTTAAAATTATGTTATGGCATGTGAAAAATCCTCACATCGTACACGATGGGCATGGCTGTTTTCTTCCTGATACCGGCCAGGCTCTCGTCGCTTCGCGGCCACAGAGCCATGCCTGACGTGCTGCAGCATCACGGCCTGCTTGCATCTTGGATAAACTTTGCTATATTTGTCTGCTGTTTATCCTGATCTCCCTGCGCAAAGCGCTCATTCATGGAAAACGAAACACGTTTTTGACACTGTTGCACCTCGTAGCAGAGATACGATGCGCCGCAACGGCGCGAACCCCGCTTGCAAGGGCAATTTCTGAGGACATACCGATGAAAAACACCATATTGTGCACCAACCCCCTGATCGAAACCCGCCTGGCGATCATGCGCGACAAAAGCTCATCCGTAGCAGCGTTCCGGAAAGCACTGAATGAATGTGGTGCTCTCATGTCCAGCACCATCGTCAGCGATTTTCCGACACAGGAAAAAACCATCGAAACACCGCTGGAGACCACCAGCGCACGCATCCTGGCCCGGCCGGTAACGGTCGTCGCCATCCTGCGCGCAGCACTCGGCTTTGTCGAAGGTCTGACAGCCTATCTCCCCGAAGCGCGCATCGGCCATCTCGGTTTTTTCCGGAATGAAGAAACGCTGCAGCCTGTTAGCTATTACCAGAAACTGCCTCCGGCTATGGAGCAGGACATGGTGATCATCGCCGACCCTATGCTGGCCACAGGCGGCAGCATGAATCTCGCCATCGACGTTCTCAAAAAGTCAGGATGTGCCGATAATCTGGTTCTCGCCTCTGTCATCGCTGCTCCCGAGGGCATCGCAGCCGTGCGCGAGCGGCATGGCGACATCCCGATTTACACGGCTGCCATCGACCGCGGTCTGAACGAGAAGGGCTACATCCTGCCCGGTCTCGGTGATGCCGGCGACCGGCAATATGGAACGTAATCCAACCGATTATATCGATAAAATGACACTCAGCGCACGGAAAGCAGGACAAACTCCAAGGACAGGCCCACCCATGCGACTTTTGCTCGCCATCATACTCTTCTGCAGCGCACAGGAGGTGCTGCCGCAAAGCTATTTCAGCGATGAGATGATCACACGCGCCAACGAGATCATCGAGCTGGCCACCCTGCAGCAACACGACCAGGCCGTGGCAAAGGCGATCGCGTTTGAAAAAGCCTTTCCAGACCATCCGGCCGGTTACTTTTTCCACGCCGCTGCGCTGCAATCAAAAATGCTCGACTTCGAAAAATACACCGAAACCGAGCAGTACTTCAAACTGACCCGCAAAGTGCTGAAACTCTGCGCCCGCGACATCCGCACCTACCCTGATGACCCGTGGCCGTATTTTTTTGCAGGCGGCGCCTATGGCTACGATGCCTTCATGCATGGCAGGCTCAACAATCTGTACAAAGCTTTCCAGAACGGCTGGAACAGCATCCGCGCCCTGGAAAACTGCCTGAAAGCCGACTCCACAAACTACGACGCCTACCTCGGCATCGGCACCTACAAGTACTACCGCAGCGCGATGAGCAAAACCCTGAGCTGGCTGCCTTTTGTCAAGGACGAGCGCGAACTCGGCATCCGGATGATCAAACGCGCGATAGCCCGCGGTCGCTTATCGAAATCCGCTGCCATGAACGGGCTGATGTGGATCATGCTGCACGAAAAACGCTATGACGAAGCCATGAGCCTGGCAGATTCAGCCCTGCAGGTGTTTCCGGGCAGCCGGTATTTTCTCTGGGGCAAGGCATCCATCGCTTTCAAGCAGGAAAAATGGGCCCTTGCAGACTCGCTGTACAGGCATATTCTCTCCACCTACCCCGATGACGACGCCTCCCCCTATAACACCATGGAATGCCGCACCAACCTGGCCGACATCGCCCTGCGGCAAGGCAGATACGAACAGGCGATCGCACTGGCAGAAACAGCGATCCGGACCAAAGTGAGCAAAATAGTGCGTAAACGAGGCAACGAGGTCCGCGAGCGGGCAAAACAGATCATCGCAGCAAGCCGCGCCCGCCTCGCCGCCGGGCAGTGAGGGTTTCCCCGACGACGCACCAGCAAAAAGGCAACCGGCG
>WFTM01000173.1 GCA_015485525.1 Candidatus Zhuqueibacterota bacterium | reverse complement strand
TCGCTCAGCTCGTGGCCGAGAACAGCCAGCGGCAAACTCACGGCTCCACTGAGGGAGCCCGCGACCAGCAGCACGATGACGCTGACCGAAAGCCAGATGTTCTGCTTGATCAGCCGTTGCGCTTTGCGGCTCAATCTCAAGGCGTCTTCGAGCTTGGAGAGATCATCGGCCATCAGCGCGACATCAGCCGTTTCCAGGGCGACGTCGGTTCCGGCAGCGCCCATGGCCACACCGACAGAGGCAGCCGCCAGTGCAGGAGCATCGTTGACCCCATCGCCGACCATCACCACCCCGCCATACTCTTTATCCAGCTCCTGAATTTTGGTCGATTTATCTTCCGGGCGTAGTTCAGCGAAAAAAGCATCCAGGCCAAGCTCGCCGGCGATGGCTCTGGCCGTGCCCTCGTTATCACCCGTGAGCATGATCAGCCGCTTGAGGCCGGTGCTGCGCAGCCGGAGCACAGCCTCTTTGGCATTGGGCCGCAGCTCGTCCCGAATGGCCAGAATTCCTGCCGGCTGGTTGTCGAGAGAGACGGCGACCACGGTTTTACCAGCATTTTGCAGCTCAGAGATATGCTGTTTGTGCGGTGCCCATCCATCTTCCTGAAAATAATCCGGCCGTGCGACGAGCACAGTGTGTCCATCGACTGTTGCCTGCAAACCGGCGCCGGGCAGGGCGGTAAACTCATCCGGGGGTGAGAGTTGCAGGCCTTCGTTTTGCGCATGGCGCAGAATGGCTCCTGCCAGCGGGTGTTCGGAGCGGCTTTCTGCGGCTGCTACATAGGCAAGCAACTCCTGTGTGCTGAGGCCATCGGCAACAGGCTCGATGTCCGTCACTTCCGGCCGGCCGCGGGTCAGTGTCCCGGTCTTGTCGAAACAGAGCACCGTGCTCCGGGCCAGGCGCTCGAGGTAGATGCCACCCTTGATCAGCACACCACGCCGGCTGGCCGTGCCGATGGCAGCGACGACCGTCAGCGGGATCGACATCACCAGCGCGCAGGGAGCAGCAGAGACGATGAAGATCGTGGCGCGCGTGATCCAGTCCTGCCAGGCAGCGCCCAGCATCGGCGGCACGACCGCGATGAGAATGCCGGTGGCCAGCACGGCAGGGCTGTATTTGCGGCCAAAACGCTGGATGATCTTTTGACTTTCGCCCTTTTCCTCCTGCGCTTCCTCAACCAGATGGATGATACGCGAAATCGTATTGTCATGGAAAGCCTTTGTGGCCTCGATTTCCAGCGCGCCGGTCTGGTTGATGCTGCCGGCAAAAACCTGTGCCCCCTCGCTTTTCTGCACAGGAATAGATTCGCCTGTGACCGTGGATTCATCGATGGCAGCCGTGCCTTTGCGGATGATGCCATCGGTGGGGATTGAGCCGCCCGGCCGGACGAGAAAACGGTCTCCGACCTGCAACTCCTCGGCAGGGATTTCCAGCTCCTTACCGTCACGCAGGACGAATGCAGTCTTCGGGGTCAGGTCCATCAATGCACGAATGGCGCTGCGCGTCCGCTCTTCCGTGTAGCCTTCTGTCGCTTCAGAAATGGAATAGAGAAACACAAGCGTCGCTGCCTCTGCGCTCTGGCCAGTGATCAGGGCGACAACTGCGGCCACAGCCATCAGCATCTCGATGCCGATGTTGAATTCTGCAAAAAGCTCTTCGATCGCTTCACGGCCGAAAAAGTAACCACCGATGAGTATGGCTGCGCTGTAAAGACCGGTGCTCACCGGTTCACCGAGTATAGAGAAGTATTCCGCCAGCCATGTGAGGGCGAGAATGATTCCTGAAAGCGCCGCAGTGACAACTTTCGGATTTTTCCACGGTTTCGGCAGGGTTGCGATCTCCCGGCCCTGCAGTACCGGAAAACCCAGGCTGTCCAGCCGGGCTTTGAGCTCATCTTCGCTCAGCACGTCTGTATCTATCTCAGCAGCAATTTTAGCGGCACTGCTGTAGATCTTCAACTGAAGCAATCCATCGAGCTTTTCCAGCCCGCGGCGGATTTTTTTCGCCTCGTTTTCACAGTCGAGATTCTGAACTCTCCACTCTATCTTTGTCTCTTTTGCCATTTGGCCTTATCCTTTGTTGTTATGACCAGTTCTGAACGATGGGCACGCTAAAGCGTGCACTACAAACGTTTATCCTCATTCCGTCACATCGCTGCCGTGGAGTGACGTCTTTGTCTGCTGCCTGGTGTAGAAGAAAACCGCGTGCTCGTGTTGCAGTCTCAGAGCCCGAAAAAGAGCAGGACACCTGCCACCAGCGGCTTCTCACGCAGGCAGGACGTCGGTAAAGACAAACCCATCCCGGTGTACGGTCTCGCCGGTACGAATTTCGATTTCCTGCCGGAACATGGGGCCGTCAAAAACAAAGGTGTGGAACTCGCCGTTTTCGCCGCAGGGGTCGATGCCTTTCGGCAACGAGGCGATGAGGGCTTCATCATAAAAACGCCCGGCAAGCTGCTCTGGCATACAGCGTGGGTCGATGCAGGTGACGACAGCGCGCATGCCCTGCTCCAGCATGAGCCGCGACAGCTCTCCGGTGGGGTGCTGCCAGAGCGGGAAAAGCGGTTCGATGCCACTGCCCGCGAGCTGCCGGCAGCGGTACGCCCGCACATCTTCGAGAAACAGATCGCCGAAAGCGATATGCGTGATGCCGCGGCTGAGGAGTTTTTCGAAAAAAACGGCCATGATACGTTCGTACTCTGCATTGCTGCACGGCCAGGGCAAACCGACGACCTCCAGGGGCAGACCTGCGGCACGCGCTTGCCGGTGGAGCAGGTCGAGCCGGACAGCATGCATGGCTGTGCGTTCGAATTCGAGATTTACGCTGCAAAACAGCCCGGCGATTTCCCCCTCGCTGTTCTGTTGCAACTGGTGGAGCATCCAGGCGCTGTCTTTGCCTGTGCTCCAGGAAATCATTATTTTCTTCGTGCTCATAACCTGAAAATTTATGAATTCTGCAAAAATCACTGCTCTGCGCATGACCGGTAACGCACCGCTGCAGCGGCGTGGCACAACAGGAGAATACGCCCTAGCGCCGGTCAGACCTGGGATAGGGACAATGCCTGCATCCGTTGCCACAGCAGGAGCCGCGTTTGAGGTGATACCAGCCACTGAAGACCATCAGACCATCTTCTATGTTATAATCCAGCCCGCGTACCAGCTCGCTGTTGCGGTATGGCGCTGCCAGACGCACCATCTCAGCGAGGCTGTGCCTGCTGCGCAGCTCTTCGATGCGGGTAGCGATACTCTCCGCCAGGCAGGTCGGGCACTGGCAGTCCTGGCTGAAGTCCAGGGGCATGACAGCCGGAAACCGGGCACACCAGCAGGAGTCTTCGCCGGCTTCCGGGCCGCAGGTCAGGCTGTTGCCACAGCGGGAGCACTGTTTGGTTCGCGACGGTGTTTTCATTGTGATAATCGCGGTTCGTTTTTTTTATAGTCGTGCCAGCGATCGATGATCGCTTTGATCTGGTCGAGTCCATCTGTCAGGGCCGCCGGACCCGGTTGCAAAAGGTCAGCAGATTTGATTTCATGCAGAAAGCCGTCACGTACGGCCGGAATTTCCTGCCATCCCGGGCGTGCGGCCACCTTTTCCGGCCGAAATTTCCGCCCACACCATGAGCCGATGATGATGTCCGGCTGGCGTTCGATGACGATCGCCGGATCGGCGAGGATACGGTTTTTAGCCAGGCTCTCCCGGGCCAGCTCCGGGAAGCACTCCTGCCCGCCAGCGATTTCGATCAGCTCGGATACCCAGCGAATTCCGGTGATGAGCGGGTCGTACCACTCCTCAAAATAGACTTTCGGACGCAGGTCGCGTGCTTGTGTCTGCGCGCGCATGTTGGTGATTTTGTCGCTGATTTCCTCAAGCCATTGCGTTGCCTGTTCGTGCTTGCCCACCAGGGCACCGACAGTCTGCACCATGGCGAAAATTTCCTGCACCGAGCGCTGGTTGAAAATCAGCACCTGCTTGCCGTGGCGGATGAGTTCAGCCGCGATGTCTGCCTGCAGGTCGGAAAAGCCGAGAATGAGGTCCGGCTCGAGCGCGAGAATCTTGTCGATTTTTGCCGAAGTAAATGCGGAAACTTTCGGCTTCTCTTTGCGGGCCCGGGCAGGGCGGACGGTGAAGCCGGAAATGCCGACGATCCGGTCCTGCTCCCCGAGCAGGTAAAGCAGTTCGGTCGTCTCCTCTGTCAGGCAGATGATGCGTTTGGGGAGGAAGTCTGCTGCTGCCATATTTTCCCTGAATA
>WFTM01000172.1 GCA_015485525.1 Candidatus Zhuqueibacterota bacterium | reverse complement strand
GGATGCTTTTTTTATGCGGGACCGACGGGACTTGAACCCGCGATCTCCGGCTTGACAGGCCGGCGTGTTAACCAAACTACACCACGGTCCCTGAAAATCGTCATATTGTAGCGTGGGCGATACTGGAGTCGAACCAGTGACCCCCTGCTTGTAAGGCAGGTGCTCTAAACCAGCTGAGCTAATCGCCCAAATCAGGACGGGTTTTTGGCCGCATTCTCATCCCGATACAAAATCGCCAGCGGCACGAGGATACAGTACCCGATCACCAGAAGTACAGGCCCGACGGTCAACGACCAGTAGCTTTCTGCCGGCCCCTGCGCCAGGGCAATGTAGCCGATCAGGATGACAGCTACACTGATCGCAAAGATAATGTAATTCTTTTTGGTAAAAGGCAGCGACAAGGCCACCTTAGCCGATCCAGATTTTCTGGTTTTGATCTTTGCCATATCACCTCAAAAATAAGAGACGCAAATATAGATAATTCGCTGTCGATTGTCAATGAAAAATATATTTTTTTTAGGTACTTGTGGCTGCCTGTTCAGTCAGTACATGAGCACTGAAAATCCCGATAAAATCAGGGATAGAGCAGCTTTTTCTGCCACTCTCCTGCTTCATCGCGGACGAACAGGATGCGTTCGTTGAGCCTGTCCTTGTGCCCGATCCAGAATTCCATCGAGTTCGCTGTGATGCGATATCCGGACCAGTGCGGTGGTCGCGGGATATCCTTGCCTTCGAACTTCTTTTCATACTCCTTATATTTCTGCTGCAGAACTTTCCGGCTCGGCAGCTCTTCGCTTTGCAACGAAGCCCAGGCACCGAGTTGCCGTTCCCTCGGGCGCGAGGCAAAATAGGCGTCAGCTTCTTCGTCGCTGATCAGGCTGACCGGGCCTTCAACACGGACCTGGTGTTCGTGAGCCGGCCAGAGAAAACACAGAGCAGCATACGGTGTCTTCGCCAGTTCACGGGCCTTGCGGCTCCGGGTATTCGTGTAAAAAACAAAGCCATCCTGATCATAACCCTTCAGCAGAACGGCCCTGGCTGCAGGCCGCCCGTCCTCACCGACCGTAGCCAGCACCATGCTGATGGGGCTGTTGCTCAACTGTTTTTCCAATAAGATCCATTCGTCGAAGAGCAGGAAAGGGTCTTGCATGTTTTTATCCTGTTTTGTAGTATGCACCGCACGTTCTGTTTTCAGAACCGTCAAAATAAATTACCCTGTCATGAAATGCAATCAGATTCGGATAAGAGATATGCAGACGTTGATCCCCAGCAAGATGGCACTCACCCCTGAGGGGGTTTTCCAGATAGAATGGTCGGATGGCCACCAGAGCCGTTACACCCCACAAAACCTGCGCGGCAGTTGCCCCTGTGCAGAGTGTGTTGATGAAATAACCGGCAAACGGCAGGTTTTCCCGCAGGATATCGCCGCAGGCATTCGCCCGCGTGAAGCCCGTCCTGTGGGGCGCTATGCCTATCAGTTCGTCTGGTCGGACGGCCATGATACGGGCCTGTATTCATACGAGTATCTGCGCGCGCTATGCGAGTGCGAGGACTGCCTGGCAAAGCGCAACGACACAAAGGAAAAGGAATAATACCGGCGGCAGGAATGCCCGGCGAAGGAGAATAAGCATCGGGCGTCACGCAGCCTGAGCTGCGAGGCCAGAGCCGGGCTTGCCGACAACTTTGCTCGCTGTCCTGTTCCGGCGCAGGAAAAAATCGGGTTATTCAGAGGTCTCCACGAGCCGCCCGGGGGCAGCAGAGTCAAGAGATCCCATGCGGGCGAGGAGCCAGTCCCGGCAGTCCGCAAACGCTCTGTCTGCGGATATCTGATGCCCGGCATCGTACCAGATCACCTTTTTTTCACCGGGCACAGCCTGCTGCAGCGTGACAGAAGCCAGTTTCGGGATCACCTCATCGCGCTCCGCGTTGAGAAACAGCACCGGCCGTGACGCCAGCCTCTGCGCAAAATTCAGCGGTTCTATCGGCGCAATCATATCCAGCATTTTTTCGGAAAAAGCGTCTTTCCCCAGGGCCCAACGCAACCCGCCGCCAGCCAGCGCAAGAATGGGCAGTTCAATGCGTTCCTCCACTGCACAAAAAACCGTACCGGTAATCCCTCCAAGACTTATGCCGATAAACGCCGTGCGCGTGCTGTCGATATCTGCCCTGCTGTCGAGATAATCCACCGCTCTGCGCAGATCAAACACGGTCTGGGCGATGGCATCGCGTACGGTGTAGAGATGTTTGCGCATCGCTTTATGGTCCAGTGGCTCCTGCACCCGCTCGCCGTGCAGGGCAAAATCCGGCCGCAGCACCGCAAAACCCGCTGCAGCGAGGATCGAGTCGCCGATGGCCATGTAGGGTTTGTTTTTGTGATCGCCGATGCCGTGCAATATGATCACTGCCGGATAGGGCGGCGAGGCGTGCAAAGGCAGGCGCAAAAGAGCCGGCACACGCACGTGATGCACCGAATTAAAGGTCACATGATACAACCCTTCGCTGATTTTCATCTCCTGCACATGCAGAGGAAAAGTGCGGTCATAATCATAATAATGAGTCAGTTGGATAACAGTACGTGGTTTGGTGAAAAAATGCAGAGCGGCGAACACCGCTACAGACAGGGCGGCAATGATGAGCAGAATTTTTTTCATGGCTGAACTCGGCATCAGTTTCGGTGTGCAGCAAAACCCGGTGATATTGTGGTCTTTGGCGGCGTAACGAGCGACGGGCGATATGCTGCCGCTGCTATCCTAAGCAATCGTACTGCTGCAGAGTAATCTTAACGGAATTGCACAAATGCAATGGCCCGCGAGCGGACTCAGGGTATCATCTTGCAGGGCAACACAGGAACTCAGCGACTTCCAGGGCATCTGGC
Organism: Candidatus Zhuqueibacterota bacterium; assembly: GCA_015485525.1. Classification (GTDB taxonomy): domain Bacteria; phylum Zhuqueibacterota; class Zhuqueibacteria; order Zhuqueibacterales; family Geothermadaptataceae; genus Geothermadaptatus. The sequence continues at coordinate 1,412 of WFTM01000172.1, read as the reverse complement.
TATCCATTTAACTCAGCAATGTTGCATTTTTCAGCCAGTCCGCCAGAGCACAGCACGTGACTACACCAAAGCTGTCATTCCGGTTTCCCCGCAGGGGAAGACCGGAATCTCCCTGACTCAGGCACGTGTCAGAAAAGATGAGATCCCGGCCGGCGCTGCGCCTGGCCGGAATGACAGATGCCGGTATCCGGCTCATACCCAGTTAGCTATTAAAGTAGATAACCAGATGTGCAATGGCAGAAGTCAAAAACCGGGATCAAAGCGTGCTTGCTTTCTGCAACTGAATCCACTGGAACGTCCTGGACAGGCTGAAAAAATATCTGCACTGAATGCAAACGAGGGAATCATCTCTCTGGTCGGATTTACAGGGTGGCAGGATATTCTTGTGCGCGGGCAAAATGAGGTGGGCGATGCCGGCAGGCGCCAGCCAGCGGCCGGCATGCCGGAGAAATGAATCAATGTGTTGCTGGCGAGCAGTGCTCACACCATTGTAGAAAATGACATCAAATTTTTGTTCCGGCAGGGCAGAGAACAGCTCGCCGGCCCGGCAGTGTATCACGAGCTTGTTGAGCGCAGCGTTGCGTGCAGCCAGGTGCACGGCCGCCGGATTCTGGTCCACGGCAATAACCGGGGCAGCACCGGCGCGCGCAGCAGCGAGGGCGATCACTCCGGAACCGGTTTCCAGATCGAGGACATGTTTCCCGCTGAGATTCATCCGCAGAACCTCCCTGGCCAGCGGGCGAAAAGCGGTGGGATAGGGTACTTCCAAAGATGCCCCGATCCGCAATCCACAGATGCGGGCCGGGGCATTTTTTTTCATAAAGTGCCAGCGCAGTGTACGCACGATGATGTTCAGGGGTACATGCACAGGCTGCACAGCTTTCAGGTACCACGGCATTGCGCAGCACGGAGGGGTGTTACTGCCCATCGGTCTCGGATGCTGCCCTTGCTTTTTTGAGCGTCATCAGATAATCGGCGATGTTGGACAGTGTTTCTTTCGGCAGGCGCTTGAAACTCTTCATCTCGGTGTCAGGCTCGAAACGATCCGGATCGATGAGTTTTTCAACCAGCCAGTCTTTGTCTTTTTTCGTGCCGATGTCGCTCAGGTCCGGCCCGGTGTCCTTGCCAAAACCAGCGATCATGTGACAGCGCAGGCACTTGTTCTGCACCACAGCATAGGCACCGGCAGCGATATTCTCCGCCATGGCATCGATGCGCGCACGTTCTGCAGGCGTGGTTTCGTAGAGATAGGCTTTGAGAATGTCGATTTCCTCACGGGCTGTTTTGCGCTGGCGCCGTTTGCTGCGCTCTTTGCGCAAAACGACTTGTGAGTTTTCTTTCACATGGGCAGCAAACCACTCCGGTTCGCGCATGTTCGGTATCGGTGTCAGTTTGCCCTCCGGTTGCGCGGC
>WFTM01000171.1 GCA_015485525.1 Candidatus Zhuqueibacterota bacterium | reverse complement strand
GTGCCGGACTTCGCAAAGTCGCCAGCGATGGGAACCAGCATGTGCGAGAGCAGGCAAATTGACGACCGTACAGGAGAGTTAAATCATTTTTTTAAATCCGAGGATTTTGCAATTTATCAAACCGGGAAGGAAGTATGATGCGAGTAAGTGACTATTTCAAGAAAGACATGTTCGCAGGTAAAACCGTGTTCGTAACCGGCGGCGGCAGTGGTATCAATCTGGGCATCGCCAAAAACTTCGCGGCTTTGGGTGCGAACATCGCCATCTGCGGGCGGACGCAGGAGAAACTGGACAACGCAGCGGAGGAGCTGCGGGCATTGGGCGCACAAGTACACACCGCAGTTGCAGACGTGCGCGATTTTTCCGCGCTCGAAAACGCCTTTGCCGCAACGCGCGACGCCCTCGGGCCAATCCACACGCTGGTGGCCGCGGCCGCGGGGAATTTTCTCTGTCCAGCGGAACAGCTCAGCGCCAATGGTTTCAAAACCGTTGTCGATATCGATCTGCTCGGCTCCTTCAACGCAGCGCGGGCCGCATTTGACCAACTGAAAGAAACCAGCGGCAATATCATTTTCATCTCTGCCGGTATGGCCATGGTGCCGTATGCAGCGCAGGTTCACGTCGGCGCGGCCAAGGCGGGAATCGACAACATGATGAAAACCCTGGCCCTGGAATGGGGGCGCTACGGTATCCGGGCGAACAGCATCATTCCCGGTCCGATCGAAGGGACCGAGGGCATGAAGCGTCTGGCACCGGGCGAGGCGGGCAAGCAACTGCGCCGGGCTGTTCCGCTGGGGCGTTTCGGCAGCACGGATGAAATCGGACAGGCAGCGGTTTTCCTGGCCAGCCCGCTGGCCGATTACATCAGCGGCACGGTCCTCGTCGTCGATGGCGGGCAGAATCTCGCCGGCTCCGGGTTGTTCACGCAGATCATCTCGCGCGAGCTGCAGAAAATGGCCGGGAAATGAGTTTTTTGCCACAGGGATAAAAAACCTTGCGAAGGTTCGGAACCTTCGCAAGGCTTTCTTTGCCAAATCCTAAATTTTCTAAAAGGATACCTCAAAACTCCAGCCGGACGCCACCCACCGGCAAAAACCCGGTCTGCCGGGTCACCGTCGTCGTTGCGGTGTTTTTATTCCACAAAACCAGCCCATCGTTCTTGATATTCAAAACGTTTTCGATCGAAAAATAACTGATGAGAACCAGATTCTTGAAATACTTCCTGTAGTCATATCGCAGATCCAGCCTTTTGTACGCTGCAACGCGTTCACCATTTACCCGGCTGACATCGAGAATACCCTGCCCGACAGCACGGGATAATGCCTCATCAAAAGGCGTGTACGGCCGCCCACCGGCGTAGCGCCATTTCAGGCTGAACTCCCAGTTTTTATTCAGGCGATAGCCGAGTAAAACATTGGCGACGAGCCGGTTATCAAACTCACCTGCGCGATAAATGCCATCGAGGGCTTTGTGTTCGATACGCGACCAGGAATAACTGACCAGACCATACAGCCCCTGCACCAGCTTTTTCTGCAGCAATACCTCAACCCCATAGGCTCGTCCCTGACCTTTACTGACCAGTGCTCTCCCACCAACCGAACCATATTGCGAACCACTGTTGGCGGTGGAAAAGAAGCTGTATGCCGGGTCTGAAGCCACGGGATACTGGTCGTAATTTTTCCTGTACACCTCGAGAGAGAACAGAGTTGCCTCACGCAGCAGATAATCGAAGCCCAGGATATAATGATCGCTGCGGATACTCTTCAACCTGTTCTTATTTTCCGGATCACCCGTGATATAAACAAACTCTGGTGATTGATAATACCGCCCGGTTGCTGCGTTGATCGTCAACCGGTCCGTCAGAACATAGCTGGCGCTGAAACTCGGGCTCCAGTCATGAGTCTTCAGCAAGTCGAAATAGTCGTAACGCAGCCCTGTGGTCAGAGTAAAGCGATTGTTCGGCCTGGCACTCCAGGAAACGTATGCCCCGGTTTTGGGAGTGATGCTCTGGCTCGTAGCGATTGTATAGGGTTCGCTCCGGCCACCGGTCTCATTCAGAGAGTCTGATGGCTGAAAAGTGACATCATGATTATAGGAGGCCATGCGAGCCTGTATCCCCCAATTCAGCTCTCCCCTTTTGCCGAAAAGATAGCTGGCATCGAATTTCAGGTTTGTCAACCGCTCTACCGAAATGTTGTCATACGTATCCCTCTCCCTGTCGGGAAGGGTTTTGAGTTCCAGACCGCCATCCGTTCCGGTAATAATCTGCTTTTCCCGGTTGTTGAAATCGATAAAAAAGCGATTATAGGAATGGGATAAAGTCAGGCTCGAAAACAAACGCTCATTCCAGATTTTCGTCAGCGTGCCACCAACAGTGAGCTGTCTGGTTTTATTTCTGATGAATTCAACACGGATCGTATCCGAAATGCTCTTACGCAGGTCCTCATCATCAGGATCAGCATCGATATCGATAAAATCATCGCCGCCGATGGCAAGCAGCGAAAGCTTCATGCTGCTGCCTAAATCCCGAACCACCCGAGCCTGCATATTGGTATATACCGGCAGGCCACCGACATCGATCGCGCTTTCCAGCAGCTCGAGATAGCTGCGGTGCACGCTGAACATGTAACTGCCTTTCCCGCCGGCCAGCGGCCCTTCGATCTGCCCGCCGGCTCCGGCAAAACCGAGATCGACCAGCCCGCTCATCTTTTCGCGATTGCCTTCGCGCAAATGAATATCGAGCACACCAGATACTTTGTTGCCATATTTTGCGGGAAAACCTCCGGCATGAAAATCGACATCGCTGATGAACTCGTTGTTGAGCAGACTGATCGGGCCGCCGCTGGCGCCCTGGGTGCCGAAGTGGTTGGGATTGGGAATTTCGATATTATCGATGAGGAAAAGCACCTCCGAAGGGCTGCCGCCGCGGATGACCAGATCATTGCGGTCATCGGTCGTCGGCGTGACACCGGGCAGGTTCTGCAGCATGCGGCTGATATCCTCGCGCGCTCCCGGCGAGCGGCGTACGTCCTCATAGCCGAGAATACGCGTGCTCGCCGGCGCATCTGCGGCTTTTTCAAAATAACTGCGGGCAGTGACGACGATCTCTTCGCCACTGTCAAGAATCTGCTCCTGCAACCCGACATCGACGCGCGCAGTTTTCCCGGGCTTGACAGATACATCGGTGACCGTTTTTTGTTCGTAACCGATCATGCGGAAAACCAGCGTGTACACCCCGGCAGGCATGTGCTCGATGCGATAAGATCCGTCAGCAGCCGAGGCTGCACCGCGCTGTGTCCCCTGCACGATAACGTTGACACCAACCATGGGCTGTCGATCGCTCATGTCGATAATCCGCCCGGCAATTGTGCCCTGCTGAGCAGCAAGCCAGGCGGGAGAAGCCCAGATAAGCAGTGATAAAAACCAGAGAATTTTTCTCATCAGTATCTCCTTAAACCTATGTGGTGGCCAAGTCTGAAAATCGATCAATACACAGGTTTTCAAACTTCAAACAGACAGCCTGTGCGTTCACCCGCATGATTACTCTCCTCCTTCGCGCAAGGTGTACGGGCTGGATCATACGTGATTTACAGCAGAAAATACGGTCTTTACAGGAAAAGGACAAAATTTCAACTGATAAACGGATACCAACGCCGGATAAACGGTAGATTCGTGAGGATAACCTGCAACATTTTCAAAAATCTTTTGCATGGTTTGTATTTTTATTGTTACTTTTACTTAAACACCATACACCCTTTTCTTCTCACCTTACAGTCTGAATCGTACAGGGGCAGTACTTTTCATCTTCTCATGAATGATATCCGGCTTTTCTCCATGCCCACATAAGGAGATTGTATCATGGGCAAAGAGGTTACCCAGAAAACGGCCGAGGAAGTTATCATCAGTAAACTGGAATCCATCCGTTTCGAAGTCCCGGGACGGGGCGAAATCGTCCCGCTGGGGATTAACCCCATTCCGATCGGACTATATGTCGTTCGTGAAAACGGTTACTTTGTTTTTTGCAACACCGAAGCACGTATGCTGCTCAAACTCCCGCTGGAAGGAGACATCCGCCACATATCGATCCAGAGTTTTTACTCAAATGAAGGCGAACGTGACAACATATTACAAAAGGTAAAGGAGGCTGAACAACGGGGCGAAATTCTCCGTGGCGAGGTAATTTGTTTTCGTGTTCAGGGGCAGGATAAATGGGTGAAGATCAGTTGCCGGGGTATCCCTTCCGAACAAGGGGGCGAGACGATCGGCTATATCGGCTCGATAGAAGATTTCACCGAGGAACACAAAGAGCAAATCGCCCGCAAAGAGCTGCAGGAAAAAGTTGACTCCCTCATTTTTGATATCGGCAGCGTCATGCATGCCAACACCAGCACACTCTTCATGGTCACCCACGCGCTCGACTCCTGCCTGGACATGCTGGAGCCTAACCCTTTTCATAAAACCGGCCTGCAAAGCTGGTCTGAAGTGGATAAACAGCTCGAGCACCCTGCCGAGATTGCCTCGCGCTCATTGAAAAAACTGATAGACAAAATCGATAGCAACACTAAAAGACACGTCCTGCCTTCTAAATTCTGGCAGGACTTAGCAGACATTCAGGATTTCCTGCAAAATTACAAAGAGCACATCACCATCAAAGAACACCGCCCTCCGGCCCTGCGCGACGCCGGCAGGGAGGCCATCACTATTTTAAACAAAATCCAACCTCATACCATCTCTAAGGAGCTGCTGCGTGAAGCCAAGAAGAATCTCAGAGAAATCACACGTATCACAACGTTGATCGAGGTAGCGAAAACCCGGGATGCCGTCATCCAGGTTGACTATACCCTGAAAGCATTTCGCGATTTTGTTACTTCGAATCAGCGGGACGCAGAAACAAAGGAAACGATTTCTGTCGAGAAGCTGCTTGAGAATGCCCGTGCGCAAGTGGATGATTTTGCCCACGCGCGCCGGGTGGTCCTGAAAAAAAACAACCATATCGGCACGGCCTTTGTCTATGGCGTTATGCGGGAGCTTGAACGTGCCGTCGGGAATGTTCTGCACAATGCCATCAAGTATTCCTGGCAACGCTCCCGCGGGACGCAACCATGGGTCCGCATTGATATCAACCGCAGCGGGAAAAACATCCACATCATCGTAGAGAACTGGGGCGTTGCCATCAGCAGGCGAGAAATCGAAGACGAGCATATCTTCAAGCTGGGATACCGGGGCAGGCTTTCGACAGACCGGGGCAGACTGGGAACAGGCATCGGCCTCACCGACGCCCGCGAAGTTGCTCGCAGACATGGTGGGGATATCGAAGTAACCAGCCGTCCCGCACACAAGTATTCGACG
>WFTM01000170.1 GCA_015485525.1 Candidatus Zhuqueibacterota bacterium | reverse complement strand
TGCCGGCAACGGCGCGGGTTAAGTTCAAAGGCAACGGCAAAACCCTTCTCGGCCTGCGATATTTTGGCGATGTAGCTGTCGAACTCGATCTCAGTCATACGGACGATCAAGCCCTCATCCCGCTGACGCCGGATATGGTGAGCGTCAGCCGTGCAAGCCAGGAGCTGCAGGCGCTGGCGATCATCGAGCCGGATCAGGTCGAGGTCAAGCTGGCGAGACTGAAGCAGAAAAGGGTGAAGATCATCCCGCAGATCGAAATCGAAGCAGACGCAGGTTTTGCCCTGATCGGCGGTATCCGCCTGCTGCCGGATTCGCTGACGATCAAAGGGCCGGTGCCGCATGTGCGTTCCATCACGGAAATCAAAACGGAAAAACGCCATTTTGAGCGTGTGCGCACCGCCTTCCGCGGCCATGTTCCTCTGGTTCCTTTCGCTGACAGCCTCAGAATTCAGCTACCCCTGCACGAGGTGACTTTTGAGGCTGATGTGCAGAAGCTGCTGGAATATGAAATTCAGGAAGTGCCGGTTCATGTCATCAATGTGCCTGCCAATCTCGAGATCACGGCGCTGCCCTCGGTTGCAACGGTGACGGTTGTCGGGGGAGAGAAACAACTGCTCGAGCTCGATCTCAAGCCGGAGGATATTTTTCTCTACATCGACTATGACTACAGCCGCGAGCATAAAAACGAAGATCACAAGATTTTCTTCAAGCCTATCGACGGCATCGAAATCCGCAAAATTTACCCTTCAACCTACATTCTCGAAATTCGCAGAAAATAACCGTGAAAATACTGGCACTGGAAACTTCGTGTGATGAAACAGCAGCCGCTGTGCTCGACGGTACGCGGCTGCGGGCAAACGTCATCGCTTCGCAGGATATTCACATCGTGTATGGCGGCGTCGTGCCCGAGCTGGCGTCGCGGGCGCACATGCAGAAGGTCAGTCAGGTGGTCCGGCGTGCCCTGGACGAAGCCGGGACTACGCTGGCTGAAATCGATGCTTTTGCCGTGACCTGCGGACCGGGGTTGGCCGGCTCGTTGCTCGTCGGATTGTCATTTGCAAAAGGGCTGGCTTTATCGCAGAGGAAACCTCTTATCGGCATCAACCACCTCGAAGGCCATCTCTTTTCCGCTACTCTGGAACACCCGCACCTCGAACCGCCGTTCCTGGCGCTCATCGTCTCAGGCGGGCATACGTTGCTGGTGCTGGTGCATGATGTCGCCCGTTACGAGATTCTCGGCCAGACTATCGATGACGCGGCCGGCGAAGCGTTCGACAAAGTCGCGAAGATTCTTGGCCTGCCCTATCCCGGCGGCCCTTCGGTGCAAAAAGCCGCCGAGCAGGGAGACCCGCTGGCTGAGTCGTTTCCGGTGGCAAAAATCAAAGGCCGTCCCTATGATTTCAGCTTCTCCGGCCTGAAAACAGCCGTGCTTTACCGCTGGCGTGCGCTGGCGGAAAGCGCTCAAGAGCAGTCCCTGGCGGATATCGCGGCATCTTTTCAGCATGCTGTCATCCAGGCGCTGGTGCCCAAAATTTCCCGTGCCGTGAAAAAGCATGGCCTCGGATCAGTCGTGATCGCCGGAGGCGTAGCCCGCAACAGTGCCCTGCGTGCGGCTGTACTCGAAGCCGGGCAGCGAGACGGTTTCGAAGCCTATATTCCTGCCGGTGAATTTTGCACGGACAACGCAGCCATGATCGCACAGGTTGCCGCCCTTCGCCTGGCCCGGGGGGAACAATCCGATTTCAGTCTGGTAGCCCGACCACAGATGGACCTTGCCGGAGAGAGAGCGCGGAAATGACTTTTGATATTTCGTTCTCCTCGAGTCTGTGGTTCTGGCTGCTTGCCGTTATCGTCATGGTGATATTCAGCCGCTGGATTTACGCCCTCACCATACCGCCTGTCAGCTCCGCGCTGCGAAGATTTCTGCTCGCCCTGCGCATCTTCACGCTTGCCGCCATCCTGTTGCTTTTTTTCGAGCCGGAACTCACTTTGATCAGAACCTACAGCGAAAAGCCGCTCGTTGCTGTGCTGGTCGATCATTCCTCCAGCATGCAGTTGCGTGATGGCCCGGAAACGCGTGCACAACAGGTGAAAAAAGTCCTGCAGCAACCGTGGCGCGAAGAGCTGGCCCGGCGTGCAGACGTGATCCAGGCTGCCTTTGCTGATACACTGGGATTCCTTCCCGAACATTTCAGCCCCGATTCGCTGCAGTTTGACCGTGATGGAACAGATATCACATCTGCCCTGACCGAGACGTACGAGGCTGTGCGTGAAGGCAATTTTTCTGCTGTTCTGCTGCTCAGCGATGGCGCGCATAACCTCGGTGATGATCCCTCCGCCCGGCTTGCTGACTATCCGGTACCGGTTTTTCCCGTGCCCTTTGGCAGACACGATCCACCGCAGGATATCTGGATCGACGACGTGATTCTCAACGCCATTGCCTTTGCCGGCACGCAAGTTCCCGCGGAGGTAATCGTGCGCAGCACAGGTTTTGC
>WFTM01000169.1 GCA_015485525.1 Candidatus Zhuqueibacterota bacterium | reverse complement strand
TCGCTTATACCCCGGACCCGACGGATTCCACCCGCAAGGGCCTTGGGGTGGTCACCACGTTCCGCGTCATGGAGTGGAGCCAGGTGCTGGTGCAGGATGTGGTCTTTATTCTGCAATTTCTGAAAAATGATACTCCGAAAATTCTCGACCGTTTTGGCGTCAACGTGCTGCTGGCAGACCTGGTCGGTGGTGACGGAGATACCGACGACGATATCGCCTTTTATGACCTGGTCGAAGACGTGGCCTGGTCCACGGACAGCGACAATATCGGCAACCGGTTTTTCGGCGATACGCCGGTGGGAGTTGTGGCGACCTCCTTCCTCGAAACTCCGGGCGACGCCTTTGACCGCATCGATAATGACCTCGATGGCGAGGAGTTCAGCCCGATCATCAAAGAGAATATGATCATCGGCGAAGACCCAATCAACGGCATCGATGACAATGGCAACGGGTTGATCGACGAGAACGAGTCGCACCTGCAGTTTTCCAATGCTGCCGGGTCAAACCCGGGCAATGCCTACAAAGATCATATCGATAATGATAACGACGGCGAGGCCAACTCTCCGGTCGTCACTGCCAGCATGCTCAGCGGAGAAATTTCCGACAACGCTATCGATGACAACGGCAATGGCGTCATCGACGAAGACCCGCTCGATCTGAATAAAGGCTATGCTGACGGCATCGACAACGATGACGATGGTGAGCCCAACAGCCCGGTGATCACTCAGGAGATCATCGATGCCGCTTCGGGGGATGAGTTCCGGCGATATTTTGTCACCAATGATGCTGGTGACACCACTGCTGTGCTCTATGATGTCGGCAGTGAAGACCTCGGGCGCAAGTATCGCGACGGCATCGATAACGACGGCGACGGCGGTATCGATGAGGATATCGATGAGTTTATCGATGAGATGATCGACGAGTCCCGCAGCGATGGTATCGACAATGATGGTGACTGGAATCCGTTTCTTGACGATACCGGGCTGGATGGCGCCGGCAACACCGGTGACCGCGGTGAAAACGATGGCCAGCCCACGACCGGCGCCGGAACGGATTTCCCCGGCGAGCAGAATATTGACGTCACTGATACGGCGGAGTCGGATCAGATCGGTTATACCAATATACAGTACTCGGGATCAGACCAGCTCAACAGCTCCCTGCGCAATGACCGCACGGCCTATAACCGCTACCTCGTACCCGGTGATCTCTATGACGGCGAGGCTGTGGAGGGAGATTTCAACCTGTTCGTCGGTTCGGGAACGTTTAAGATGCTGCCCGGCGGCGTGAGCCGGATTTCCATGGCCGTTGCCCTCGGCCGCGACCGGGACGATGCACTGGCTAACCGCGAGGCTGCACAGGCTGCTTATGATGCTGATTATCAGTTTGCCATCGCCCCACTGGAGCCGACGCTGAAGGCCATCCCCGGGGATGGCAAGGTAACGCTGTACTGGGATGATGTCGCTGAGCAGTCTTTCGACCGCTTTCTTGCCCGTCAGGGCGAAGACCCCTATGACTTCGAAGGCTACCGCATCTACCGGGCTACAGACCCGGCTTTTGAAGATGCTACGGTGATCACCGACGCCACCGGAATCAAGACATTCCGCAAGCCGATCGCGCAATTTGATCTGCGCAATGGCATCAAGGGATTGCATCCGGTTGATTTCCGCGGTGTACGTTTCGACCTCGGCAAGGATACTGGCCTGACACATACCTTTGTCGATACCGATGTGATCAACGGCCAGACCTATTTTTACGCCATCACGGCCTATGACCGCGGGCTTGTGGATAAGGATGAACCGACAAAAGGCATCCTGCCCACGGAAAGCGTCACGCCGATTACCGTCGATCAGGCCGGGAATATCATCACAGGCAAGAGCGTCGTCGAAGTGACGCCGAATCCGCCTTCGGCCGGTTTTCAGGAACCGTTTCTGCAAAATGGGGTGGAGCACATTCAGGGTTTTACCTCCTCGCAAATTACGGTGAATATATTCGATCGTACTGTCATTCGCGATGGCCAGCGCTACCGGGTCACTTTTGAGGACACGACGATCTTCGGCCGGGTGGAAGATACGCTCAAAACGCGCAACTACTCCCTGTTCCGCATCGATGAGAATGGCGCTGTTGGCAGCGGCGACACCCTGGTCTGGAGACAGGACCTGGAGGCGGTCAAGATGGTAACCGACGGCTTTACCCTGTCTTTTGCCAATGCGCCGCGGCTGGCTCCGGACCTGGCGCGCTCAGGCTGGATTACAGGAGATGATGTGCACGCTGTGGAAATTCTCATCCCCACCAGCGGCTTTTCCAAGGGAACGCGTGTTCCGGGTGATTATGAGATCGTCATCGGGCCTCCGGGATATGGCCAGTCCACGGAAATTCGTTTCGGAACCCTGCGCATGCCGGCAACGCCTGTGAATTTCCGCGTGCGCAATATCATCCTCGACCAGGAGATCGAGTTCGGTTTTCTCGATGTCTATCGTGAGGGAACGACCGAGCGGGGAGCGCTTTTCAACCGCGAGAAAAACCGCCGTGACCGGATATTCTTCTATGAAGAGGTCGGCGGCGAGAAAGTGGTGACGTGGATGGCCTCGTTCATCCCGATCTACGTCGATTCTCTGCGCAACCCACAGGAAGGGGACACCCTCAGGCTGTATCTTGAAAAGCCGTTTCTGAGCGATGATGTGTTCGAATTCACCACTGTCGGCGAAAGCGTTGATCTCGAAGCAGCGCGCTCTGAACTCAGCCGCATCAAAGTTGTGCCCAATCCCTACATTGCCGCTGCGAGCTGGGAGCCGTTGAATCCGTTTAATTCCGGCCGCGGGCCGCGGGCGATTCACTTCAACCATCTGCCCGCACGCTGTACGATCCGCATTTTTAATGTTGCCGGAGAGCTGGTGCGGACGATCGAGCACGACAATCCCATCGGCGATGGTACGGCTGTCTGGGACCTGCTGACCGACGAAAAGCTGGCAGTCTCCTACGGGATTTACCTTTATCACATCGAAGCGCCCGGCATCGGCGTGCACACCGGCCGGCTGGCGATTATCAAATAAAACTGGGCTGTGAGGAGTATGAAAATGATGAAAAGAATAGCACGATATATCTTCCTGCTCGCCCTGCTCCCGGGAACCGGCCAGTGGGCGCTTGCACAAAGTGTGACCAAAGTGGGCACAACTGCGGCAAAATTTCTCAGCATTCCGGTTACGCCGCGGGCAACTGCCATGGGCGGCAGCTACGTCGCCCTGGCCACGGATGCTTCTGCGGCATACTGGAACCCCGGCGGTCTCGGGCGTATGGAACGCAGCGAAATTACCGTCATGCACTCGAACTATCTGCTCGACCTTTCTTTCGATTACGTGGCAGCCGCGTTCGTCCTGCCCCAGGGAGGCGCTCTGGCCATCAGCATCACCGGCCTGACCATGCCTGAGCAGGCGATTACCACTATCGATGATCCGGAAGGGCTGAACAGCGGTACTTTTGGAGCCGGCAGTTTTGCAGTCGGCCTTTCCTATGGCCGCAGCCTGACAGACAAGTTTTCCATCGGTGGAACGGCCAAACTGGTGCAGGAGAAAATCTATAACTCCGGAGCCAGTGGCATCGCCCTCGATATCGGCACGCTGTTTACGACCCCGTTCCGGGATATCGTTCTCGGTGTCAGTATCACTAATTTCGGGCAGAAACTGCGTATCGAAGGTGAAGACCTGCTGACGCAGAAAGATATCGACCCGACCATCAACGGCAACAACGAAAGCGTTAACGCCTTTTTTGCAACCGACCGCTTTGATCTGCCTCTGGCCCTGAAAATCGGCATCGCCTATCAGCCCTATGTCTCTGAGAGCAGTGCCCTCACTGTGGTCGTCAACGGCTACATGCCCAACGACAACACGCAGAGCATGAGCTTTGGCGGCGAGTATGCCTTTCTCAATAATATGTTTTTTCTGCGCGCCGGCTATCAGAATCTGTTCATGCAGAATAATGAAAACAGTTACACCGCCGGTTTTGGCATCAACTATGATTCGCAGGGAGTAGATTTGCGTTTCGACTATGCCTATGCCGAAAAAGTGCATCTCGAGGGCGTGCACCAGTTCGGCCTGTCATTCCGGTTTTGATACCGAGGGATGAAAGACAGAGTTGAGGGAAGAACTGAGTCATGACAACCATTTTATCAGACAAAAATTTTCTGTATTCCTGAAAATCAACACAAATGTGAACCAGAAGAAGGAGGTGCTCGGAGAAGTAAAATTTTCAGAAAATGGAGTGCGTCAGTTCCATTCACACTAACCCAATTTATGGAGGATGTTCCATGAAAAAAGTGTTCCTCATCGTCACTGCGCTGTTGGGCATGAGTTCCGTTGCCATGGCGCAAGTCAATGTCACCTTCTGGGTGAACACAGCGACTGTGCCGGACACGATCACTGCCAACTCCAATGTGCAGCTTCGTGGTAGTGTTTCCCCGCTGACCTGGGGCAATGATACCGGTGCGCAGCTGGAAAACATGGGTGGCGACTACTGGAAAGTTACCCTGCAGTTCAACCCGGGCGATGTCGTTCAGTACAAGATTTTCGCTGACTCGGAAAACGACGGTGACTCCGGCTGGGAATCCAATGTCAATACGGATTCCGGCAACCGCGAGCTCACGGTCGGTGATTCCGACACGACTCTGGCTATTCAGTACTACAATACGGTCAATGGCCGTGATCAGTACTGGACACCTTTCCCTGAAGCAGGCTCCGGCGCTGACTCCGTCGATGTTCTCTTCCGCGTCAACGTCTCCAGCTATCTCGATTTCGATCCCGATAACCACATCGTCGGTTTGCGCGGTACGCCTGCACCGTTGGACTGGGGAAAAACTCTGGCACTGACCGCCGAATCTCCCAGCGAAAATGCCGGTCAGATTATGTACGAAGCTTCCAACTTCTGGAGTGGCGTCGTACGCTTCGCCAAGTCTGACACCCTAGCGTATCAGTTCGTCGTCAGCCCGGCGAATGACCTGAATTCCGTCGTTCTGTGGGAAAACTCCGCTTCCGGTATTCCGGATGGCAGTGAACTCAAAGACGGCGGCAACAGAACCCTCAACCTGCGCGATGATTCTCCGGACACGACCCTGGCCTGGAAGTGGATTTCTGATATCCCGGCTCAGGAAGATACCCGTGTAACCAGCACCATCCTGTTCCAGGTCGATGTTTCGCCGCTGCGCGAGCTGGGTATCTTTGATCTCACCGAGGGCGATACTCTGCAGGTTCGCGGTGGTTTTAACGGCTGGAACGACAGCGATCCGGAAAATTCGATTCTGCGCGAATCGCTTTCTGATCCGGATATCTTCGAGCTGCCGGTAACCATCAAAGAAAATCCGGGCGCTGTGATCGAGTACAAATTCTTCATCAAATTCAACCCCGATCGTGACATCTGGGGCGGTGGTGATCCCATCAATGGCTGGGAAGAGCCGGCCAGCACAGGTGGTGGTAACCGCACCTTTGTTTTTGAAAATGTCGAAGAGAAAGTTCTGCCTGTTCAGACCTTTAACGACATTTTCGATGTTATCCCTGAAGGGACAACAGTCACGATGAAGTTCACCGCAGACATGCGCTGCGCCCTGCGCGATCCCGCATTCGGTGATCCTGCTGCAGATACCCTGCGTCTCGATATCCAGGACGACGTCTGGCACTTCTTCAGCGGCACAGAGCGCATCGATAATGCTGTCGGCCCGACGCCGTTTGATTTCACCGATGCCAACGGCGACAGCATCTATGACCTTTCCGTCACTGTCACCGGCCCGATTCAGAACTGGGTACAGTATAAGCTCAACTGGCAGGGCGCCGAAGAGGAAGGCCCGGGTTTCTCCGCCGGCCGCCGTCGCGTGCGCTACGCCCGTGCTGATGAAAACGGCGTTTATCAGTCCTCCTATCAGTTCGGTGTTGACTACTACAACGAAGTTCCGGGTCAGCCGCTGCTGGTTGAAGATCGTGACGGCACCAACGTTGATGATACTTCTCCCTGTACCATCACCAGCGTGCGCATGACGGATGGCCCTGTGCCCGCGAGTTACAGCCTGGGCGACAACTATCCCAACCCCTTCAACCCGAGCACCACGATCAGCTATGCATTGCCGAAAGCTTCGCATGTTAAGCTGGTTCTGTACAATGCGCTCGGCCAGGTCGTCGCTGAGCTTGTGAACGAAGTGCAGCAGGCCGGAAACTATGAAGTCAACGTCGATTTCACCAAAGAGCTGGTGAGAACCGGCGCTTCCGGTATCTACTACTATCAGATCACTGCCGGCGACTTTACCCAGGCCAAGGCAATGACACTGATCAAGTAATTCTGTTTTTTATTGTGTGAGTACCCCCGGGCAGCTGAGGTCGCTGCCCGGGATTATTTCCCGTCCCGTATTTCCCCCTGCGGGCAAGACGGACGGCGGCAGCGAATGAACACAAGAGTACCTTGCTGTAAATTTCTATTAAAAATGTAGTTAAGCCAATATTTTTCTGGCTATCCACTGAACTCAGCACGGTTGCATTTTTGGGCTCTTACTCAGATTGTGTGGGTTGGGATTCTGGCCTGGGTATGACACACAGGCGAGCCCGACTCGTACCGCGACATTTATGTCGCGTCCCAGCCTTGCGCACCGGGGCATGCTGAATAATGCAAAGTACCGTGCTTCGCGACATGAATGTCGCGGTACGCTTTGCTCT
Organism: Candidatus Zhuqueibacterota bacterium; assembly: GCA_015485525.1. Lineage (GTDB taxonomy): Bacteria > Zhuqueibacterota > Zhuqueibacteria > Zhuqueibacterales > Geothermadaptataceae > Geothermadaptatus. Next base: position 10,422 of record WFTM01000169.1, on the reverse strand, counting down.
GCTCAGACCCGGTTAGTTGAGTTAAGTGGATAACCAGACAATACGTTTGAATGAATGAATTTTCAGGTTAAAATGACTTATAGCTCGCTTTATAGATTTTTCAGGTCGTGTGCTTTTTGTGCTCTTCTGGCTGCCTGGTTCTTATCTGGCCCCGGGCCTGCACATGCACAGGACAAAACAGCAAATGTCCCTTCATGGGCACGGCAGGCAATCTGGTATCAGATTTTCCCCGAGCGCTTCAGTAATGGTGATCGCAGCAATGATCCAAAAATAATTGATATGCTGGGTGGCTGGCCCTATACTTTCAGCGAGGGCTGGCAGATTCACCCCTGGACTTCTGACTGGCATAAATTACAGCCCTGGGAGCATGCCACGACAGAAGGGTTTTATGGCGAAACCGGAATTCGCCGCTATGGTGGCGACCTGCAGGGTGTGATCGATCGTCTCGACTATCTTCAGGAGCTGGGTGTCACGGCGATCTACTTCAACCCTGTTTTTGAATCGCCTTCGCTGCACAAATACGATACGGCACTCTATCACCACATCGATAATAATTTCGGGCCGGACCCGGAGGGCGATCGTGCGCTCTGGGAGCTGGAAGACCCGGCAGACCCTGCGACATGGCGCTGGAGTGCCGCGGATAAGCTCTTCCTCAGCTTGATCGATTCACTGCATGCGCGCGGCATGAAGGTAATCATCGACGGGGTTTTCAACCATACAGGCGCCAACTTCTGGGCTTTCCGGGATGTGGTCGAAAAGCAGGAAAAATCGGCTTTCAAGGACTGGTTTATCATCAAGAAGTGGGATGACCCGACTACGGAAGAAAATGAGTTTGACTATCAGGGCTGGTACGGCGTGCGAGATTTGCCCGAAGTGCGCGAATATGGCGATAATTTTGCTCGGGGTTATCGGCAGCACATCCGTGCCGTTGTGCAGCGCTGGATGGACCCAAACGGCGACGGCGACCCCTCGGATGGTATCGACGGCTGGCGACTGGATGTAGCAGAGCTTGTGCCGATACCTTTCTGGACCGAGTTCCGCTCCTGGGTCAAAGAGATCAATCCCGATGCCTATTTGACCGGCGAGGTCTGGTGGGAGGACTGGCAGAATAACAAGATTTTCAACGCCGCCCCCTGGCTGGGCCCGCAGGCATTTGATGCGGTGATGAACTATCGCTTTGCAGTTGCTGTCAAGCATCTTGTTATCGACTCCAACGACCGGGCGCGGGCGGCAGAAAATTTTCGCCGGGAGATAGAACAGATTCGGGCGGATTATCCCGAAGAAAATTTCTACGTCATGCAGAATTTGATGGACAGCCATGATGTTGACAGGCTGGCCTCGCAGATCGTCAACCCGGACCGCTGGTATGATCATTATGCTCGCCCCGGGCAGAACGATAACTATGATCCGCGCAAACCGACCGCCGAAGAATGGCGAAAGCTCCGGCTGATCGCCGGTATTCAGATGACCATGCCCGGTGCGCCGATGATTTACTATGGTACCGAAGCAGGCATGTGGGGTGGAGACGATCCCGACTGTCGCAAGCCCATGGTCTGGCCGGATTCTACCTATGAATCTGAGCGCTCGCATCCGATTCCGGGTAAAACCCGCCCGGTGGATGAAGTACGGTTCGACGCAGACCTGTTTGCCTGGTATCAGAAACTGATCGCTTTGCGCAAGAGCCGTCCTGTACTCAGCGATGGCTCACTGGATTTTTTTCTGCACGGCCCTTCACAGCGCCTGGTTGGCTATGAGCGCAGGCTGGATGACGATCATCTGATCATCGTGCTCAACCACGAATCGAGCGTTGTGAGGACAGCGTTGCCCAACGCTGTAAAAGGAGAGAAAATGTTGGATCTGATTTCGGGTGAGCGGATCGAAAGCAGTGAGATTTTCCTGCAGCCCATGCAGATCAGAGTTTTGCAGCGCGAAGAATAGAACGCCGGCACCCTGGAGTCACGTTCGGGGTGCGACTAACAACATATATGGTACGCTCTGCCAGGAATCCGGCGGATTCACACAGCCGTGAAGCCGCCATGATCGGCATTGCATTTTTTCGTGAAAGAAGATATTCAGGCCGGATACGGCATTGACAAAAACACCAATTCATCGGAACAGCAAGAATGGCAGTAACAATTTACGACGTCGCCAAACTCGCCAGGGTCGGCATCGGCACGGTGTCACGGGCGATCAACAACAGTCAGCAGATCAAACCTGAGACTAAGGAACGCGTCATGCGGGCGATCGAGGAGCTGGGCTATACGCCGCACGCCATGGCACAGGGCCTGGCCCGGCGCAAAACCGGCATCATCGCTGCGATCATGCCGTTTTACACCGGGCATTTCTATCACGAGCTGATGCGTGGCATGCAGCGGGCGCTGGTCTCAATTTCTTATGATTTGATCCTGTACTACGTCGAGCAGTCAGAAAAGCGTGACCACTTTCTCGACCGGACCCTGCGCGAGAAACGCTGTGATGGTGTGCTGGTTATCTCCATGGATGTCCCGGAGGAATTTCAGAAAAAATACGCCGAAGCTGAGCTGCCGATGGTTCTCGTCGATCGCTCGCAGACAGGAATCGACAGCGTTCGTGTCGAGAACGAGGATGGCGCTCTTCAGGCGACGCGCTACCTGATTTCACACGGCCACAAACGCATCGCGATGATATCCGGTAACAGTCAGAGCATGCCGGCGCGTGAGCGCTATGCCGGTTATGTGCGTGCCCTGCGCGAGGCCGGTCTGGAGCCGGATGATCAGCTCTACATGCCGGCAGAACGGCTGGATGATCAGGCAGAGTTACAGGAAAATGATGGTTTTAATGAAAAAGCCGGGCAGGCTGCGGCGGAAAAACTGCTGCGTGAAAGCGGGAAGGATTTTACGGCTATTTTCAGTGCTTCGGATATCCTGGCCATCGGCGCGACCAAAGCGATCCGCGCTGCCGGACTGAGTATCCCTGATGATATCGCCATAGTCGGTTTTGATGACATCGAGCTGTCTTCATATCTTGGCCTGTCCACCATGAAGCAGCCTATGTTCGACATGGGCAACCTGGCCGTCAAGCGGTTGATGGAGAAGATCGAAAATAAAGACACCACGGTCAAGCAGATCATCCTGTCGCCCCAGCTCGTTCTGCGCGATTCTTCGGGCTGAAGCCTTACAGGCCTCTGGTACAGGCCTGGCTGCCTTGAGCGCACGCATCCCCACCGGCCGGGGCGGGGGATGCGTTTCTATCCCGCCAAAGACGTGATTTTATCGATCATCCCCTGATCCCCTCTTAATAAATCCCAACTGAACAGAGTAACTGCCGGCGTGCCTGTATTCTTCAGGCTTTCCAGCAGCACGCCGGTTCTGCTGTCCTGCTCGCTGGCATCAAAAACGAACGGCAGATCGACTTCCGGCATGATGGCAAAATCCTGGCCGTGATGCTTTCTGATATTTTCAATGATATCCAGTCCCCACGATGGCCCGACGTTGAAACGGTTCAGGTGCAGGTTCGGGCTGAGAATGTGCAGGATATCGCGCCACTGCCGCGGGTCTTGTCCGGTAATCCGGCGCAGGTATTCGAGATACTCCTGCGATGGAGCAGAAGGCAGCTGGGCCATGATTTTCAGGTTCATGCCCTGCTTTTCAGCATGCTCTGCAATCAGAATCGGAATCAGCGTGATGTTTTCAGAACGCCACAGAAACCACTGCTCGACATCATCCTGCGGGTTGGGTACCCCGGAGAAATCGCGATACTGGTACAGGCAGAAGTCACAGTAGCAAAAATCCGGCAGATTGACCGGGTTCTGCTGGTACTGATCACTGCCGGGGAAGTAGGGATAGTGCAGGAAATCGAGGCTGATCACTGCCGGTTCCAGTTCGTGGATGGCCTTGAAGATCAGATCGAGCCGGTAGGTACGGTATGGTTCATTCGACGGGCAGATCGGCTTGTACCAATCCTGAGGTATGGCAGCCGAGCCGCGGGTATCCACGGGCCGGTACTGGGCGATGTTGTCAAACGTATCGGGATCATGGAACAGGGGGAATTCCGGAATGAATGCCAGGCCCTGTTCCTGACAGGCATCGCGAAAAACACGCAGGTCCCAGGGTGAGGGGGTTTCATCCTGTTCGGTATGAAAGAAGACCCGGCTGCCCTGGAAAACGGGAGTGATGACGCTGCTGATCCCGGCCGCGCGGATGTCTGAGATGAGCCGCTGAAAGTCGCCCTGATAGTGATCTCCCCAGATCGTATTGGGGTAGAGTTTGGTGCTGAAGGTCATTCTGTGTGATTCCATACTTTAAATGTAACCCGATTCATGCTCGTCGTGGCAGGCTCGCCGGGTGGTGGGACAAAGTGTGTCTTGCAGCCTGAAAAAATAACGGCCGTTCCTCGTGCGAAGCGCTGATCTGTGAGCAAAAATCGGAAGGGGTTGTAGCGTGTTTATTTATGACGCATGTCGATGCAATGAATTTTTCTGTATTGTGGGTTGTTCGAATTAAGCGTGATTGCTCAGGTGTGTGAGAAAGGAGGCATGTAGGCTGGTGAAAACAGGCAATGTGCCGAGGGCCGGACTCGAACCGGCACGGTCAATACTGACCGAGGGATTTTAAGTCCCTTGCGTCTGCCAATTTCGCCACCCCGGCTTGAAGAGAGGCGGCGATCGGAATCGAACCGATGAATAGAGGTTTTGCAGACCTCCGCCTTAGCCACTTGGCTACGCCGCCTTTGCAAAAAGAGAGCGGGAGACGGGATTTGAACCCGCGACCCCCACCTTGGCAAGGTGGTGTTCTACCGCTGAACTACTCCCGCAAAAATAACAGGCCCAAATATAGACGAAGAGACAACATGATGCAAGTCTTTTTTTAACATAAAGTGTCTGGAACTTCAGAAATTTTATGATATAACTTTCTGATTATCATCACCTTGATGTGAAACTGTCTTTGTGGGAAAATTTTGCAGTTCTTTTTCACATCGTGTGGAAAGGGTTTAGCCTGCCTGTGCGCAAAAGTATGGGAGTAAGTACGGGGTGGCGATCTTTTGATAGGATGAAATATTTGTAATGCATAATTCATCGAGCCCGAAAGTCGCCAGTTTCCCGGAGGCGGCCCGGCACAGCGATTTCGCAGAGGAAGAGAAGTATCTCAACCACACAGCGTGTTGATACGAGACGTTCATTCCTCTGCAACTAGGCCTGTTTCCTGTCCTGAGTTTATGCGGCTTCCTGAAGAGAAAGCCGCCTGAACCACAGCATGCGAGCTCAGAGCATGCGCGTTCATGCTTTTTTAGCTGCTCCGGGCGTGCTGTTGTATCCGGGCTGCGTCGAAAATGACCTGAAGTCGCTGTCGGATCGTGTGCCGTTCGCGGACTGCCCGGTAGCCCTGTGAAGCGATGTCCTGCCGCCGTTCTGGGTTGGCGAGGTAATAACGCACTTTCTCACGCAGCTCACCGATGGTTTTGTAGGTTTCCAGCTCGACCCCGATGAGAAAATGGCTTGCCAGCTCGTCGGAATATTCGGTGATGAGAAATCCCTTGCACGCCAGGATATCGAAGACACGCATCGGGATGATTTCCATCTGGTACAGTCTGCTGATATCGATGTTGATCGCTGCTGAAGAGTAGATGCTGTTCAGTTCGTTGCGGTGGCCTGCATAGCCGTGCCAGTGCACCCCCTCGGTGATGTTAGCTGTCCATCCCGGGTCGCCCCACACGTGCACGCCGATATCGCTCAGACTGTTGAGATAAGTGATGCGTTTTTCAGCAGCCATGATTTCGCCGATCAACATGACAGCATTCACAGTGCCTTGTTGTTGGTTGTTATGGTTGAAATCCGGCACCCGCTTTTGCAGTGAGTCTGGAATCAGAAAGCGGGTGTAATCCTGCGCCTGCTCTTCGCAAATTGCCTGCAAAAGGGAGTGCGCGGGCCAGAGACGCTGTTCTTCTGCGGATGCTGTGCGTTCGTAGAGTGACAGGAAATTTTGCCTCGCCTCCGCGACTTGTTGGACCATGCTCGAACCGACAAAGGCCACCGGAAAAGCTGCCTCCGTCTTTGCTTGCTCGGGGAAACGTCTTTCCGGGTTTGTTGCCAGAGGGAGATATCGCGTTGTGTTGAACGAAGACCTGGAGAGCCTGGCCAGGTTGGCTTTGTTGTAGCTGAAATACGAAAGTACACGGGCTGCTTCGCCTTTAACGCGCAGATCGTCGAGGTGAGGATCGACCTCCCAGCACAGCAGGGGGAGGTTGTGTTTATGGCAGAATTCCGCCAGGCCATTCTGATAGTTTGTGCTGAAGACGAAGGCCGGCTTGAGTTTCTCTATGCTGTACTCCAGCTCTTCGAGAGACAGCCTGCGGAAATCGAGCAACCAGGGGGAGTAGCCAAACCCGGGCAGGCTGTCGATGATGTCATCGACGAAAAGTTCGCCGGCGGCGACAGCAGCAAAGGGAGGGGATACTGCGTTTTCCTCCTGCACGAACCACCACTCCGGTGCATAGACTGCTTGCAAGATCGGGTGAGAGATGACATGGCTTTTGCGGATTTTTTTCACCGCATCCAGGAGATCGATGCCGAGCAGAAAAGTAATGCGTTCATCCTGAATCGCTGCGTTGAAATCATAACGTGAGAGAGCCAGCCTGAGCAACCAGGGATCGCGCTCCCAGACCGTGACATGCCGATCAGGAAACTTTTTTACAACGTCCGCGAGCTGTTCGCCGAGACCGCAGGCAAAGAGAAAAACATCCTGATGATCAGGGATGCTTCCAGATGTGGTTTGTAGCTGCTCATCGCTGATGTTGATCTCAAGGTGCTGGGCGTGCCATTGATACAGGGTCTTTCCGCTTGCCGTATCGGTCAGAATGTGGGAGTTGTTCACCGGCCAGCACAGGCGTTCGACCAGTGAGGAGTTTCGGGTAGCGAGGGCGCGTAAATTAGAGAGTAACTGCTCCTGGCTGGCAGTCTGATCCGCTGCTTGGGGAATAGCATCGTTCTGAGTTATCATGGGTGTTTTCGTCTGACAGGGTATTGGGGTGTTCAGGCAGCCGGTCAGCGCTTGCGCATGCGATCGATGATCTGCTTCCGGCGTTGTCGAATTGTCTTGTGGCGTCGTTTTCCGCGTTTCAGGAAAAACAGACCGATAAGCAGGAGTATCGTGATCAGAATTATTTTTGTCATTTTGTTTCGAAAAAAAATTATTCTTGCAAAGCGGGTTCAGGGCATGTATACTCTATGGTCGTTGCTTCATAAAGGGAGAAGCGGTTGACAAAAAACGGCCGTGGGCGGCGCATTCTGCAGATTCAGTCCAGCGAAAAAAATATGGTTCTGGTTTGTTCTCGTGGAACCGGTGAGCTGTGCCGATGAACCGGAGGGTGCCCGTCCTGAAAAAAATCTGGAGCCCGAAATGGAAAAAGTGCATTACACGGACTTGATCATCACCTGCGAAGCCTGTGGCAGCGTCAAAAAGTACATCGTCCAGAGCCATACGGACGCAGAAAAGCTGTTTGCGGAATTTCAGTGTGAGAATGGCTGTGGCAGGAATCTGTACAGCTTTATTACCCTCGGTACCCTGGAGCAAAAAAGCCCGGAACTCGGTGAGGCCATCGACTGAACGCCTTTACCGGTTCTGCCTTGAAATAAAAAAGCCCCGTCACTGGACGGGGCTTTTTTTGTGGAGCTGATCGGGATCGAACCGACGACCTCATGACTGCCAGTCATGCGCTCTCCCAACTGAGCTACAGCCCCAAAAAAGCAACCTCACCCGCTTTCTTCCTTGCCAGAGCTTTGGCGACGGGAAAGGCGGGAGATTTGTTGAAATTAAACTTCCGGATGAAGAGCTTTGCTAAGCATTTGTTAATCAAAATGTTATACGCCATGCATCCAGATTGGTAAAAATTTCAGGTTAAATATAGCACATGCCTGATAAAAGTCAAGGCTTTTCTCCTGCAGCCCCTCGTTATACCGCTGTGGTGTGACGCCCTGTTACCGCTCCAGCGGCAGTACGCAGGCGAAATGAGATGCCACTCCTGCATGCCGCATCTTCCCAGGCCAACTCAGTAACATTGGCAACTTTCAGACACGATCAATCGTGCACGACAAACCTCGCTCTGGCTGGAATGCAGCCGTACCCTCTCGTCACACCGCTCCTGCGGTATGATGCCTCTGTTGCCTCTCCAGCGGCAGTACACCAGCAAAATGGGTTAGCTGAGTGATATAGACAACCCCTGCCGAAAATCACGAAAATGCTGTTTTTGTGAATCAGGACTAACAGAGATGTATTTAATTAAATACATGTGACAATCTGCCGATGTACTGGACAAGCTCATTTTTGCAACCCGCCGCCGAAGTTTGTTTCCGTAGATCGGGAGATTGCGTGTATGAAATGGATGACGATTCGAGTTTTACTGAGCATTTTGATGTTATTTTTTTTCAACATTACTGCTCAGGCTCAGGCAGGTAAAAGCCCCACCCGACAAAAAATGAATTCGGCACTTAAGTTTTCACAGGCTCACTCCGATAGCTCATACCATGAAGGCCGCAGTGAACGCGTTTTGGATCTCGGTCGGATATATCTGCCCGAATATCCTGCCGGTGTGCACATGGATGTGGGAGAGCCTCTCCCTCTTTCCGATGAGGCCATCGAACGGGAAATCGACAGAGCCCGTATTCAGGACACCCTGAAGCGTCTGGACCGCTTATCCCGCCGGCGTCAGGCGCGTCAGTCCGCAACAATACGGAGAAGATGTATTTAACCCGAAGAATTCATGAATTCGGAAGTCGTATGTGAGCGCTAAAAAATAACGATGTTGACGATTTAAGTCATCGTGTAGAAGATTTTTTAGTTATCCCGTACTTCCCGGCATGAAATGCCGATTTGTGAATGAATTGGAGCAGAAACAAGAGCGGGAAATAAGAGAACCTGGATGGATCCATTGCAATGCAGAATAGGAAGTTCTGCCAGGATCCGGTGCGTCAGGATGCGCAGTGCGGCAGCAAGGAGTAAAGGAGACTATCCAGGTAACTCGTTTAAGCCCGGGCTATTACAGTCCGGGCTTTTTTTATTCCCCGTACCGCGACATTAATGTCGCGTCACAGCCATCCCCTCTAAAGCTTGCTGAATAAAGCAAAGTATCGTACATCGCGATATGAATGTCTCGGTACATCTGGCACGTGCATATTGCCGGGTCATCCGGATGAAGCTGGCAACTTTGGGGCACGATGAATCCTGCACTACGAACGTTTCACCCTGTGGGGGAGTCCACTTGAAATTTTTGTGCGAGTCAGGGATATCCTCATAAATGCAGCAACCGCTGCACAGCAGCAGCTCTGACCGTCAGGCCTCATTGAGAGAGCACCAGAGGTGCCGGCACTCTGGCCGTGCCAATGAAAATCTTGATTTTTCCAGTAAAATTATGGATATTCATCACCTTTTGGGCGCAGGAAAATCGCGTCTGCCTTATTTCTTTTACGGCCTGTGCCGATTTCTCGATGGAAAGATAATGGAAAAGAAAATTAAGATACGCCGTGGTTTGAAGATCGTCTATACCGGAAATGGCAAGGGTAAGACCTCTGCCGCCCTGGGGACTGTGATCCGTGCTGCAGGTTATAATTTGAAAACCATCATGATTCAGTTCATGAAAGGGTCCTGGCATTATGGCGAGAAAGACGGAGCCAGGCTTTTGGTACCGTTTTTCGAAATGGAGCAGATGGGCAAGGGGTTTTATAAAATTCTCGATGATAATCTGCCTGAAGAGGAACACAAAAAGGCAGCCGCAGCAGGTGTCGAGCGTGCCATCGAGGTTCTTACCAGCGGTGAATATGATCTGGTCATCCTCGATGAAATCAACGTCGCTCTGGCCACAGACCTGGTTTCTCTCGATGACGTCCGCCGTATTCTCGATGCCCACCCGGCAACGTGTCACCTGATCATGACCGGCCGCGATGCCCATCCGGAGGTCATCGAACGCGCTGATCTGGTCACCGAGATGAAGGAGATCAAACACCCATATCAGCAGGGAATTCTCGCTCAGAAGGGAATTGATTTCTGAAAAAAGATGTTTGCAATCAGACGGGGACAGTGTTCCCGAAAAATACCATGATAAATCATAGTTGATGAAAGGATAGAACGATGTCAGAAGATAAAAGAAAAGTCATCATCATCGGTTCAGGACCTGCCGGTTACACGGCAGCTATCTATACAGCCCGTGCCCAGTTGGCGCCACTGGTATTTGCCGGCCCGGAGCCGGGTGGCCAGTTGACGATGACCACGGAAATCGAGAACTTTCCCGGCTTTGCTGAAGGAATTGACGGGCAAAAGCTGATGAATGAAATGCGCCAGCAGGCGGAACGCTTTGATGCTCAGGTTGAATACAAAACCGTCAGCAAAGTCGATTTCAGCAGCCGGCCGTTTCGTGTCTTTGTCGAAGACGAAGAGTTCCGCAGCGATGCTGTGA